>NZ_SUEG01000073.1 GCF_005063415.1 Mesorhizobium sp.
ATTCGGCCAGCGAGCGCCTGCCGGCCGCGGTTTCGGGCTTGGCCGCGATCGCCATCCTGGCGCTTCTGATCATCCTCGTGCGCGAGTTCATGGCGATTGCCCGCCTTGCCGAGGTCGAAAAGTTGCAAAAGCGGGCGCTCGATGCGATTGCCCGCGACGATCCGAAGGCCGCCCGCGCCGTGGTCGACGAGTTGTCGGCATTTGTCGCGGCCAAGCCCGAAACGGCGGCCGCCCCGGCACGCTTGGCTTTTTCCGCCTGGCGCGCAGCGTTCTCGCCCATCTCGCGGTCACCGGGTCGATCGCCGTCGGCGACAGTTTCGTCCAGCAGATTGTTGGCCACGGCCTTGCCGCCCGGCTCTCGGCCAAGCTCGGCGAAGGCGTCGTCAACGGCATGATGACTGCGCGCATCGGCATTGCAGCGATGGAAACCGCAAGGCCCCTGCCCTTTTACGCTGTCAGGCGGCCCGGATTGGGCGATTTCCTCTCCGCGCTGACCTCCTTTGCTGCAAAGAAAGAAAAAGAAACATCCGCTTCCGGAACGTGACTATCGCCTTGGGGTGACAAAGCATTAACCAATCTTGTCCATGGTCGGAAGCGTCCAAACCAGTCTCTTTGTTGCCGGGTGTCGTCGATGAAAAGCGTTATTCTGTCCAGCGGGCTGCCCGTGGCGCTCGCGCTTGTCGCAACCGTCGGCATTGCCGGAAAGACCTCGGCGGCGGAACCGGACAAGCAGTTCTTTCGATCGGTCGAAGGCAAATGGGTCGGCCCAGGGGAAATCGTTGCCGGCAAATACAAGGGCACGAAATTCACCTGCAGCTTCATCGGCTCGACGCCTGACGGCAAGGTTGGCATGTCGCTCGACGGCGGCTGCCGGGTAGGCATGTTCACCCAGCAGATGTCGGCAACGATCGAACACAAGGGCCGGCAGGGCTACAAGGGCAGCTTCATGGGCGGGGCCGCCGGCTCCGGCCTCGACATTATCGGTGGCAATGTCGTCGATGCGCACAAGGTGGTTTTCACCATAAATCGCAATCAGTTGCGCGGCGTTATGCAGGCGCTTGTCCCCGACGACAATTCGATGACGGTGACCGTTGCCGTGCGCGTCGACCAGCAGCTGGTACCGGTCATCGGCATGAAGTTGAAGCGGATCGATGCAGTTGAGGTCGGCTCCATAACTCCGAACTGACTTTCAGCGTGAGAAAGGCGGCGGCCAGAGGGCGCCGCCCTCTTTTGATTTGCAATTAAGTGCTCAGCCCTTGATCGCGGCAATCACCTCGTCATAGGCCTTGCAGGCCTCGGCCGCTGTCGTGCCGCCCTGATATTTGGTTGTGACCGCCTGGACCTTGGCCCCGAGGTCGGCTGCCTTGGCTGGATCCTTGGTAATCGCAGCCTGAAGTGCCGCAGTCATGTCCTGGGCCTTCTTGGTCAGTATCTCGGTCGTGCACTCGGGTGCTTTCGAACAGGCCGAGCCGGCAAGCGCCGCGATGCCAACGGCAACCAGCAAAAACGTCTTCATGTCAGTCATCTCCTCAAAAAGGGCTGCGACTTGATCGTCGCTCACCCTCCACTGGCCGAAGCCGGGCGTCCTTAGCGCCGGATCGCTGGAACAAGCAACGCCAGGCACCCCATTATCCTGTGCAGCGCGCCTGCAATATCGCCTTCACAATGCGCCGCATTCGCACTGTTCGATCCGCCTCGAAGCCCCTATCTTGGCCGCTTGACTCCCAAGAGAGCGGAACGGCAGGCATGGCGGCAGAGGCATCCAACAGCGATCTGATTCAGGTGGTGGCGCTGCTTGCCGCCGGCGTCGTTGCGGTACCGATCTTCAGGCGCATGGGACTCGGCTCCATCCTCGGCTATTTGGCGGCCGGTGTCGTGATCGGACCATTCGGACTGCGCATCTTTTCCGAATCGGAAGCCATTCTTCATGTCGCCGAACTCGGCGTCGTCATGTTCCTGTTCATCATCGGGCTGGAAATGCAGCCGTCACGGCTATGGGGCCTGCGCCGCGAGATCTTCGGGCTTGGCGCGCTGCAGGTCGGCGTCTGCGCGGTTCTGCTGACCGGCGTCGGGCTGGCGGGAGGTTTTCCTATCGCGCAATCCTTCGTCGCCGGCGCCGGTTTCGTGCTCACCTCGACGGCAATCGTCATGCAATTGCTGGAAGAACGCGGCGAACTGGCCACGCCCAAGGGCCAACGCATTGTTTCGGTCCTGCTTTTGGAAGACCTGGCCATCGTGCCGCTGCTGGCGCTGATCGCCTTCCTCGCGCCGGGCGGCGCCGATATGAGCCTGTCGGATCGGTTGACGGAGGTCGGCATCGGCCTTGCCGCGATCGTCGGGCTGGTGGTTGCCGGGCGCTATCTGCTCAATCCGTTCTTTCGTATCCTGGCGGATGCGCGCGCCCGTGAGGTGATGACCGCTGCCGCCCTTCTGGTCGTTCTCGGGTCAGCGCTCGCCATGCAGCTTTCCGGCCTGTCGATGGCGATGGGCGCCTTCCTGGCCGGCGTGCTTTTGTCGGAATCGACCTTCCGCCATCAGCTGGAGGCCGACATTGAACCTTTCCGCGGCATTCTGCTCGGGCTGTTCTTCCTCGCCGTCGGCATGTCGCTCGACCTGCATGTGGTCGTCGTCAACTGGCAGCTCATTGCCATCTATGTCGTCGCCTACATGGTGATGAAAGCGATCGGCATCTATATCGTCGCCCGCGTCCTCAAAACCGGCCACCGGGAAGGGCTCGAGCGCGCGGTCTTCATGGCGCAAGGCGGCGAATTCGCCTTCGTCCTCTATTCGGCAGCGGCGGCGGTCGGGATCATCGATAGCCAGGCCAATGCGATGCTGACCGCCATCGTCATCATTTCCATGGTGCTGACGCCCTTGGCGATCATAGCCCTGCGGTATCTGACGCCACGCGACGAGCAGTCGCTCGAAGGCGTGGATGTCGCCAACGGCCTGACCGGCAGCGTGCTGATCATCGGCTTTGGCCGGTTCGGCCAGATCGCCAGCCAGCCGCTTTTGTTGCGCGGGATCGACGTATCGATCATCGACAATGAGGTCGAAATGATCCAGGCGGCAGCCGATTTCGGCTTCAAGGTCTATTATGGCGATGGCACGCGGCTGGACATCCTGCGGGCCGCGGGAGCCGGGCGGGCACGCGCCGTGCTGATCTGCGTCGACAAGCCCGATGCCGCCGTGCGCATCGCCGAGCTGATCAAGGCGGAGTTTCCCTTGCTGACGGTGCTGGCGCGCGCCTTCGACCGCGGCACGGCGTTGCAGCTCATTCGTGCCGGCGTCGACTATCAGCTCCGCGAGACGTTCGAATCGGCGCTCGTCTTCGGCGGCTCGACACTTGAAGCCCTCGGCGTCGATCCGGAAGAGGTCGCCGAGGTAGTCGAGGACGTCCGCCGCCGCGATGCTGCCCGTTTCGAACTTCAACAGGCCGAAGGCATTCGCGCCGGGCGGCGTTTCCTCAAAGGCAATATTGGCACGCCCATCCCGACGCCGCTCAGCACACCACGGCGCGCGGGCCAGGCGCTCAACGAAGAGACCGCCGGCGTGCTGCAGAAATCCGAACCGGCCGATTAAACCTTGGAACGACGCGAATGATGAACGAACTGGACGAGCGCGCTCTCTCCGTCACCGGATTCTGGCGCGACGCGGGGGAGGACGCGTGGTTCGAGAAGAACGACGCCTTTGATATCGACTTTCGCACCCGGTTTTTCGATCTGCACTTCGCCGCCGCCCGCCGCGAATGCGACGGCTGGTCTGAACACGCCGAAGGGTCGCTGGCACTGATGATCCTGCTGGACCAGTTTCCGCGAAACTGCTTTCGCGGCACCGGCCACATGTACGCTACGGACCCGCTGGCGCGGCATTTCGCCGGGAAAGCGATCGCCGCCGGCCATGACCTGGCGCTCGACGAAAACCTCCGCGTCTTTCTTTATTTGCCCTATGAGCATTCGGAGGACCTCACCGATCAGCTCAGATCGATGGAGCTGACCGCCGCCAAAGCCCCCTCCTACCTGAAATATGCGATCGAGCACCGCGACATCATCCAGCGCTTCGGCCGTTTTCCGCATCGAAACAGGATGCTTGGCCGCGAGACGACACCGGACGAACAAATGTTCCTCGACGGAGGTGGGTTTTCCGGCTGACTTCGGGCACCGATGGCGGCAGCGTCAGGGTTTCCACCAATCCTGACCTGACGGTAGCCGTTCAATGCCCGATGTGTCGACGGCGGCCAGCCGCTCCGACACGCTCTTGCCGTCGACCACAAGCTCCGGCGCAATTTCTGCCAGCGGCGCCAGCACGAAGGCGCGCTCCAGCATGCGCGGATGCGGCACCTCCAGTCCGGTCTCGTGGATGATGCGGTCGCCGAACACCAGAATGTCGATATCGATCAGGCGTGGACCCCAGCGCTCCTCGCGCACCCGCTTCAGTTTTCGCTCGGCGTCGAGGCAAAGGTCGAGCAAAGCCCGCGGCGCGAGCGCGGTCGAGATTTCGGCCGCCGCGTTGAGGAAATCCGGCTGATCGAGCTTGCCCCAGGGCGGCGTGCGGTAGAGCGACGAAACGGCAATGACGCGCGTGCTCTCGTCGGCATCCAGAATGCCCAGTGCCGCAGCCATCGACTTTGCCGGATCACCGAGATTGCCGCCAAGGCTGAGATAGACGGTATTATTCTGGCCAGACAACGGTCACCTCGACATGATCGAGCACACCCGGCACCGGGGCATTCGGCTTGCGCACCGTGATCTCGGCCTTTTTGATCTGCGGAAACCGCGCCGTCAGCGCCCTCGCCACTTCGAGCGCCAGCGCTTCGATCAGAAAGCGCCGCTCGCCGGTAATGATCTTCTCGATGACCGCAAAAGCGATGCCGTAATTGACGGTGTCCTCGATGGAATCCTCGACCAGCGCCCGCCCGGGATCCACCGTGAGTGCCGCATCGACATAAAAGCGCTGGCCGAGCGTCTCTTCTTCGTCCAGCACACCGTGCCGGGCAAAGAAGGCGCAGTTCTTCATGCGGATGACATACATGGCTCAGCTTTCCCCGATCTCACGTGCCAGCATAGCATCGGCGATGGCCAACGCGTCCACGTTGATTGCGACATCGTGTACGCGAAAAAGATGCGCGCCTTTGAGCCTCAGGATTACGCTGGTGGCTGCGGTTCCGGCGCCCCTTGCGGCCGCGTCGCGGCCGGTGACGGTGCCGATAAAGCGCTTTCGCGATGTGCCTGCCATCAGTGGAAAACCTAGCGCATGAAGCTCGGAAAACCGTGCCATCAGGTCAAGATTTTCCGCGGCCGTCTCCTTGGCGAAGCCGAAGCCCGGATCGAGCACGATATGGTCGTCGGCAACACCGCTCCGTCGCGCAATTTCCAGCGACTTCCTGAGGAAGAAGAGCTGATCGGCAATCACGTCGGGCAGTTTCTGCCGGTCCCGTCCCGTGTGCATGATGACAAGGCCGGCGCCGGTTTGGGCCGCGACGCGGGCAATGCCCGGTTCGCGCTGCAGGCCCCAGACGTCATTGACGATATGCGCGCCGGCCTGGACGGCAAGCTTGGCCGTGTCCTCGCGGTAGGTATCGACCGAGATCAGCGTTTCGCCAGACGTCGCGAGCGCCTCGATGACCGGCAATATGCGGGCCTGCTCTTCCTTTGCGGAGACCGCAGACGCCCCGGGACGTGTCGATTCTCCGCCGATGTCGATGACGGAGGCGCCCTCCTCCACCATGCGGCGCGCCTGGGCCACCGCTTTTTCCGGCACATCGAACAGGCCGCCGTCGGAAAAACTGTCCGGCGTGATGTTGAGGATGCCGACGACCATGGCCTTGCCGCCAAGGTCGAGATGGCGTCCGTGCGCCAACTGCCATCGCCCTGTCATCATTGCCCATCAACCATGTTCGATCCCGCGGCGTGGCCGGGGATCAATTCCGTTGCGCCGGAGACGGCGGTAAAGCAAGGTGGGGAAAGAGGCAACACGATGAAACGATCCCTCCTCTGCGCCCTGATGCTCGCTCTGACCGCATTCCCGGCCGGCGCTGCAACTCTCGTCAAGACATATAGTTATTTCCCGATCGGCGGCAGCACGCTCGACGACATCGAGACCCAGCTGTCGAAACTCGGGCCTCAGGTGAAAAGCACCGGGTCGCGGCATCCAGGCGCTACCCAGATGGCGTTCACCACCCGCGTCAGCTATGCGCAAAAGCCGGGCTCGTGCTGGATTGCCGACGCTGTCGTCACCGTCAAGGTCAAGGTCATCCTTCCCGAGTGGCGCCGTCCGCGCAAAGCCGATGCCGGCGTCAAGCTGTTCTGGGATACGTTGTCCGCCGACATCAAGCGCCATGAGGAACGCCACGTCGAGATTGCCAAGAACCATGGCCGCGAACTCGAAGACGCCTTGAAGGCGAGCTACCCGGAAAAGACCTGCGAACTGGCCAAGGCCAAGGCCGCGAAAATTACAGCGGCCATGCTTGCCAAGCACGACCAGGAGCAGATGCGCTTCGATCGCGTCGAAAGCGTCAATTTCCAAAGCCGTATCCTGCGGCTTTTGCACTATCGCATCGAGCGCATTGAGAACGGCCGGCTCGCTCCCGGCTGAACTCCGCGTCGAACAAAAGCCAATTTTGCCGAAGCATGGTGCCAGCTTCGAAAAACTTTCGAGCCGCTGTCGAAATCGGCCTATAGCGAACGACATATGCCAGGTTCGCAGGGATCAGCCTCCGGCAAACGCCAATCGGCGTACTAGATGCTTCCCAGCCCGTCGCGGAAGTGCACGCAGGCATAGTGGATGAACGGACATGGACCAGGCTATCGACAAGCAAGCGATGGTGCAAACCAGCACCCCGCTGACCGAAACCGAGAAAAACGCCATTATCGGCGGCGTGCTTTTGTCGATGCTGCTGGCGGCGCTCGACCAGACCATCGTTGCGCCGGCGATGCCGACGATGGCACGTCTGCTCGGGCATGCCGAATATCTGCCGTGGATCGTGACCGGCTATCTGCTGACCGCGACCGCCGTGGCGCCGCTCTACGGCAAGATCTCCGACATCTATGGTCGCCGGCCGACCGTCTATGCGGCAATCCTGATCTTTCTCGCCGGGTCGTTGGTCAGTGCCATGGCGCCCAATATGCTGATTCTTGTCGTTGGCCGGGCGATCCAGGGCGCTGGCGGCGGTGGTCTGTTCGCGCTGACACAGACCGTGATCGGCGACCTCGTGCCGCCGCGCGAGCGGGCCCGCTACGCCGCCTGGATCTCGGGCACCTGGGCCGTCGCCAGCATCGCCGGGCCGCTGCTCGGCGGCACCTTCGCCGAACATCTGCATTGGTCGCTGATCTTCTGGATCAACATCCCGCTCGGCCTGCTGGCCATGGCGATCATCAACAAGCCGCTCAAGAAGCTGCCGATCGCCGCAAAGCATCACCGCATCGACGGCCTCGGCGCGCTGCTTCTGGTCGCGGCCACCTCGCTGCTGCTGCTTGCCTTGAACTGGGGCGGCAGCGAGTATCCGTGGCTGTCACCTGAAATCCTTGGACTGCTCGCCTGCTCGGCGGTGTTCTGGAGCGCGTTCGCGCTGCGGCTCATGCGCGCGGCCGAACCGCTGATCTCGCTCGAAGTGCTCGGCAATCCGATCGTTCTCGCCGGCACGCTGTCGATGTTCCTGCTACAGGCCGCCAATGTCGGCTTGTCGGTCTATCTGCCGGTCTACCTGCAGTCGGTCGTCGGCCTGTCGGTCAGCGAATCGGGCACCGCGTTGCTTGGGCTGATGCTCGGCACGGTGGCCGGTGCGACATTCAGCGCGCGAATGATCGCCCGCTTTTTCCACTATAAGCGCATTGCCATGATCGGCACCGTTTTCTCGATCCTGTGCCTCGGCGTGCTCAGTCTGGTCGCCGGGAATGCCTCGCTATTGCTTGTCGAGGTGTTGACGACCTGCGTAGGGCTGGGCACAGGCACGACCTTTCCGGTTGCCACTGTCTCGGTCCAGAACGCCGTCGATCGTATGCACCTTGGCGTGGCGACCGGCGTTCTCACCTTCCTCCGCTCGCTGGGCAGTGCGCTTGGCGTCGCCATGCTTGGTGCCGTCGCCCTTGGTTACGGGCTGCCGCTGGCCAGCGAAGGCACGCAGCCGGCCGGCCATATCGCCTCCGCCACACCGTTCGTGATGATCTTTCTTGCCGCGGCCGCGACCTTGCTGTTGTCGTTCATCACGCTCTGGCTGATGCCGGAAAAAACGCTTCGCGGCCATGCCGAGGCTGTGGCCCCAGCCCTGGCGGAGTAGACCGGCCCGACGAGCGTATAGCGAGGTTCAGTCGACCACGCCGAGCTTCTTGTGCAGACTGGTCGACGAGGTCGTATACTGGAATACAATGCGCTCGCCGGGGCTGACGATGCGCTTGGCTGCCTGCGCCATCAAGGCGACCTCATGGAAGCCCGACAGGATCAGCTTCAACTTGCCGGGATACCAGTTGATGTCGCCGACGGCGAAGATGCCGGGCACCGACGTCTGGAATTTTTCGGTGTCGACCGGGATCAGGTTCTCGTGGAGATTGAGGCCCCATTCGGCGATTGGGCCGAGCTTCATTGTCAGGCCGAAGAACGGCAGCATCCGCGTACACGGCACTTCGATATCGCCCTCCGGCCCCTTGATGATGGCGGAGGCGAGTTGGCCGTCGTTGCCGGTCAGGCCAGTCACCTGTCCAACCTGGAATTCCAGCTGCTTCATCTCCTGCATGGCATACATCTTGTTGACGCTGTCGGGCGCTGCCCGGAATTCGGGCCGCCGGTGCACCAGCGTCACGCTCTTGGCCACCGGCTGCAGGTTCAGCGTCCAGTCGAGCGCCGAATCGCCGCCGCCGACGATGACGAGGTCATGGCCGCGAAAGTCCTCCATGCGACGCACCGAGTAGAACACGCTCTTGCCTTCATAGGGTTCGATGCCCGGAATCGGCGGCCGCTTCGGCTGGAAAGAGCCACCGCCGGCGGCGATCACTACTATTTTGGCTTCGAACACCTCGTTTTCGTCGGAAGTGACGCGGAAGCTGCCGTCCTCCAGTCTTTCCAGGCTCGAAACCATGCGGTTATAAGTGAATTCGGGCTTGAACGGCGCGATCTGCTCAAGCAGCTTGTCGACCAGACCTTGCGCCGAGATCGAGGGCCAACCCGGAATGTCGTAGATCGGCTTTTCCGGATAGAGTTCGGCGCACTGCCCGCCGGGCCGGTCGAGTATGTCGATCAGATGGCACTTCATGTCGAAGAGGCCGAGCTCGAATACGGCAAACAGGCCGACAGGCCCTGCCCCGACAATGAGTACGTCCGTCTTGGTGATAGCGGTCATGGAGCATGCGCCTTTAAGGGAAAACGGCGCGACACTGCATGACCATTGGTCCGCTGCCAAGCGGCAGCGGCAAAAATCGGCTTCAGCCCTGGCGGGCCGGCACGCGCACGACCAGCCCGTCGAGGGCATCGCGCACCTTGATCTGGCATGACAGCCGCGAGTTCGGCTGGACCTCGTAGGCGAAATCCAGCATGTCCTCTTCCATGGCTTCCGGCTCGCCGACCTCCGCCGTCCAGGCTTCGTCGACATAGACATGGCAGGTCGCGCAGGCGCAGGCGCCGCCGCATTCCGCTTCTATTCCCGGCACCGCATTGCGGATCGCATTTTCCATGACGGTCGAGCCGTTTTCGGCATCCACGTCAAAATGCGTGCCGTCATGGGCGATGAAGGTCAGCTTGGTCATTTGTCACCTGAAGGGAGTCTGAGCCGACATAATCACTCTGCCGGACAAGTCAACTGCGGCGCGAAAGCGCCGCTGCGTGGCGTTTTGGGAATAAGTTCTATCGGCTGATGGCGGCGACGAAGTCGCGCACTTCTTCGATCAGCGAGCCAAGCCGCTTCAGCGTGCTGGCGTCTTCGGGCCGGCATTCGATCGCACTGGCGCAATCGGCAATGGCGAAGGCGCCGACACCGCGCGCCGAGCCTTTGAGCCCGTGTGCCAATAGCAGCCGCTGCCTGACATCCGCATCGACGATCTTGTCGCGCACCGACAGCGCCTGCTGCACGAACAGGGCCAACACCTCCTGCTCGAGGCTCCGATCGCCCATCGTCTGGCGCGCAAGATGAGCCAGGTCGATCGGCCGCGCCCCGGCTGTCCCCGACACGTCGCCGCCGGGCATCGAGAAGGCAATGCCGTTTTCGCCACGTATCACTTTGAGACTCCGTTCTTCGACCGCCGCAAAAACTAGGCGTATCCGGTGGACAACGGGTTAATGATTGACCCGGAAAAATGTCGCGATAACGGCGCCGGAATCACGGCTGTGTTAACCTTATATTTAAAGTTTTACGTATCGGGCGGAATGCATGTTTTCTTTACCCGGCTGTGTCATTACGATACGACAGGTCCATTTTCAGCCTCCTGCGCGGGACACGCTAGGCAGAATCAATAAGCAGAACCATAAGTCCCGCCGCAGCTTGTACAGGGTAGCGAAGGCATGGCGAAGAAACCAACGACGACAAGAACGCTCGACAGCGACGTAGCCAGGGAACTCGAAAAGGCACTTGATATCGATCTGAGCGGCGATGCCGGCGGCGACTTCGACATGGCGGCATCCATGGAAGATCTGGAAGCGCAAATATCGCAAGCCGCCGACGAGCTGGCGCGCGAAGGTCGCAGCCAGAACGAACCGCCTGCCCCGGACCAGACCCAGAACGCGGCACCAGCCGCCAATCAAAGCCAGAACGCAAATTCCGCGCCAAAGGCCAAGCCGGCTGAGTTGCGTCCTGTCGCAACGCGCAATGGCTCGCAGCCGGCAGCTTTCTCGCCTGCCAACGACGATCGTCAAAAAGACTATAAGATGCTCCTGCACACCCTTAATCGGCGCGCCTCGAACACGATCTATTGGGTCGTGGCTTTCGTTTCGCTGGCCTGGATCGCCGGCGCTGGCGGCCTTGCGAACCTGTTGTTCGGACCTGGCATCTGGAACATCCGCACCTTCGATCAGTTTTTCGCCCGTCCAGAGCTGATCGGCCTGGCGGTCGCGGCAATCGTGCCCGTCATCCTGTTCTGGGCATTCGCAGTGATGATTCGCCGTGCTCAGGAGATGCGCCTTGCCGCGCAGTCGATGACCGAGGTGGCCTTCCGTCTGGCCGAGCCGGAAAATCTTGCCCAGGATCGCGTCATGATGATCGGCCAAGCGGTTCGCCGCGAGGTGGCGGCCATGGGCGAAGGCATCGAACGCACGCTTGCGCGTGCCGTCGAGCTCGAAACGCTCGTTCACGGCGAGGTGAACCAGATCGAGCGCTCCTACTCCGAGAACGAGTCCCGCATCCGCTCGCTGGTCGACGGGCTGGGCAGCGAGCGCGAAGCGGTCGTCACCCATGCCGAGCGCGTGCGAGCCTCGATCACTGGGGCCCACGAGACGCTGAAGGATGAGATCAACGCCGCCAGCGATATCATTCGCGACAGCATTCTCAACGCCTCGACCAAGCTGTCGATGACGATCAACGAATCCGGCGATACGTTGATCGACAGAATCAACGGAAGCTCGATGTCGATCTTCGATTCGGTCGAAGGCCGGCTCGAATCGATCACCGACCGGCTGTCGACGTCGGGCGAGGCCTTCGCCAGCCTGCTCGACACCCGCATCGCCAAGCTGACGGACACCACCGATGGCCTGACGCGGTCACTGACCGACCTGCTCGATGACCGCACGACCGGCATGGTGTCGCTGCTCGGCGGTGCCGCGCGAACGCTCAATTCCGAATTCGAAGCCAGCCTTAACGGCATCGAACGGACGCTTGCCGAACGTGGCCAGGCGCTTATCAGCGAGTTCCAGACCCGTGCCGAGGCGCTCGACACCGGTACGCAGAAGCTCAACGCCGCGCTGGAGGCTCGCGCACGCCAGATCAACGAGACGCTGGTCGAGCGCGCGCGCGAAATCGCCCACACCTTCCAGGACAGCAAGGAGACGCTGTCGGCGATGATCGATCAGGGCAAGACCCAGATCGGCGCCGACATGGCCGACATCATTTCATCGACCTCGACCATGCTTGAAGCCCGCGCCGGCGATTTCGCCGGGCGCATGGAGGCGGCGCGCCATGTCGTATCGCGTTCGTTCGATACGGACATCCAGCGGCTTGCCGATGCTCGCGCCGGTATCGAGGAAGCCGTCGAAAACCACAGCCGCAAGCTTTCCGAAAGCCGTGACCGGATGGCGGCGGCAATGCAGGCCGATCTGGCGAAGTTCGCCGAGGGTCGCGCCGAAATCGACGCAGCGGTGGCCAACCAGGTGCAGAAGCTTGCCGAAGGCCGCGGCCTGATCTCGCGCGCCCTTGAAGAGGATCTGCGCAAGGTCAACGAATCGCGCGCAGCGATCGACGCTTCGCTGGGCAGCCATCTCGAAAGCCTTGAAGAGGGTCGCAACAGGCTTGCCCAGGCCTTGAACGAAGACTCTGGAAAACTCGCGCAAGCCCGCACGATAATTGATGAAATGGTTGCCGGGCACGTCGGCAAGCTCGCTGAAGGCCGCAGCATTCTTTCGCGCGCGCTCGAGGCCGACCTCGGCAAGCTGGCAGAGAGTCGCGCCAGCATCGACGGCCTTGTCGCCGGTCAAGTCGAAAAGGTCGCCGAGGGTCGCGCCATACTCGCCAGTGCGCTGGAAGCCGACATCGCCGGCATCAATGGCCTCATCGAGGCGCATTCGGCGAAATTGGCGCAAGACCGTAGCGGGCTTTCTCAGTCGCTCGATAACGACCTGTCCGACATCAGGAGCCTGATCGCCGATCATTCTGGCAGGCTCGCCGATGACCGCAGCCTGCTTTCGAAGACGCTTGAAGACGATCTTGCCAAGTTGGCCGAAAGCCGGTCGAGCATCGATGGGCTGGTTGCCGGCCAGGTCGAGAAGCTGGCCGAAGGCCGCGACATCCTCAAGCGCGCGCTTGAATCGGACCTGAACGCGATCAAGGGCGTCATCGCCAGCCAGTCCGAAAAGCTGGCGGAAGACCGTGGCCAGCTGTCACGGGCACTGGAGAGCGACCTGGAGACTGTGCGGGGCGTTGTCTCCGATCACATGAACAAGCTCACGGAGGACCGTTCGACCCTTTCGAAGGCGCTCGAAGACGATCTCGCCAAGTTGGCCGAAAGCCGCTCGAGCATCGATGTGATGGTTGCCGGACAGGTCGAAAAGCTGGCCGAGGGCCGCGACATCCTCAAGCGCGCGCTCGAAGCCGATCTGAGCACCGTCAAGGGCGTCATCGCCAGTCAATCCGAGAAGCTGGCGGAGGATCGCGGTCAGCTGTCGCGAGCACTGGAGACCGATCTCGAGGCCGTGCGGGGCGTCGTCTCCGATCATATGAACAAGCTCGCCGAGGACCGTTCGACCCTTTCGAAGGCGCTCGAGGACGATCTCGCCAGGCTGGCAGAGAGCCGGTCGAGCATCGACGGGCTGGTCTCCGGCCAGGTCGAAAAGCTGGCCGAGGGCCGCGACATCCTCAAGCGCGCGCTGGAGGACGATCTCGCCAAGCTGGCCGAAAGCCGCTCGAGCATCGACGGACTGGTTTCCGGCCAAGTCGAGAAACTGGCCGAAGGCCGCGACATTCTCAAGCGCGCCTTGGAGGCCGATCTCAGCACGATCAGGGGCGCCATCGCCGATCAGTCGCAGCTATTGACTGACAATCGCGCACAATTTTCGCGTGCCCTGGAAGCCGATCTCGGCAACGTCAACAGCCTTGTCGCAACCCACGCAGAGAAGCTCGTCCAGGACCGCTCGACCCTGTCGAAGGCGCTCGAGGACGATCTCGCCAAGCTGGCCGAAAGCCGCTCGAGTATCGATGGGCTGGTTGCCGGCCAAGTCGAGAAACTGGCCGAAGGCCGCGACATCCTCAGGCGCGCGTTGGAAGCCGATCTGGAGAGGCTTGCAATGAGCCGCAGCGAGGTCGACGAGATCGTCGCTGGTCATGTCGGCAAGCTGAGCGAGGGCCGCGACATGCTGACCCGCGCATTGCAGGATGATCTCTCCAGGCTCGCCGAAACGCGCAAGGATGTCGACCGTTCGCTGTCCGGCCATATCGACCAGATCGCCGCCAGGAGCACCGACATCTCCGATGCAATCGCTGCCGACGTAGAAAAGATCGAGCAGGCGTTCAGCCGGCAGACAGGCGTCATCGAGGAGCGCGCCAGCACCATGGAGCGGGCGCTGTCGACGGGTGTCGACAACGTTCGCAGTGTGCTCGAAAGAAGCGCGGTCTTCGTCGCCGGGGCGCTGCGCGAAAAGGTCATGGAAGTCACCAGCGCACTGCATGAGCAGGCGGGCGCGGCATTCAGCGATGCCGACCGCAAGATCGCCGAGCGCGCCGAGCAGACCTCGGCCGCCCTGCTCGCCAGGGCGGAGGACATCGCCCGCACCTTTGAAGAGGCGGATCGTCGCCTCGCCGCACGCGCCGAGGATACGTCGAGCGCACTGATTGCCCGCGTCGACGACACGTCGAACACCTTGCTGGCGCGTGCCCAGGAGACAGCCGATCAGCTGGCAGCCAGAGCAAGTGAGATTGCCGGCACCTTCGACGCGGCGGACCACAGGCTGGTCTCTCGCGCTATCGAAACGGCCCAGTCGCTGGCTGCACGTGCCGGCGACATCCTGCGCAATTTCGAAACAGCCGACGAGCGGCTGGGCGTGCGCATCGGCGAATCCGCCGAAGCTCTCGCGGCACGCGCGTCGGACCTCGGTCGCATTTTCGATGCCGCCGACCAGCAACTTATCTCGCGTATTGCCGAAGGGTCCGAAGCACTTTCGGCCCGCGCGTCCGAGATCGGCCGCATCTTCGAGGAGGCGGATCATCGCCTGGTGTCCCGTATCGCCGACAGCAGCACCGCCATCGGCGAACATGCCGACACCATTGTCGGCGCCTTCACCAGCACCGAGCAGCGGGTTGCCGAACGCGCCAGGCAGACTGGCCAGGAACTCGCCGTCCATGCCCGTGAAATCGAGCAGGTGCTTGCCGGTGCCGACGAACGCCTGGCATCGAGTGCTGCTGTTACAGCCGCCCGCGTCGAGGAGCAGGTCGCCAGCGTTGAGAACCGCCTCGCCTACTCCGCCGAGACAATGGGCCAAAAGCTCAACGAACAGGTTTCGAATGCCGAGGCACAGCTGGTCTCGCGTGCCAACACGATCGCCGAAACCTTCACCGCGGTCGGCCAGCATATCGGCCAGAGCACCAACGACGCTGCAAAGACCATCGGTGCCAATACTCGCGAGCTCAGTACGATGCTTGCGGCACGTTCGGCCGAAATATCGAAAATCCTGGACGAGACGGCACGGCCTCTGGTCGAGCGCTTCGCCCAGGGCGGCTCCGAGCTGCAAAAGAGCATGGAAGAGGTCACCGAACGTGCGACCGAGAAGCTGCGCACTCAAAACGCTGCCCTCGTCGACGCCCTCGCCAGCCGTACGGCCGAAACCCTGTCGGCCGTCGAAGGCGCACGCTCGACGCTTGCCGACAGCGTTGCCGACCTCATCGGCCGCATGACCACCTCCAGCTCGCAGCTCGGTCAGTTGATCGAGCAGGCGGCGACCAATCTCGGCCAGGTCGACGAACGCCTGACCGGGAGCACGCAAAGCTTCGCGGCGACCACGGAAAAGACCGCGCAGACCTTCGCCAGTTCGGCGCGTCTGGTCGATTCGAACACGACGCGGCTCACGGAGCTGTCGTCCTCGACCTTGCGCGAGGTTGCTTCAATCGCCACCAAGTTCGACGAGCACAGCCGGTTGCTTTCCAGTGCCTCGGACCTGTTGAGCTCCGCCCAGAGCAATCTCGAGCACACGCTCGAAAGGCAGTCGTCACTGGAGGACCTCGCAGTCGGCCTTGTCAAGAAATCGGAAGATCTCGAAAGAGTCATGCGCTCGTTCGAGAACCTGGTCGGCCAGACGCTGCAGAACGCCGAAGGCAAGACGCTGGAATCCGCCGACAAGATCCGTACCGCGATTTCCGAAGTGGTCGATTCGGCCACCAAGCGCTTTGCCGATGCGACCGAGGAGATGCGGCGTACCGCTGGCTCGATCAAGAGCGAGCTCGACCTCACCCGGGCTGAGCTCAAGAAAGGCGTCATCGAGATGCCGGAAGAGGCAAAGGAATCAACCACGGCTATCCGCCGTGCCGTTTCCGAGCAGATCAACGCGCTGAAGGAACTTTCTGAAATCGTTGCCAAATCTGGGCGCGGCACCGACAGTTCGGAACAGCGCAACCTGCGTCCGGCGCCCCAAGCGCCTGCCGCACGCGCCGCCGAACCGCCACGTCGTCCGGCTCCGGCTCCGGCTCCCGAACAGCGCCGTGCACCGCAGGCGCCTTCGGGCGAGACGGCGCTGCGCGGCACGCTCGACCTCGAACGTCCCGCAGACCAAGCGCCGCGCCAGCGCGACCCCAACGGCCGCACGCAGCAGGGCGGTTGGGTGCGTGACCTCCTGACCGGTGCATCGCGCGAAGACGACGCCAAGCCTGCAGCGCCTGCCGAAGCGCCGCGCCCGGCTCCCGCTGCGCGTTCGCCGCTTCATGTCGTGGAATCGCTGAACTCGCTCTCCGTCGATATCGCCCGCGCCATCGATCACGATGCCTCGATCGAGCTGTGGAACCGCTACCGGCGCGGCGAGCGCGACGTCTTCACACGGCGTCTTTACACGCTGAAGGGCCAGCAGACGTTCGATGAGATCCGCCGCAAATATCAGTCGGAGGCGGAGTTCCGCGCTGCTGTCGATCGTTACTGCGATGATTTCGAAAAGCTGCTCAAGGACGTGTCGCGCAACGACCGCGACAACATCATGGCGCAGACCTACCTGACGTCGGATACCGGCAAGGTCTACACCATGCTGGCCCACGCCAGCGGCCGCCTGCACTAAGCGGCGGGACAGAAAACAGAAAGGGCGCTCTGCCCTTTCTGTTTGAACCCGATACTGAAAAGATAGTCCAACTCCGCAAATCTCTTGATTTGGCCGGATGTTTGCGCCTGGGAGCAGAGGCTGGGATCTCGTGGCAATGCAGACAATTCGCGGTGATCTGCTTCAGCTTGCGCTCGACGGAACGTTCGAGGTCATTGTGCATGGATGCAACTGCCAGTGCCAAATGGGCAAAGGAATTGCTCTTTCCATAAAGCAGCGTTTTCCCGAAGCATATGCTGCGGATTGCGCGACATTGAAGGGCGACCCAGCCAAGCTGGGAAGCATATCCGTTGCCGAAATCAAGCGAGGCAGCCGCACTTTCCAGGTCGTCAACGGCTACACCCAGTTCCATTGGCAGGGCAAAGGCGTGAAAGCCGACTACCAGGCAATCCGAAAAGTCATGCAGGCCGTCAAAGGTAGATTCGCGGGCAAAAGAATCGGTTACCCGAAAAATTGGTGCGGGGCTGGCTGGAGATGATTGGGAAATCATAGGCTCAATCATCGATGACGAGCTTGCGGGCGAAGATCACACGCTCGTCGAATATGCTCCGTGAGTTGCTTCGGACTTGGCCGCTTCATAGCAGCTAGCCCGGTTTAGATCACAGTGTCGGTCCAGCGGACGATTTGCCCGGCCGCATCGCCGAACGCGGCGTCGAGCGCGCCGACATAGGCCTGGTTGCCGCCGCCCGAAACGGGCGCGATCGCGCTAAACGTCTTCGACGCTCGCACTTCACCGTTGCGGTCGTTCAACAGGCGCACGAACAGCTCGACCTCGGCATGTTCGCCGCCATCGACACGCACCTCGAACGAGCGGATCTCGACGATCACCTGATAGTCGATCGCCAGCCCCTCGCCCGGCTTGCCGACGCCGGTGAAGCTGCCCGAGCGCTGGAACGTCTCTGCCAGCCGCGCCTGTACGATCATCGGCAACCGGTCGGCCCATTGCGCGCCCTTGAGATACTGGATCGAGCGCGGCGATGGCTTGATGACGATGTTCTGGCTGTCCAGCGCCTTGAGCGCCGATGGCTGGGCGATGAGGATCTGGCGACGGCTGTGGGCACGCGCTTCCAGCGACGGCGCCGAAAGCTCGAACGTATCCAGCGGCGCCGGTCTGCCGCCCGGCAAGGCCGCGCAGCTTGCAAGCGAAAGCGCCAGCAACACCGCCCCAACCTTAAACCCACCCGAAGTGATGCTGCCTGAACTGATCGACTTCAAACGCGATCCCCCCCGGATCGTGGAAACAACGCGCATCTGCAAGCTATGTTCTTGCGGTGGTCGGGGATCGAAGTCAACGGCGCGCCCTGCCGTCGAACTGCCGGACCTCGCCCTCGCCGCCGGACAAGATCCGTTGTGGGTTGCGGCTGAGATCGGTTACCGCCTCTTCGATGCGGGTGATCGAACGACGGCTGTCCTGGACCAGCGCTTCGACGTTTTGCAGCCCCTGTCCCGAGAATCGCGCCAGATTGTCGGTGATGGTACCGAGGCGGGCGTTCAGCGTATCGGCGACCTGCTTGAATGATCTCAGCGTCGCTCTCGCGTCGGCCATGACGCCGTCGGCCTGGCCGGAGCCGAGCAGTTTGTCGACCTTGGCAAGGATGCCGTCGACTCGCACCGAGGCATCGTTGAGGCGTCCTGCGAGCTGGTGCGCGTCTTTGATGGTTTCATCGATGTCGTCGGCTCGGTTGGCGAACTTGTTGGTCACCTTGGCAATGTCGGCGGCAGCCTCGTTGGCGTTTTCGCTGGCCTTCTGGATATTGGCCAGCGCGGTGCGAACCTCAGCCGGATCGATGCCGTCGAGAACGCCGTCGACCTTGGCCAACGTGCCTTGCGTCTTCTGGGCGAAGTCGTTGATCGAGCCGACCGCAGTGTCGACGTTCTTGATGACCGTGTCGAACTGCTTGCTGGTTTCCTTGAGGTTGGAAGTGACCGTGTCGACATTGGCGACGATGCTCTTGATCTGGTCCTTGTCGACGGCGTTGAGTAGCCCTTCCGCCGCCTTCAGGGTGCCGTCGAGCTTGCCCGAAACACCCTTCAGTTCGTCCGCCAGGGAGCTGACGCTGGCCAGGAACTTGTCGACGCCGTCCGCATTCCTGGCCAGTGCATCGGAGAAGGTCTGGACATTGTTGACGGTCTGCGTCAGCGGACCGCGAACATCCCTGGTGAAGCCTTCGAGCTCCGAAAGGACCTTGTTGGCGCGGGTGAAGATGTTCTGCGCCGTCTGCAGCAGGTTGGTGACCGCCGACGGGTTGGCAACGATCTCAGCGACACGGCCTTCCTTTTCCGCCTCGTCGAGGAGTTTTGGCTCCTTGGGGTCGGCGCCTTTGAGCTCGATGTTGGCCTGGCCGGTGAGGCCGGCAAGCCCGATATCGGCCTGCGTCGACTTGGTGATAGGCGTATTCCGGTCTATTTCGGTGTCGGCGATAGCAGCGGTCGGATTGTCGACGTCGATATAGACACGGCGCACGTCGCCAACTTTGACGCCGTTGAACAGCACGAAGCTGCCACGGCCGAGCCCCGAAGCGGAGCCTGGAATGCGCACGCGCAGCACCGTCGTCTCACCCTTTTCGCCGATTGCCGCCGTCCAATAGACGAAAGCGAAAGCCGCGAGGATCGCGGCCAGCGTGAAAATGCCGACAATGACGTAGTTGGCCCTGGTTTCCATCGCTCACTTATGGCTATGCGCGCGTCGCAAGATCAAGTTGCCGGGCGCGTTTTCCGCGGAAATAGGATTTTACCCAGGGTTCCTCGCTCCTGAGCATGTCGTCGATCGTGCCCTCGACCAGCACTTTCTTGTTGCCAAGCACCGCCACGCGGTCGCACGCGGTAAACAGCGTGTCGAGATCGTGCGTGACCATATACACGGTCAAATCCATCGTATCGCGCAGCTTGACGACCAATTCGTCGAACTCAGCCGCGCTGATCGGATCGAGCCCAGACGTCGGCTCGTCGAGGAAAACGATATCCGGATCGAGCGCCAGGGCGCGCGCCAAGGCGGCACGCTTGATCATGCCGCCGGAGAGCTCAGAGGGGAATTTCTGCGCCGCATCCGGCGGCAATCCGACCAGCTCGACCTTGAGCATGGCAAGTTCGTCCATCAGCTTCTTCGGCAAATCGAGATATTCGCGCATCGGCACCTGGACGTTTTCGAGGACCGTCAGCGCTGAAAAAAGGGCGCCATGCTGGAACAGCACGCCAAGCCGCATGTCGATGCGAAGGCGCTCCCTTTCGGTTGCCTTCTCGACGTCGACCCCGAACAGTTTGATTGTTCCCGATTGCTTGCGCGTCAAGCCAAGGATGGTGCGCAAGAGAACAGATTTGCCCGCACCGGAGGCACCGACGAAGCCGAGAATCTCCCCGCGCCAGATATCGAGCGTCAATTTGTCGAGAACGACCTGGTCGGCGAACGACACCGTGATGTCGTGCGCCGACAGCACGATCTCGTCTTCTTTGGCTTTCTCGGCCACCTTGGTCGTGTTTGTGCCCGGCAGCGCCATGTCAGAACTCGATCGCTGCATAGAACATGGCGAAAAGCCCGTCGAGGATAATGACCACGAAGATCGACTTCACCACTGAGGCGGTCACATGCTGGCCAAGTGATTCGGCGCTGCCGCCAACCTTCATGCCCTCGACCGAGGCAATTATGCCGATGATCATGGCCATGAACGGCGCCTTGATCAGGCCGGCAAAGATGGTGCTGAGGTCGATTGCGACACGTAGCCGGTCGATGAACGCTGCCGGTGCAATATCGGAGTAGAGCCATGCAGCCAGAATGCCGCCGCCGAGCGCGGCAAAGTTGGCGATGATCGTCAGGCAAGGCAGTGCGATCACCAGCGCGACCAACCGCGGAAACACCAGCACGCCGATGGGATTGAGGCCAATGACCTTCAGCGCATCGACCTCCTCGCGCATTTTCATCGAGCCGATCTCGGCGGTGATCGCGCTACCGGAGCGGCCGGCGATCATGATCGCCGTCATCAGCACGCCGAGCTCGCGCAGGATCAGCACACCGACCAGGTCGACGACGAAGATGTCGGCGCCGAAATAGCTGAGCTGATAGGCGCCTTGCTGGGCAACGATTGCGCCAACGATAGCCGACATCAGCACCACCACTGGTATGGCGCCGACGCCCATGCGATCGATCTGGTTGAAGATCGCCGCCATATTGACGCCATGGCCGCGGCCAAGCTTCATCTGCGAGCCGCGTATCGTGGCGCCGAGGATGTTCATTGCGGCCAGGAAATCGTCGCGCATCTCATAAACACGCCGGCCAACCGCCTCGAGCCCACGAATGATGAAGTTGGGCGGCTTTGCCGGACCTGATTCGGGCTCGCGTCGAACCGCATCACCGACGGCGCCAAGCAGGATCGAGGCAATCTCGCTTTGCCCCTGGGTCGTGATCTCGACGCCCTTCTTTTCGAAGCTGCTGACCAGGCGGTCGATCAGCCAGGCCCCGGCAGTGTCCATCTTCTCGATTTGTGAAAGGTCTAGCGCCAGCGTCTTGAAGCCGCTGCGCTTCTCGATCTTGCGCATCTCGGCGTCGACCAGCGCCACTGTGCGTGTCGTCCAGGTTCCCGAGAAAGCGCAGCCGAGAACGTCGCCCTCCTCGCCGATCGCGATGCGCGGCTGGTGGTCGGGCTCCTTGGCAGGGCCGCTTGCGTCGCGTTTGCGGATAGTCAACATGGCGTCCTGTTTAGCCTGACGGGGCCGACCTGTCGATTTACCGACATCCTCCTTGTTGCACAGCTGGAGCAGAAAAATATGGCGCGTGTCATTTCGGTCGAGGCCGAGCGCTTTCCGATAGCCGGGACCTTTACCATTTCGCGCGGCTCAAAGACCGAAGCTGAGGTGATTTCCTGCGCCATCACCGAAAACGGCCGTACAGGGCGCGGCGAATGCGTCCCTTACAAGCGCTATGGCGAGACCATGGAGGGTGTGCGCGGCGCGATCGAGGCGATGCGCAGTGAGATCGCGCACGGCATCAGCCGCATCGCCCTGCTCGGTGCCATGCCTGCCGGCGCGGCACGCAACGCCATCGATTGCGCGCTCTGGGACCTGGAAGCGAAGATCAGCGGAACACCGGTGGCGCATACGATACGAACCGTTCCGTTACGGGCGCTTCAGACGGCGTATACATTGTCGCTCGCCGAGCCGGAGGCGATGGCGGCGCAGGCCCGCGCCAACGCCCAGCGCCCGCTGCTCAAGGTCAAGATCGGCGGCGACAACGACATCGCCCGCATCCGTGCAGTGACGGCGGCGGCACCCGACAGCCGAATCATTCTCGACGCCAATGAGGGCTGGAATGACGACAATATCGTCGCAAACCTCGCCTTTGCCGCCGAGCACGGTATCGCCTTGATCGAACAGCCGCTGCCGGCGGGACATGACGGTATTCTTCGCCACATCGCGCATCCGGTGCCGATCTGCGCCGACGAAAGCGTGCACGAGGCGAAGGACCTCGACGCGCTTGTCGGCCTCTACGACGCCATCAACATCAAGCTCGACAAATCGGGTGGCCTGACCGCAGCACTCGTGCTTCGCGACCGCGCCCGCGAACTGGGTCTTGGCGTCATGGTCGGCTGCATGGTCGGCACGTCGCTTGCGATGGCGCCGGCCGTGCTATTGGCGCAGGATGCCGATTTCGTCGATCTCGACGGTCCGTTGCTGCTAGCCCGCGACCGCGTTCCAGGTCTCGTCTACCAAGGTTCGCTGGTATCACCGCCCGAGCCGGCGCTGTGGGGCTGAACGCGCGGCAAGCCCGATCAGCGTCAGGCCCGTCAGGGCGATGGGGATCATCGCAAAGAAGCCATTCGCGCCGAAGCGATCGTAAAGAGGACCTGAAATCAGCGTTGCCACCGCCATGAAGAAACCATTGGAGAAATAGGCGAGGCCTTGCGCCGCCCCGGTGCGTTCTTCCACGATTGTCTCACCGATCATTTTTTGCAGGCCGATCAGCACCAGTGCCACCGAGACGGCGTGCAGTGTCTGGATCGCGAAAAACCCGCCAACGCCAAGCCCAAGCGGCCAGATAAGAGGGAAAGCGATCCAGCGCACGATCGCGCCTATCCCGGCAATCAGCATGATCGAGACGACCGAGAAGGAGGCGAAAGCGCGTGTGAAGACGACGAACATGCATATCTCGGCGACGACGCCCCACCCCCACAGCAGCCCGACAACCGAATCAGTGATGCCGATCGACTTCCAGTAGATCGACACGAAGCCGTAGAGAAATGCGTGGCTGGCGGTGATGACGCCGACGCCTGTCGAAAAATAGAGGAAGTACGGGTTGAGGAGTTTCGGTGCCGATTGCTGGATATCGGCGGCCGAAAGCGGCGAGGCGCGGCGCGGACGGCCGAGGCGCGGCGCGATCAGTCCGGCGGCTAGCGCGGCACACAGCGCCGCGAAGATGATCACCGGAACAGCCTGCGCACCGCTTGCCGAGAGGATGAAACCGCCGGCGAGATTGGCACAGAGATAGGAGATCGAGCCCCATTTGCGCATGGCGGCGTAGTTCGAGCCGAAGCGGCGAACACCTGAAAGGGCGAGCGAATCGGCAATCGGCGAATGCGGCGTCCAGACGACCGTCAGGGCCAACGACACGGCAAGTACCGTTGCGTAGGTCGGCGGCAGGAAGTAGCCGGCGGACAGGGTCAGCGATGCGGCGACCAGCGCAACATAGACATTGGCGCGGTCGCTCGCTTTGTCTGCCAGCGCGGTAAGAAAAGGCGTCGTCGCTACGCGCAGGAACATCGGCGCGGCGAGGATCACGGCTATCTGCTCGGCATGGAACCCCTTCGCCTGCAGCCACAGCGGGAAATACGGCACATGCGTCCCGAGCGGAACGAAGAGCGTGAAGAAAATCAAGCTCATGCGCAGTTCGAAATGGCGTGGCTTGACGAGCTGTTCGGGCGAAAGCGGCGGCAGCGAGGACATTGACAGGCGATCCGTCGGCACGGCATTCAGCCGGGTCGGCCCGCCACACCTGCCGCTGCTTAACACGGCGAAAAAGTCGATGAAACCGCTGGCCTAACCGATTAAAGCGAGATGAGGCCGGATTTGGTCAAGCGGCCTGGACTGCCCTGCCCTTGATGTCGATCGGCACCAGCACCTCGCTGCCGACCGGAGTCTCCGGCAGGACATGCGCCCAGTGCAGGATCTCCATCCGGCCGTCAAAATGCTCGACCACCGCCGTGCAGCTCTCCACCCAATCGCCGGTGTTGATATATTGCACGTCCTCGTAGCTTTCGATCGCGGCATGGTGGATGTGCCCGCAGATCACGCCGTCGACATGCGAACGGCGCGCCTCCTCGGTCAGCACGGTCTGGAACGAGCCGATGAAGTTCACCGCCTTCTTGACCTTGACCTTGGCCCAGGACGAGAACGACCAGTAAGGCAGGCCAAGCACTTGGCGCAGGCGCGTGATGACGCGGTTGACCAGCATGGCCGCGTCATAGGCGTAGTCGCCGAGATAGGCCAGCCAGCGCGCATTATGGACGACGGTGTCGAACTGGTCGCCATGGATGACAAGAAGGCGTTTGCCATCGGCGGTCTCGTGGATGGCACGATCGGCAACGACAATGCCGCCGAAATGAACGCCCTGGAACTGGCGCGCGAACTCGTCATGGTTGCCGGCGATGTAGGTGATGCTGGCGCCCTTGCGCGCCTTGCGCAGCAATTTCTGGACCACGTCATTGTGGCTCTGCGGCCAGTGCCAGCTTCGTCTCAGGCGCCAGCCGTCGACAATGTCGCCGACGAGATAGATGATATCGGCATCGTGATGGCGCAGGAAATCGATCAGGAACTCGGCCTTCGCCGCCTTCGATCCGAGATGGACGTCGGAGATGAACATGCTGCGGAAAGTGCGGGGCTCTGCGCCGGACATCATTTGTCACCGTTGCTTTCGCCCGAGGCTATGCCCCGATTCATGCAACAACCGTATGACGGTTGCGATTGGTCCAGCCATACGGGTAGGTTGCCGCGGCAATCAGAGGAGAAAATCACCATGGACCTCGGCATTCGCGGCAAGACGGCCATAGTCTGCGCCTCGAGCAAGGGGCTGGGACGCGGCTGCGCCATGGCACTGGCGGAGGCAGGCTGCGATCTGGTCGTCAACGGCCGCAACGCCGATGTGCTGGCCAAAACCGCCGCTGAACTGCGCGAGAAATTCGGCGTCAAGGTGACCGAGATCGTCGGCGACGTATCGAAGCCCGACGTCCAGAAGGCGCTGCTTGCCGCCTGCCCCGATCCCGACATCCTCGTCAACAACAATGGCGGTCCGCCGTTCCGCGATTTCCGCGCGCTCGACCGCGAAAAGATCCTCGAAGGCGTCACCCAGAACATGGTGACCCCTGTCGAGCTGGTTCAGGCCGTGATCGACGGCATGGCGGCGCGCGGCTTCGGCCGCATCGTCAACATCACCTCGTTGTCGGTCTATGTTCCTATCCCCGGCCTCGACCTGTCGTCCGGAGCCCGCGCCGGCCTCACTTCGTTCCTCGCCGGCGTCGCGCGCACGGTGATCGACCGCAATGTGACGATCAACAACATGCTGCCGGGCAAGCTCGACACCGACCGGCTGCGCGGCCCGCACGAGGCCGGCACGTCCGAAGATCCGGCCGCCGCCGCCGCGCGCAAGGCGCAAGCAGCGGCCAATGTTCCGGCCAAGCGACTCGGCACGCCGGAGGAATTCGGCCAGATCTGCGCCTTCCTGTGCTCGGTTCACGCCGGCTACCTGACCGGGCAGAACATACCGGTGGATGGCGGCCTCTACGTCAGCGCGTTCTAGCGGCAAAATCTACCGCTTAGTATCCGCTGGGAATGGCGGGAAACGGGCGCCCTCAGGCCAGCCGAGGTAAGGCAACATTATGCTCAAAACGCCAGTTCACAAGGACTAGGGTTAGTCCGCATGTTATGTCCTGCCTCGCACATGGAAATGAGACCGGCGAATGGCGTCTATTTATCGCTTTGTTACGCAAAAACTGCTGTCGCACGGGGTTCGAGACACGGCCGACGGCAACCTTGCAATTACCGACAGGAGATTGTTCCTTGACTTCGTTCGTCTAGAACGAGCGGTTAGGCTAGAGGATTTCGCCACAGTCCAGTCTGCGGTGGTGGCGATTGAAAATCGTTGCTTATCAATGGGTAAACGCCATATCGCGGTGTTTGCGTACATGTATCTCAGGTTTTCGGATGCGGCCCCAAAGTTTACGCACCTGGACATCGAGCTTGAGGAAGAAGGAGGCATCCGCCAAACAGTCGACTACCGGCGTAGGGTGTCGTCGACAGAGCGACTTGTCGGCGAGTGGGCTGCCGCTTGGTACGACCGCTATTCCAAGAGTTTCTTTCGTGCCCTTTATAGGAGCAACAGCCCCACAGCGAACTAGCGAAAGAATACCTAATCGTCCGCAAACCACCTGAAGCAGACATTCGGCTCGCAGCTCGCTCCAGCAACGCGCCTATCGTCCCAACATTTCAATGGCAGACCGTACAGGCCGGCGGGTCGTGCAAGCCGTAAGCTCGCGCTTGCGACATATCACCTCTCGAAAAGCCTCGGCTGCATGCTAAGAGACTCAAAACACCAAACGGACTGAACTGAGGAGGCGGCCGTCATGACAGGCGAAAGCAAGAAGGCGGCCCGATCCGACCTCGACGAAGCAGCGCTCTATTTCCATAAGCACCCCCGTCCCGGAAAGCTTGAAATCCAGGCGACGAAGCCGCTCGGCAATCAGCGCGACCTGGCGCTTGCCTATTCGCCGGGGGTCGCCGCCCCCTGCCTTGAAATCCGCGACGACCCGGCAACCGCGGCCGACTATACAGCCCGCGCCAATCTGGTCGGCGTCGTCACCAACGGTTCGGCGGTGCTGGGCCTCGGCAATATCGGTCCGCTCGCCTCCAAGCCGGTGATGGAAGGCAAGGCGGTGCTGTTCAAGAAGTTCGCCGGCATCGACGTCTTCGACATCGAGATCGACGCACCGGGCATCGAGCGCATGGTCGAGACGATCTCGGCGCTGGAACCGACCTTCGGCGGCATCAACCTGGAAGACATCAAGGCGCCCGAATGCTTCGAAGTCGAGGAGCAGTTGAAAGCCCGCATGGGCATACCGGTCTTCCATGACGACCAGCATGGCACCGCCATCATCGTCGCGGCCGCCGTGCTCAACGGGCTGGAATTCGCCGGCAAGTCCATATCCGACATCAAGATCGTCACGTCCGGCGCCGGCGCTGCCGCTCTTGCCTGCCTCAACCTTCTGGTCTCGCTCGGCGCGCGTGTCGAAAACATCTGGGTCACCGACCGGTTCGGCGTCGCCCATAAGGGCCGCGTCGAGGAGATGGACCGCTGGAAAGACCCCTATGTGAAGGATACCGAAGCGCGCACGCTGGCCGACGTTCTGCCCGGCGCCGACGTGTTTCTCGGCCTGTCTGCCGCCGGCGTGCTGAAGCCGGAATTGCTTCACCACATGGCGCCCAAGCCGCTGATCCTGGCGCTGGCCAACCCCAATCCCGAGATCATGCCGGAAGCGGCACGGGCAGCACGGCCCGACGCGATGATCTGCACGGGCCGCTCCGATTTCCCCAATCAAGTCAATAACGTACTCTGTTTTCCTTACATCTTCCGTGGCGCGCTGGATTGCGGCGCAAGCGCCATCAACGAAGAGATGAAGATGGCGGCGGTGCGAGCGATTGCAGCACTTGCCCGCGAAGAGCCGTCCGACGTCGCCGCGCGTGCCTATTCCGGCGAGACGCCGATCTTCGGTCCGGAGTTCCTGATCCCCTCGCCTTTCGATCCGCGGCTGATCCTGCGCATCGCCCCTGCCGTCGCCAAGGCAGCCTGCGAGACCGGCGTCGCGACCCGGCCGATCACCGATTTCGCCGCCTACATCGACAAGCTGAACCGCTTCGTCTTCCGCTCCGGCCTAGTCATGAAGCCGGTGTTCTC
>NZ_SUEG01000074.1:0-27007 GCF_005063415.1 Mesorhizobium sp.
GATCCTGCTCGAGATGCGCGAGGTCGACCGCGAGATTTTCGAGCTCAAGGCGGGCAAGGGCGGCTCGGTGTTCCTGGGCGCGGTTACAGCACCGGCGATCGAGCTGGCGGTGCCGGCGATCCGCGAGATCCGGCGCCTCTATCCGCGCATCGAAATCACCATGCAGGTCGAGACCTCGAACGTGCTGGCGCGCGAGCTGATCGCCTCGCGCCACGATTTCATCATCGCCCGCATCCCCGACGACCTCAATCCGCGGCTGTTCGAAGCCCGCGTCATCGGCGTCGAGAAGGCCTGCCTGATCGTGCGCCGCGGCCACCCGCTGACCAAGGGCAAGGCGGTGCGGCTGGAAGACACCGCCGCCTATGACTGGGTTTTCCAGTCGGGCGGCTCGCCGCTGCGCCAGGCCATGGAAAGCAACTTCTTGAACCGCAACATCGCGCTGCCGGACCGCATCCTCAACACCAGCTCGCTGCTATTGACTCTGGTCATGGTCGCGCAATCCGACGCCATCGCACCGGTGTCGATCCAGGTCGCGAAGTTCATCCAGAACCCGGAAGGCCTGGCCGGCGCCATCGATGTCGTCCAGACTGAATTCGACATCGAGGTCAGGCCCTACAGCCTGATCACGGTAAAGAACCGCGCGCTGTCGCCGGCAGCCAAGATGCTGCACGATTTTATTCTGCGGGAGGTGGGCTGAGGGTTGGAGCGGGTAGCGGGCGCATCCCGTGGTCGGCCAGACGATCAGACAGGCCCGCCAGCAGCGGCGCCGATGCACGTCGGCCACTACTGCGTGATGCTTAAAAAAGCCCGCCAGCAGAAGCCAGCGGGCCAAGGGTAGACTTTCCGGTTGGGGTCATTCGAGGCCCCGCCGACCCTCAATGTGAGATATTCCACGAACTGGCACATCGGCCAAACAGATGAAAGACGGCCAGCCGGGCTATAAAAAAATTGCCTGTGAATTCCGCTGGTTTTCAGCCTGGCCAAAACAAGTTTAATGCAGTGTGGCAAAAGCTGGAGCGGGTAGCGGGAATCGAACCCGCGCGTTCAGCTTGGGAAGCTGACAAGCTACCATTACATCATACCCGCGCTGTTCTTCCGATATCATGGCCCGGCGCCGATGCGCAATCCGGTTTGAGGGCTCGGCTTGATGCCGGGCGGTCAACTGCGTATTTCTGGGCATGTGCCCGAATCGCGGCACCCGACTGTGGAGACAGGCCTTGTCCGCACTGAACCGCTTTCTCGGCGATACGCCGCTCCGGGTGATCTTGAAGCTGCTCGTGGTGTCGTTCCTCGTCGGCCTGGTCATGAACGCCTTCGGCTGGTCGCCGATGGACGTGCTTTACGGCATCCGCAAGTTCTTCATCGATCTCTGGAACCTGGGCTTCCACGCCATCGACCGCTTCCTCGGCTACATCCTGCTCGGCGCCGCGATCGTCGTGCCGGCCTTCATCCTGCTCAGAATCGCCAACTACCGGAAGTGAATTTTCAGGCGTAGCCCGCCGCCACCTCGAACAGGATGGCGTGCCGTGCGGCGAGTGCTGCGACATCCGTTGAATAGCCTCCGCCGATAACGCCGCACACCGGTATGCCAAGCGTGAGGAAATGGCGGATCACCATATCGTCGCGGGCGCGCAGCCCGTCATCCGTGAGCGACAACCTGCCGAGCCGGTCCTCGGCATGGACGTCGACCCCGGCATTGTAGAAGACGAGGTCCCAGCGCCTTCGCGCCGATAGCTCCGGCAGGGTGGCGTCCAGCCGCTCCAGATAGGCTGCATCGCCGGCGCCGTCGGGCAGGGCGACATCGAGATCGGAGGCGATCTTGCGCGCGGGGTAGTTGCGGTCGCCATGCATGGAGAAGGTAAACACGCGCGGCTCGTCGTTCAGGATATCCGCCGTGCCGTCACCCTGATGCACGTCGAGGTCGACAACCAGGATGTTTTGGGCAGCAGCTTCGGCGAGCAGCACCAGCGCGGCAACGGCCACGTCGTTGAAGGTGCAGAAGCCCGCACCTTGCGCGCGCCGTGCATGATGGCTGCCGCCGGCGGTGTTGCAGGCGATGCCGTTCAGCAAGGCCAGCCGCGCCGCCAGCACCGTGCCGGCCGTTGCGAGCTGCGCCCTCAGCGAAACCCGCTGTCCAATAGGGAAACCGATCTCGCGCTCGATCGTCACCGGCACTTCGCAGGCAAGCACCTGGTCGACATAGTCTGCCGCGTGGGCAAGCTTCAGCCACGATGGCCGCGCCGCCTCCGGCATGTTGAGCGCTTCGGGCCGCGCCAGGCCGCGTGCCCGCAAGGCTTCCATCAGCAGCAGATATTTGCTCATCGGGAAGCGGTGGTTGACGGCGAAGCCGGCGTCGTAGTCGGGATGATGAACGATCTGCAAGGGCATGGGGCGGCCGGTGCGCCAGAGGCGGGTTTCGGTTGACCACAATGGGGTGGATGGTTGCGCGAGGTCCGCAAACTGGGGCACATCGGCTAGCCGATCAAGCCGCAACAGGAAGCAAGACGCGTTTGGAGCAGGCTTTACCCACCGAAGTCCACGCCACCGAAGCCAGGGCCTTCGTCGTCACCAACCGCTCGGTGCTCGCCATCGCCGTGCCGATGACGCTTGCCTATCTGACGACGCCGTTGCTCGGAATTGTCGACACGGCGGTGGTCGGGCAGTTCGGCGACGCCGCCCTTCTCGGCGGCCTGGCGGCCGGCGCCCTGATCTTCGATGTCGTCTTCACCACCTTCAACTTCCTGCGCTCCGGCACCACCGGCTTGGTCGCCCAGGCCTTCGGGCGCGGCGATGCGCTGGAGGAGCAGGCGGTGTTCTGGCGCGCCGTGCTGATCGCGGTCGTCGCCGGCATAGTGCTTGCCGCACTTGCGCCGCTGGTCTCCACCGCCGGGCAATGGTTCATCGGCGCCGAACCGCGCGTCAGCGCGGCGATGGATATCTATATCCGCATCAGGATGCTCGCTGCACCATTCTCGCTGATCAATTACGCCATCCTTGGCTACGTGCTGGGGCGCGGCGAGGGCGGGCTCGGGCTGATGCTGCAATTGATGCTGAACGGCATCAACATCGCCCTCTGCTTCCTGCTTGGCCTGGAGCTCGGCTGGGGCGTTGCCGGCGTTGCCTGGGCAACGGTCACCGGCGAATTCGTCGCCATGCTGCTTGGTCTCGCCATTGTCGGCCGGCGCTTCTGGGCGGCGCCCAGGCTGCCGCGCCACCGCGTCCTCGATCTGCCGGCATTCCTGCGCATGATGTCGCTCAATCGCGATATCATGATCCGCTCCTTTTCGCTGCTCGCCGCCTTCGCGCTGTTCGCGCGCCAAGGCGCACAATTCGGCACTCTGACGCTGGCCGCCAACGCCGTGCTGATGAATCTCTTCCTGGTTGCCGGCTATTTCCTCGATGGTTTCGCCACCGCCGCTGAACAGCTCGCCGGGCGCGCCATCGGCGCCCGTGCCGCCACGGCGTTTGACCAGGCGGTGCGGCTGACGCTGCTTTGGGGGCTCGGGCTGGCGGGCGCGGCGACGCTCTTCTTCCTGCTGGAGGGCACCGATCTCGTCGCCCTGATCACGACCTCGACGGACGTCCGCGCCATTGCCGATATCTACCTGCCCTGGGCGGCATTCACCGCGCTCAGCGGCGCGCTGGCTTTCCAGATGGACGGGGTTTTCATCGGCGCGACATGGTCGCGCGACATGCGCAACATGATGCTGTTGTCGTTCCTGGCGTTCAGCGCCGCGCTGCTGATCCTGGCGCCGGCCTTCGGCAATCACGGCTTGTGGGCGGCGTTGCATGTCTTCCTGCTGGTACGCGGCCTCAGCCTGCTCGCCATATTGCGGCTGCGGGTGCGAACGGCCTTTAACTGATCGCTAAAGCGGTTTCGCCGCCCAGTGATCGAGGTGGCTGTCGCGAAGCTCGCGCAGCGACTTCAGCCCTTGGCTGTCCATGAAACGGGCCATGCCAGAAAGAATACGGCCCGGCAGCGCTGGCCCGGCATAGATCATGCCGGTATAGAGCTGCACGAGGTCGGCGCCGGCACGGATCTTTTCCAGCGCCGTCTCGGTGGAATCGACGCCGCCGACGCCGATGATAGCGGGACCCGGGCCAAGCAGTTTTCGCATCCTTGCCAGCACGATCGTCGAGCGCTCGAACAAGGGTTTCCCCGAAAGACCGCCGGCTTCGCCGGCAAGGCCGGCGCTGCTCAGGCCGGCTCGCGCGATCGTGGTGTTGGAGACGATGACGCCGTCTATTTGCTTCTCAGTGACCTCGGCGGCAATGTCCTCCAGCTCGGCCTCGACCAGATCCGGTGCGATCTTGAGGAAGACGGGCGGTTTTGCCGGTGCCGCCGCACGCACGGCCATGACCCGCGACAGGAGCTCGCCAAGCTGTTCGCGCGCCTGCATGTTGCGCAGGCCCGGCGTGTTCGGCGAGGAGATATTGATTGTCAGATAGCTGGCATATCGCGCGAACCGGATCACGCCGCGCTCATAATCGCCGACGCGGTCGGCGCTGTCCTTGTTGGCGCCGATGTTGATGCCGACGATGCCGGGGCGGCCTTTTCGGGCGGCAAGACGCTTCTCTGCGGCGGCGTGGCCTTCATTGTTGAAGCCCAGCCGGTTGATTACCGCCCCGTCCGAAGGCAGCCGGAAGATGCGTGGCTTCGGATTGCCCGTCTGCGGCAGCGGTGTGATGGTGCCGACCTCGGCGAAGCCGAAGCCCAGGCCGAGCAACGCGTCTGGCACTTCGGCATTCTTGTCGTAACCCGCGGCCATGCCGAGCGGGTTCGGGAAATCGAGCCCGCAAAGGCTGACCTTTAGCCTGTTGTCTCGCAAAGGGCGCCCGGAGACCGACAGGCCGCATCTCAGCGCGGCAATCGACAGCCCATGTGCGGTTTCCGGATCGAGCGTGAACAGCAGTTTCTGGCCGATCCGGTCGAACGCGCTCATTCGGCCCCCAGCGCCGGGAATTCATGCCGGCCGTCGGCGCCGAGCGGCAATGCCTGCACCGAAACGACCGCATCGAGGCCGAGCCCGCCATAGAGATGCGGGAACAAGGCGCCGCCGCGCGAGACCTCATATTTCAGCGCATCGCCGAGGCGCGCGCTATCGGCGGCAACCAGCAGCAACCCGCTTTGGCCGGCGAAATGCTTGGCTGCCGTTTCCCGGACCTGCCCGGCGGTGGAAAAATGGATGAAGCCGTCGGCGACGTCGATCGGCGCGCCGGTGAAGCGGCCTTCTCTTTCAGCCTCGCGCCAAAGCGCCTCGGGAACTATCTTGTAGATGATCTCGGACATGGTTGCGCTATAGTCCGAACAGATCATGCGGGGAAGGGGCAAGCGGGTTTCGGAGGCTCCGAACTCTTCCCCATTTCAGGCGCAAACATGTGATACATTGAGCCAACTGGCTCATGGAGGAAAACATGCGTCTGAAACACGTCTTGATCCCCGCAGCACTGGTCTCGCTTGTCGCGGCCTCGGCCTTTTCCGAGGGAGCCGATCGCTACCGGTTGGAAAAATCGGCCAATGGTTATGTGCGCATGGATACCCAAACCGGCGCCATGTCGCTCTGCGAGGAGCGCTCCGGTCAGCTTGTCTGCAAGACGGCGGCCGACGAACGTGCCGCCTTCCAGGATGAGGTCGACCGGCTGAAAAATTCGGTGAAGGCGCTCGACGAACGCGTCGCCAAGCTCGAAAATTCGCTTGCCGCGCGTTTCGAATCGACTTTGCCCAGCGAGGAGGATTTCAACAAGACGATGGGCTACATGGAGCGCTTCCTGCGCAGCTTCATGGACATCGTCAAGGACATGGACAAGGACGAAGACGGCGCCAAGCCCAATTCGCAAAAGACCTAGGCAATTCGCAAAAAAGACCTGGGGCGGGAATAGCAAGCCGGCCACGCCGAACAGCAGGCGAAGCGTTATAATCGTTCAGATCCTGCAAGGCGGAAAATCGCCAATGGGAGTCGGGGAGGGATATCACTGTTGGGCTACACATTCGTCATTGCCGACGATCATCCGCTTTTTCGCGGTGCATTGAGGGAGGCACTCGCGGGCATCGGAGATGCCGCCATTCACGAGGCCGGCGATTTCGAAAGCGCCAAGGCGCTGGTCCTGGCCAATGAGGATGTCGATCTGGTGCTGCTCGACCTGTCTATGCCGGGGGCAAGCGGTCTTTCCGGCCTGATTTCGTTGCGCGGCATCCATCCGGCGGTGCCGATGATGGTGGTCTCGGCGCATGACGATCCGGTGACGATCCGGCGCGCGCTCAATCTCGGCGCCTCCGGCTTCATCTCCAAATCGGCCAGCATGGAGGCGATCCGCAATGCGGTGCAGTCGGTGCTCGCAGGTGATATCGCGGCACCCGCCGGGGTCGATCTCGGCGTCGAGCGCGATCCCGAGATTTCCGACCTGATCAAGCGCCTGCAGGCGCTGACGCCACAGCAGACGCGCGTGCTTGGCATGCTGGCGGAAGGGCTGCTCAACAAGCAGATCGCCTATGAACTCGGGGTCTCCGAAGCGACGATCAAGGCGCATGTCTCGGCCATCCTGCAGAAACTCGGCGTCGACAGCCGCACCCAGGCGGTCATCCTTTTGTCCAAGATCGGCAGCGACCCGGTTCAGGCGGCCGGCTGACCCCCTATTCGGCCGCCGGCGCCAGCGGCCTCACCCTGGCCATCATCGAGCGCAGCATCGCCGGTTTCAGCGGTTTGCTGATCACCGGCACGTCGAGCCTGCCGGCAGCGGTGCGAACCTCGCTGGAGCGGTCGGCGGTGACCAGCACGGCCGGAAGGTCCTCGCCATGGATCGCACGCAACTGGGCGATCAATTCGAGGCCGGTCTTGTCGTCGAGATGATAGTCGGCAAGCACGATATCCGGCCGATGAATGCCGGACCTCTCGAGATCCTCCGCGCCGGAAAGCGTGTCGACGCTGCAGCCCCAGCCCTCCAGCAGCAGCCGCATGCCGTCGAGGATGCGGGCGTCGTTATCGATGCAGAGCACATGGAGCCCGGCAAGCGAGGTCGTAGCGCGGGCAGGCGGCTTCGCCTCGGCCTCGCGCCGCGGTGCCTGCACGGCCGCCACCGGCATCAAGACGGAAAAGCGCGTCCCCTTGCCGGGGTTGGAGAAGATGCGGATCTCGAGGCGCAGGACGCGGGCGATGCGGTCGACAATGGAGAGCCCCAGGCCGAGGCCTTCCGCCTCGCGTGCGGCCTCGTCGAGCCGAGTGAATTCGCGAAACACGGTGTTGAGCTTGTCGCCGGCAATGCCGATGCCGGTGTCGATAACCTGTATTTCGGCCAGTTCGCCGCGCCGCCGCACGCCGACCAGAATGCGGCCACGGCGCGTATATTTAATGGCGTTGGAGACCAGGTTCTGGATCAGCCGGCGCAGCAGATTGCGGTCCGTCATGACGCTGAGCGACGACGGCATGATCGTGAGCTCGAGTTTCTTTTCGGCGGCAAGCGGCCGGAAGTCGTTGCCGATCTGGCGCAGCAGCCCATCGAGGCCGAAGCTCGTATCGTCCGGCTTCATCGCGCCGGCATCGAGGCGCGAAATGTCGAGCACCGCGCCGAGGATGGTCTCGACCGATTCCAGCGACGATTCGATATTCATCGCCGCCTTGCCGGCAGGTCCCTTGCCGGTCTTCTCGATCAGCGACGAGCAATAGAGGCGGGCGGCGTTCAGCGGCTGCAGGATGTCGTGGCCGGCGGCAGCGAGAAAGCGGGTCTTGCCGAGATTGGCCTCTTCGGCCAGCATCTGCGCCTGCGCCAGCTCCTCGTTGACGCGGGTGAGCTCGGCGGTGCGGTTCCTCACTCGCTGTTCCAGTGATTCGTTGGCGCGCTTCAGCGCCAGATCCTGTTCGACGCGTCCGGAAATGTCGGCATAGGTGGCGACGATGCCGCCGTCCGGCATCGGATTGGAGCGCAATTCGAGGATGCGTCCGCTGGTCTTCAACTCCATCTGCCATGGGCTGACGAAGCTGGTCAGGCGGTTCAGCATGGTGACGCGCTGGTCTGCGGGTATGTCGCCGCGCTCGGCAAGGTGGCGCAGGATACGATCGAGCGAGACGCCGACCTGGCCCATCTCGTCGGGCAGGTCGAACAGCGCCCGGTACTGGCGGTTCCAGCAGATCAACCGGAAATCCCGGTCGAAGACGGTGATGCCCTGTTCCATCTGGTCGAGTGCGATCTGCAGCAGGTCGCGATTGTGCTGCAGCGCCTCGGTGGCGTCGTCGAGCAGGCGGAAGGCGTCCTTGGATTCGCGGTCGTTGCGGCGCAGCAGCAGCGATAGGATCAGCCGCGCCGAGGATGAGCCGACGGCACTGGCCAGAAGCTGCTCGGAGAAGCGGATGACATCCATGCTGGCCTGTTCGTTGCCGTGCAGTGAAGTGCCGCTGCTCTTCTCGAACGACTGGAAGGACCGCTCGGTGCGTTCGACACCGAGATAGCGCGCAATCGTGTCCCTCAGGTCGTTGACGGTGGTGGTGGTGCGGAAGCGGCGCAGGCTCGGCAGCGGCCCCGCCTCGCGCGGCACGAAGATCGATGCCTGGATGCGTTCCAACGGCACCGACGCGCGCGACAGTGAGCCGAACACAAAAAACAGCGTGTTGATCGACAGGCTCCACAGCACGCCATGGTTCAGCGGCTCAGCGACGGTGCCGAAGAGCGCTTGCGGCCGCAATGCATCGAAGCCGAACAGGCCGTGGATGAGGATGCCGGTGTCGGGCGCGACGAGCGAGGGAAGCAGTAGCGTGTAGCTCCAGACGACGATGCCGGCGACCATGCCAAGTGCGGCACCCCGGCCGTTGGCGCCGCGCCAGACCAGGCCGCCGATCATTGCCGGCGCGAACTGCGCGATCGCCGCGAACGACATCAGGCCGATCGAGGACAGCCGCGCGCTGTTGGTGCTCTCGCGGTAGTAGAGGAAGGCGATGAACAGCATGATGAAGATCGCCGCCCGCCGCACATTCAAGATGAGCGTCGACCAGTCCTCGTTCTCGGATGTCGTAGTCCGCAGCAATCGCCTCACGAACAGCGGAATGACCAGGTCGTTGGAGATCATGATCGACAGCGCAACGCTTTCGACGATCACCATTGCGGTCGCCGCCGACAGGCCGCCGATGAAGGCCGCCATGGCCAGCACGTCGTGGCCGCTGAACAGCGGCAGTGACAGCACATAGAGGTCGCTGCTGGTTCTGGTGCCGACCAGTTCCAGGCCGGCCAGCGCGATCGGCAGCACGAACAGGTTGATTGCCACCAGATAGAGCGGAAACACCCATGTCGCGGTGCGTAGCTCGGCCTCGCTGCGGTTTTCGACGATGGTGACGTAGAACTGGCGTGGCAGCATGAGAATGGCAAAGCCGCTCAGGCATGTCAGCACAAGCCAGGTGGCGAGTGAGGTGTTGTAGCCCATCGCCTGGCGCACCTGCGTGTTTTCGGCGAGCCGGTCGAACATATCGCCTGGCCCGCCGAAGATCAGGAACATGACCATCAGGCCGATCGCCAGGAAGGCGGCCAGCTTGACGACGGTCTCGACCGCCACCGCCAGCACCAGCCCGTCCTGGTGCTCAGTGGCATCCGCATGGCGCGTGCCGAACAGCACCGCAAACAGCGCCAGCAGCATGGCCACGACCAGCGAGATGTCGCTGACGAACGGATCGAACGACGGGGGCGAGCCGGTATAGTGCTCGACCATCAGGCTGACCGAGCCGGAGATCGCCTTCAATTGCAGCGCGATATAGGGCACGGCGCCGATGGTCGCGATCAGCGTGGCGATCGCCGCGACAGCGAAGCTCTTGCCGTAGCGGGCACCGAGAAAGTCGGCGATCGAGGTGATCTTCTCGGTCTTGGCCAGCCTGACGATGCGCTGCAGCAGCGGAAAGCCGAACACGAACACCAGCACCGGTCCGATATAGATGCCGAGGAACTCGAGGCCGCGCTCGGAGGACAGCCCGACCGAGCCGAAGAAGGTCCAGGAGGTGCAGTAGATGGCGAGGCTGAGCGCATAGATGAACGGCCGGGCGCGGCCAGGCCCGGATGAAGTCGAGCGCCGGTCGCCCAGGCTGGCGATGACGAACAGCAACGTCACATAGGCGATCGCGATGATGACGATGAACCAGCCCTGCACGCCTCGAACTTCCTCCCTGCACCGGCTTTTTCATCCGGCCTTGCAGACGCAATCACAGCTTGGCGACCGAGTCCATCGCGGCTTTCGGCGTATTATATCGGCTGCGTCGGGCAATCGTGACCGGCCGAAACCGGCTTTTGCTCCTGTTGCAACCGCAGGTTTTTGCTATTCTGCCTGCCGGTCAATGCCGGAGGAGCGGACGGCAGAACGGCCGGTCAGGACAAGGAGGAGTCGAATGCTGAAAGAGTTTCAGGAATTCATTTCCAGGGGCAACGTGATGGACCTGGCTGTCGCCGTCATCATTGGCGCTGCCTTCGGCAAGATCGTCACCTCGCTGGTCGACGACATCATCATGCCTATTGTTGGCGCGATCTTCGGAGGACTGGACTTCAACAACTACTTCATACCCCTGTCTTCTGCGGTGAATGCAACCTCGCTGGCTGATGCAAAGAAACAGGGCGCGGTCTTCGCCTATGGCAGCTTCATCACCGTGGCGCTGAATTTCCTTATCCTCGCCCTCATCATCTTCCTGATGGTCAAGGGGGTGAACAATCTGCGCCAGCGGCTGGAGCGTGAAAAACCGGCCGCCCCGGCCGCTCCGCCGCCAGCCGACGTCGCGCTGCTCACCGAAATTCGCGATCTCCTCGCCAGAAAATAGCGCTTGCGAGAACCTTTCTGGACCAAAACCCCGGTCGCTTGCGGCCGGGGTTTTCTGTTTTCGTCCGCCCTGAAACACGCTAGCAGTCGAGCAAACAAAAACGGACCCATCCATGACCTTGATCGATACTCTGCGCGCCGAAGCGCGGGCGGCGCCTGAAAGCGGAATTGTCGCCGTCATGAATCGTGGCCGCGGCCGCGAGGGCATGATCCCGCTCTGGGCCGGCGAGGGCGACCTGCCGACGCCTGCCTTCATCACCGATGCCGCCGCCAAGGCGCTGGCCGGCGGCGAGACCTTCTACACCTGGCAGCGGGGCATTCCCGAACTCAGGCAGGCGCTCGCCCGCTACTACACCAGGCATTTCGGCAAGACTTTCGCCGACGAGGAATTTATCGTCACCGGCTCCGGCATGCACGCGATCCAGATGGCCATCGATGCGGTGGCCGGCAAGGGCGACGAACTCGTCTACCTGTCGCCGGCATGGCCGAACTTCGCCGCCGCCGCCGGCGTCGCAGGCGCTGTTCCAGTCGCGGTCACGCTCGACCAGTCGGGCAATGGCTGGTCCTGCGATGTCGACAAGATCGCAGCGGCGATCACGCCACGGACCAAGGCGCTGTTCGTCAACACGCCGTCCAACCCGACCGGCTGGACCGCCGACAAGGAAACGCTGCAGGCGATCCTCGATCTTGCCCGCGAAAGGGGCCTGTGGATCATCGCCGACGAGATCTACGCGCTGTTTCATTACGGCCACGGCCGCGCGCCCTCCTTCATCGACATCATGGCTGATGAGGACCGCATCCTGTTCGTCAATTCCTTTTCCAAGAACTGGGCGATGACCGGCTGGCGCATCGGCTGGATCAGGATCCATCCCGCCTTGCAGCAGGTGTTCGAGAACCTGGTCCAGTATTCGACTTCCGGCGTTGCCCAGTTCATGCAGCGCGGCGCCGTCGTCGCGCTCGACGAGGGCGACGCCTTCATCATCGAGCAGGTGGAGCGGGCGAGGGCGGCACGCGACCTGGTGTGCGGTATTCTCGCCGCAACCGGCAGGGCGCGGTTCACCGTACCGCAGGGCGCATTCTATCTGTTCTTCGCGGTCGACGGCATCACCGATTCCCGCGCTGCCGCCTTCGACATGGTCGACCGCGCCAATGTCGGCCTGGCGCCCGGCACCGCCTTCGGCCCCGGCGGCGAAGCCTTCCTCAGGCTGTGCTTCCACCGCCGCCTCGACCAGCTCGAGGAAGCCGCGCACCGGCTGGCGAAATGGATGACGAGTGTGTGAGGTGTGTTGAGGGGTCGCGCCAGGCATCGCAGCACTGAAAAATGAAGCGGCACCGATAGGCGGCTACCGCAATGATGCCCGTGGCGGCGGAGTTACCCGCCCGACTTCGGCACCAGCAGCGGAATGACGCGGTCGCTCTTGGCTACTGAAGGCCGGCCGGCCGAACCGTAGGGAATCCCCAACGCGTCCCATGTCTCGACCAGCGCGTCCTGCAGGGACGCGATCAGCGCGTCCGAATGGAACGGTGTCGGCGTGATGCGCAGCCGTTCGGTGCCGCGCGGCACTGTCGGGTAGTTGATCGGCTGGATATAGATGCCGTGCACACCGAGCAGGCGGTCGCTGGCCATCTTGCAAAGCTCGGGATCGCCGACCAGAAGCGGCACGATGTGGGTAGGCGATTCCATCACCGGCAGGCCGGCTGCGGCCAGCACTTGCTTGGTCCGTGTCGCCTGACGCAGCTGCGCGTCGCGCTCGGCCTGCGAACGCTTGAGATGACGGATCGAGGTGGTTGCCGCGGCAGCGATCGCCGGCGGCAACGCCGTGGTGAAGATGAAGCCCGGCGCATAGGAGCGCACCGCGTCGATCACCGCAGTGTTGCCGGCGATGTAGCCGCCAAGCGTGCCGAACGCCTTGGCCAGCGTGCCCTCGATGATGTCGATGCGGTCGGCCAGCCCTTCGCGCTCGGTGATGCCGCCGCCGCGCGGCCCGTACATGCCGACGGCGTGGACCTCGTCGATGTAGGTCATGGCGTTGTAACGCTCGGCGAGATCGACGATCTGCTTGATCGGCGCGATATCGCCGTCCATCGAATAGACGCTCTCGAAGACGATCAGCTTGGCGCGCTCGCGGCCGGCCGCCTGCAGCAGGCTTTCGAGATGCGCGACGTCGTTATGGCGGAAGATCTTCTTCTCGGCGCCCGAGCGCCGCACGCCCTCGATCATCGAAGCGTGGTTGAGCTCGTCCGAGATGATCAGGCAATTGGGAAGCAGCTTTGCAATGGTCGAGATCGACGCCTCGTTGGAAACGAAGCCGGAGGTGAAAACCAGTGCGGCTTCCTTGTCGTGCAGGTCGGCCAGCTCCAGTTCGAGCTCGACCAGCGGGTTGCTGGTGCCGGAAATGTTGCGGGTGCCGCCGGCCCCCGACCCCATCTTGCCTGCCGCCTTCTGGAACGCGGCAATGACGTCGGGATGCTGGCCCATGCCGAGATAGTCGTTGGAGCACCAGACGGTAATTTCCTCGGCGCGGCCATTGGCGCGCCAGATGGCGCGCGGGAATTTCCCTACGATACGCTCAAGGTCGGCGAAGACGCGGTAGCGACGCTCTGCATGGAGCTGGTCGATCGCTTCCTCGAAAAACCGCTGATAGTTCATGTCGCCTTCCCAGTTTTGCGCGGGATCATAGTCATTGGCCCATTCGTCGTCCACCTGGCCTTTTTGGTCAAAATGCCACGCCCCGAGCCTGTTCCTAACGACCACGGAACGTGGCCTATTCCCTTGATGTGGATCAATCTTGTTTCAGGACAATGCCACGCGCCGATGAGACCGGTTACCGCAGGTTCTAATGGCTTGGCGGCAGGTTTTCCAGTAAGGCGACGATTGAGACAGTGCCGATAAATCATGAATAGCGAGGATGCGGATGACGGTTTTGGTGACAGGCGGTGCCGGCTATATCGGTAGCCATATGGTCTGGGAATTGCTGGATACGGGTGACAGCGTCGTCGTCCTCGACCGGCTTTCGACCGGCTTTGAATGGGCGGTGGCTCCGGAAGCAAAGCTCGTCGTCGGCGACGTCGCCGACAGGGAACTGGTCGCCTCGATCATCCGCGACAATAAGGTCGACGCTATCATCCATTTCGCCGGCTCGATCGTGGTCCCCGAATCGGTCGCCGACCCGCTTGCCTATTACGAGAACAACACCTGCAAGACACGCACCTTGATCGAGACCGCGGTGCGCGAAGGCGTGCCCAATTTCATCTTTTCCTCGACCGCCGCCGTCTATGGCGGCGCGGGCCTGGAGCCGGTGCGCGAGGATGCCCGGCTTGCGCCGGAATCGCCCTACGGCCTGTCCAAGCTGATGAGCGAATGGATGCTGCGCGACGCGGCAATTGCCCATGGGTTGCGCTATACGGCGCTGCGCTATTTCAACGTCGCCGGCGCCGACCCGAAGGGCCGCACCGGCCAGTCGACGCCCGGTGCGACGCATTTGATCAAGGTCGCTTGCGAGACGGCGCTCGGCAAGCGCCCCCTCATGCAGGTGTTCGGCACCGACTATCCGACGCCGGACGGCACCTGCATGCGCGACTATATCCACGTCAGCGACCTGGCGGCGGCGCATCGGCTGGCGCTCCAGCGGCTGCGTGCCGGCGGATCGAGCCTGGTCGCCAATTGCGGCTACAGCCACGGCTATTCGGTGCTCGAGGTCATCGACAGCGTCCGCCGCGTCTTCGGCCATGATTTCGACGTGCGGATGGGCGATCGCCGCGCCGGTGACGCGGCCGCGGTTGTCGCCAATTCGGAGCTGGCGCGTGGCGAACTCGGCTGGACCCCGCAGCGCGACAACCTCGACCAGATTGTTGCCGATGCGCTTGCCTGGGAGCGCATCCTGACCAGCAAGAATTCGGCTCTGGGGTGAAGTTGGCTCTCTGCAAAGGTTGGTTCAGCGCGCTGGGGGCGGAATGAAAATCCTGGTGCTTGGGGCCGGCGTCGTCGGTACGGCGGCGGCCTATTATTTGGCCAGCGACGGCCATGAGGTGACGGTAATCGAGCGCCATCCGGCGGCAGCACGCGGCACCAGCCGGTCGAATGCCGGCCTGGTGTCGCCCGGCGATGCCACCGCCTGGGCCTCGCCGGCAGCGCTGAAGACGTTCCTGCGTGGCCTCCACAACCACGATCTCGGCATCAAGGTGCGCCTGCGCTTCGATCCGTATTTTTTCGCCTGGAGCCTGCGCTTCCTGCGCCAGTGCACGCATAAGCGCATGCGCGCCAACACCGACGTCAAGCTGCGTCTGGCGCTCTATTCGCGCGACTGCATCAACGCCGTCTCCGCCGAGACCAGCATCCACTATGACGAGCGCAAGAAAGGCATTCTGTATTTCTTCCGCTCGCAGCAGAGCTTTGATACCGGCACCGACAATTACCGCTATCTCGGCGAACATGGCCTGCCGATCGAGATCGTCGGCCGCGACCGGCTGGTCGAACTCGAGCCAGGCCTCGCCGGCGCCAAGGACAAGATAGCCGGCGGCGTCTATTCGCCGATCGACCAGACCGGCGACTCCAGCCAATTCACGCAGAACCTCGCTGGCTATGCCGCCGAGAAACTCGGCGTCCAATTCCTCTACGGCACGACTGTCGAAGGCCTCGACATCGACGGCGGCCGGGTGCGCGCGGTGATGACCTCGGCCGGCCCGATAACCGGCGACGCCGTAGTCATCTCGATGGGGCCGGAGAGCGGTTTGCTCGGCCGCCGCTACGGCATCGACCTGCCCGTCTATCCCGTGAAGGGCTATACGGTGACTGTTCCGCTGGAAGATGAAAACAAGGGGCCGATCATGGGCGGCGCCGACGAGGACCGGCTGATCGGCTATTCCAGGCTGGGAAATCGGCTGCGGATGTCCTCGACGGCGGAGTTCACCGGTTTCGACCGCACGTTCAAGCCACGCGATTTCAACTCGATCCTGAACACCGGCAAGGACCTGTTCCCCGGCGCCTTCGACGAGAGCAAGGCTGAGCTCTGGGCTGGACTTCGCCCGATGATGCCGAACTCCGTGCCGGTCATCGGCCGGGCGCGGTACGACAATCTATATCTCGACACCGGCCACGGCCATCTCGGCTGGACCATGGCTTGCGGCTCGGGAAAGTTCCTTGCCGACATAGTTGCCGGCCGCAAGCCGGAGATCGATCCGCAAGGATTGCTCTACGCGGGCTAGGCATCTCCGGAAATCAGGGCGCCATGAGCTCGGCGGTCAGGCTCGTTCGTCGACCGCCGAACGCCAGGAGCGCACGTAACTTGTCCAGAGTGGATCGGCCGACGGTTCGGTCCTTTCGCCTCTGCCTTGCGGTGTCCCCTGGTCCGACGCCAGCAAGGCGGCGCCGATGCTGGTGCCTGTCGCAGCCTCGGAGGCAATGACGGCGCGTGCCGTCGCTGCAGCCAGCATGCGGGTGAACAGTCGGTTGCGGGCGATGGGTCCTTCGACGATGGTTGACCCCTCGCCGCCGATCAGATCGAGGCAGGTCGCGGTCATCAGCGCCAGGTAGAACGAGATGGCGACAAAGCGCTGGCCGGCCGTTATACCTTCGGCGTTGAGCCACCCTGCGGCGTAGTGCGGAAACGGCCCCGAACCCTGTTGGGTCGAAGGCAATAGGGACGTCTTGCGCGCGAGCACCGTGGCAATATCGTCTTCCGTCCAGTCTTCCGATTGGCCTTCGGTCAGCAGGGAAAACTCGCGGCCACCCATGAAGCGCGCCGAAGGCACGGGATCGCCGAGTGCGTTGACATTGACCAGCGTGTCGCGGGCCGGATCGAGCGCGACCTTGCTGCAGCCGACCGCCATCGAGACCACCCAGGTGCCGGTCGAGACAACGGAGAAGGGCGGCTTGTCGGACAGGAGATGCGGCAGCAGCGAGGCGTTGGAATCGTGCAGGCCGCAATACACCGGCGTTTGCGGATCGAGGCCGGTTTGCCGCGCCAGAGCGGGCAGGATCGGGCCCAAGCGGTCCTTGGCCTGCCGCACCGGCGCCATTAGCCGGCGCCATTGCAGCCGGTCGACAAGTGAGGAAAAATCCGCTTTCCACGGGTTCCACAGATCGGTGTGGCAGCCGAGCGAAGTCACCTCGCTGGCGGCGACGCCGGTCAGGCGCAAGGCCCAGTATTGCGGATACATCAGCATCGCGGCGGTTCTGGCGAAATCCGCCGGAAAGCGCTTCTGCTGCCAAAACAGCTGCGCGCCGAGATTGAGGCCGGCCGGCAGGCGTGGCGTGCCGGTCTCGAAGAATGCCGGACGGATCGTGTCATAGTCCCCGGCAAGGGCATCCGGCCCGTCGAATTCGTAGTCGAGCACCGGCAGCGCCAGCTCGCCTGATGCGTCGACCAGCACGGCCGTTGCGCCATGCGTGGTGATCGATATCGCATCGATGCGCTGCTCGCGATCGATCTCGGCCAGGCTGCCGAGGATAAACGCCCATAACCGCTCGACGTCATGGTGCGGGTACTGGCCTTGCCGAACCGGCTCGTTCGCCACCGTGCGCAGGGCCACTTCGCTCGATGTGGCGAGATCGACCAGCGCCACCTTGGCGTTGGTCTTGCCGATATCGATAACGGCGACGTGGCGGGTCATTCCATATGGAACATTGTTTCCAGCGGCACCGCCACCGGCTCGTTGTTCGGCTTGGTTTCCATGATGTCGGCCATCTCGGCCCACCAACGCTGCATCACCGGATGCTTCCGCAATTCGTCCATACCGTGGTCATCGCGTCGCCACAGCACGCCGAACAGTATGTTGGTCTCCTCGTCGAGATGGATCGAATAATCGGAGATACCGGCCTGTTTCAGCAACGCGACGAGTGACGGCCAGATGTCATCGTGGCGCCTCTTGTATTCGGCCTTCATGCCCGGATTGAGCTTCATTTTGAACGCGTATTTCTCGGGCATCAGGCAAAGCGCTCCCGCCGCACGCGCCGCCACAGGATCGGCAGCGCGATGACGATGATCAGCAGCAGGCCGATGAAGATCGACATGACGATCCCGGGCACGTTGAGCAGGCCGAGGCCGAAGGTCACCAGTCCCATGATGAAGGCCGCCAGCACCACGCCCAAAATGCTGCCGGCGCCGCCCAGGATGCTGACGCCGCCGAGCACCACCATGGTGATGACTTCGAGCTCGTAGCCCTGCGCGATGGACGGCCGGGTCGAGCCGAGCCGCGATGTGATCAGCACCGAGGCGATGCCCGCCATCAGTCCGGTCAGGCAAAACAGGATGAATTTGATGCGGCCGACGCGTACGCCGGAAAACTGCGCCGCGACCGGGTTGTTGCCGATGGCAAAGACCCGGCGGCCGAAGCTCGTGCGGTGCAGAAGGAACCAGTAGACGACTGCCCCGATCAGGAACAGCGTCAGTTCGAACGACACGACCCACCAGACATAGCCCTGGCCGAAGAAGGCGAAACTCGCGGGGTAGCCCTTATAGGCACGGTCGCCCAGGATGATGAAGGCAATGCCGCGAAACAGGCTCATCGTGCCGATTGTGACGACGATCGACGGCAAGCCGAGCCTGGTGACGAGCAGGCCGTTGAAGGCGCCGCAGCCGAGCCCGACGACGAGGCCGATTGCCACCAGCGCAGGTGTGCCGGCGCCGGCCTGCACCGCCATGCCCATCATCGTTGACGCCAGCGCAATGATGGCGGCGACCGACAGGTCGATTTCGCCGGAGATGATCAGCAGCGCCATGGCCAGCGCAATCAGCGCCTTTTCGGTGAAGTTGAAGGTCAGGTCCGACAGCGACCACGCGTCGAGGAAATAGGGCGAGGCAAAACTGTTGACGGCAAAAATGGCGACCGCGACAACGACCAGCAGCGCCTCCCAGGAGAAGACCGCCGCAGTGAATGGCTTGTCGAGCCGATCGGGAATGTGGCGTGGAGCAGGGGTGTCGGTCATGCCGCTTCCGCCTTCTTGAGAATGATGCGGCCTTGCCGGCGTTCGCCGCGTGCGTTGAGCACTACGGCCAGGATGATGGCGCTGCCTGAAATCGCCATCTGCCAGAAGGGTGAGATGTTGATGACCGGCAGCGCGTTGGAGATGATGCCAAGGAACAGCGCACCGAGCACCGCGCCGCCGACCGAGCCGATGCCGCCGGCGATTGAGATGCCGCCGATGACGCAGGCGGCGATGATGTTGAGCTCATAGCCATTGGCGACCTCGACCGAGGCGATGACGTAGCGCGAGATCCAGAGATAGCCGCAGAGGCCGCCGATCATCCCCGAGATGCAGAAGACGATGAATTTCGTCCGGCCGACATCGATGCCGGCATAGACCGATGCCGTCGGGTTGACGCCGATGGCGTAGATCGAGCGGCCGAGCGCGGTGCGCGTCATCACGAGGAAAAACAATGCAATGACAAGGAGGGCGATCCAGGACAGCACCGGAATGCCGAGGAAAGCCGCGCGCTGCAGCCCGATGAAATCAGCGCTCATCTGGTCGGCATTGACCCAGGCGCCGCCTGATATGACGAAGGTGGCGCCGCGGTAGATGGTGAGCGTGCCGAGCGTAACCACGATCGAGGGAATGTTCAGCCGCCATACCAGCAGGCCGTTGATGGCGCCGAGCACGAGCCCGACCAGAAGTGCGATGACGATCAGCAGCGGGATCGGGATCGCCGGATGCGCGGCGTTCAGCATCGCCACCACCATGCCGGTTAAGCAGAGATTGGAAGCCATCGACAGGTCGATCGAGCGGGTCAGGATGACGACCATCTGGCCGAGCGCCAGGATCATCAGGATCGACGTGTCGTTGAACACCTGGCGCAGATTGGCCGGATCGGCAAAACCTGGAAACCGCGTGGAGATCAGCCCGATCAGCACGACGATGGCCGCCAGCAGCCAGACCTCGCGATATCTGAGAAAAGCCTTCATGCCGTGATCCCCGCTGCCGTCCTGACCAGTGTTTCGGCGTCGAGCCCCTTATTGTCGTAGACTGCGGCAATGCGGCCCTCGCGCATGACGACGACGCGGTCGGACATGCCGAGGATTTCCGGCAGTTCGGACGACACCATGATCACCGACAGGCCTTGCGCGACGAGCTCGGCCATGAAGCCGTGCACGGCCGCCTTCGAGCCGATGTCGATGCCCTTGGTAGGCTCGTCCAGGATGATCACCTTGGGCGCGGTCGCCAGCCATTTGGCGATGACGATCTTCTGCTGGTTGCCGCCCGACAGCGTGCCGACGTCCTGGCTGAGCGAGGAAGCCCGCAGGTCGAGCCGCTCGGTATAGGCGCGGGCCAGGGCGAACTCTTCCGCCAGCCGCAACATGCCGGACTTGGAGGTACGCTTGAGCGAGGGCAGCGAGACATTCTGGAAGATCGGCAGGCCGATCACCACACCTTGCTTGCCGCGCTCCTCCGGCACGTAGACGATGCCGGCATTGATCGAATCCGCCGCCGACTTCGGCGCGATTGCCTTACCCTCCAGCGTGATCGTGCCTCCGCTGGTGCGGGTGATGCCTGATATCGCCTGCATCACCTCGCTGCGCCCGGCGCCGACAAGGCCGTAGAAGCCGAGGATTTCGCCCCTGTGCAGCTCGAAGCCTATGTCGTCGAACTCGGTCGGGTGCGATAGGCCGGAGACGGCCAGTACCGGCGCGCCGATCTCGGCCTTGCGCTGCGGAAAGATGTGATCGACCGAGCGGCCGACCATCATGCGCACGATCTGGCTCTGGCCGGCGTCCTTGATCAGGCCTTCGCCGACCATCTCGCCGTCGCGGAACACGGTATAGCGGTCGGCGATGCGGTAGATCTCATCGAATTTGTGGCTGATGAACAGGATCGCCTTGCCGTCGCTCTTGAGGAATTCGATCAGCAGGAAAAGCTCTTCGATCTCCTTCATCGAAAGCGCTGCCGTCGGCTCGTCCATGATGACGATCCGCGCGTCGATCGACATGGCGCGGGCAACGGCGACGAGGTGCTTGTTGGCGATGCCGAGATCCCTCAGCCTGGCGTCGGCGTCGATATGGCCGGCGCCCATCGTGTCGAGCACCTCGCGGGCATTCTTGCGCATGGTGCGCCAGTCGATGGTTTTGAAACGCGTGCGCGGCGCATGGCCGAGAAAGATGTTTTCGGCCACCGTCAGGTCGTCGAACAGCACGGTTTCCTGGTGGATGGCGGTGATGCCATGCCCGAACGCGGCGTGGGCGCTGGGCAGTGTGACCGGCTGGCCGTCGATGCTGATCGTGCCAGCATCAGGCTGGTAGATGCCGGTCATGATCTTGACCAGCGTCGACTTGCCGGCGCCGTTTTCGCCGATCAGCGCGGTTACCTGGCCGGGATAGAGCGACAGGCCGACATCATGCAGCGCCCGCACGCCGGGAAAGCTTTTCGAGATGCCGGACAGCGTCAGGCGCGGCCCGGGAGACAAAGGCGCTCTCTTCGCCACTTCGTGCTGGGCTGTCGTGTCCATAATCGTATCAAGCCCTGAAACAAGGTTCGTTTGAAAGCGCGGCGGGACCTGAGCTCCGCCGCACCGTTTCGAAGGCTCCAGGATCAATAGATCTTGGAGAACTTTTCGATGTTCGACTTGTCGAACTGGAAGGGCGGAGCCATCGCAGCCGAGTTGGTGTCGTCGAGCGTGACTTTGCCGACACGGCCTATCGACAGCGTAGCACCGGGCTTCGCCTCTTCCTTCTTCACCGCCAGGTCATGGGCGAGGTACACTGCGGAATAGCCGAGATCGATCGGGTTCCACAGCGCAACCGCCTGGCTGGCGCCATTGTCGATGAACTTCTTGAACTCCGACGGCAGCGCCAGGCCGGTGACGTTGACCTTGCCGATCAGGCCTTCGTCGGTCACCACCTGAGCGGCGGCAACGACGCCGACCGTGGTCGGTGCGATGATCGCCTTGAGGTTCGGGTAGGACTTCAGCAGACCCTTGGCCTCGTCCGTGCTCTTGGCCGAGTCGTCGTCGCCGTAGACGGTGGCGACGAGCTTGATCTTGGGGAACTTCTCCGGCAGCACCTTCTTGGCCGCGTCGATCCAGGCATTCTGGTTGGTCGCGGTCGAAGAAGCCGACAGGATGGCGACATCGCCGCCCTCCGGCAGGTAGTCGGCGGCAAGCTTGATGATGGTCTCGCCGATCAGGTTGGTGTCGGAGGGGTTGAGGTGAAGCTGGCGTCCTTCCGGCGCGACGCCTGAATCCCACGAGATGACGGTAATGCCGCGCTCCATTGCCTTCTTCAGCACCGGCACCAGCGCGTCGGCGTCGTTCGCCGAAATGGCGATGGCGTTGACCTTCTGTGCGATCAGCGAATTGACCACTTCGATCTGCGCTTCGGCGGTCGCCTTGGTCGGGCCGGTGTAGATGATGTCGACATCGCCGAGCTCCTTGGCCGCCTCTTCGGCGCCCTTGTTGGCGGCGTCGAAGAAGCCGTTGCCGAGCGACTTCACCACCAGCGCGATCTTGACGTTTTCGGCGTAGGCGGCATTCACGAACATGGCGGCGGAGAACGCCGCCGTAACCATCAATTTCTTCAGAAAGCTCATCGAATATCCTCCCTTGAGCGTTGCATTCCATCGCCGCTGCGGGCGTGAGTGTTTCTCAGGCCTGCAGCGAAGATTCTTCCTTATTGCCCAGCGTTGTGCGGGCGACGATCAGCGTCACGCCGGCGGTCTCCAGCATCTTGGCCTCGCGATCCTCGATGCCGTCGTCGGTGATCACCGTGGCGATGCGCGACAGGCCGCACAGGATCAGGCTCGAGCGTTTGCGGAACTTCGAGGAATCGACCAGCACCACCAGTTCGTCTGCCTGGTCGATCAGCTTCTGCTCTGCCTGGATCAGCAGCGGGTCGCCTTCCATAAGACCGAGCGGCCCCAGCCCTTGCGCGCCCATGAACATGCGGCGCGCGTAGAAATTGCGCGTCACGTCATTGTCGAACGGCGACAGGATGATGTTCTGCTCGCGGTAGATGGTGCCGCCCGACAGCATCACCGTGTTCTTGGAGTGCCTGAGCAAGTGCTCGGCGATCGGGAAGGAATTGGTGAAGATCGGCATGCGGCGGCCGGTCAGGAAATGCACCATCTGGAAGGTGGTGGTGCCGCCATTGATGATGATCGGCTCGCCATCCTTGCACAGTTCCACGGCTTCCCGCGCGATTGCCCGCTTCTGCGAGGCGTTGATGGTCTCGTTGACGGAAAAGGGCCGGCCGGCAAGGCCGATGAATTGCGGCGGCGAGAGCGCCTCGGCGCCGCCGCGCACCCGGCGCAGGCGCTTTTGCACATGCAATGCCGCGATGTCGCGCCGGATCGTCGCCTCGGACGATTCCGTCAGGTCGACCATCTCCTGCACCGTCACCACAGGCTTTTCCTGGACGGCGGACAGAATGATCCTGTGGCGCTCTTTCTCGTGCATGGTTCCTCCCTGCCTGAGCATCTAGGCACCCAAAGCGCGCAGTGTCAATCATTTCCGATCAGATAATTTCATTGTGCAGTGCAATATGATTGATGTTGATCGTTTGTGATTGACAAGACGGCCGCTTGCGTAGAAATTCGCACAAAAGGGACCCGCGCCGTTTGCGTGTCCCAAAGGGAGGATACCTATGCTCGACAAGCGCTCCGGCACGCGCCTCGCCAATCTTTGGGATGACGCAAAAGCGCAAGCAATGAGCGAGCCCGAACGTCTGGTCTATCGCTCGAATGTTCTTGGCTCCGACAAGCGCGTCACCAATTATGGCGGCGGCAACACCTCCTCCAAGATCTGGCAAAAGGATCCGCTCACCGGCGAGAGCGTGGAAGTGCTGTGGGTCAAGGGCTCGGGCGGCGACAGCGCCTCGATCAAGCTCGACGGCTTCGCCACGCTCTACATGGACAAATTGCGGGCGCTGAAAGGTCTGTATCGCGGCCTCGAACATGAGGACGAGATGGTCGGCTATCTGCCCCATTGCACCTTCAACCTCAACCCGCGCACGGCTTCCATCGACACGCCGCTGCATGCCTTCGTGCCGAAGCCTTATGTCGATCATATGCACCCCGATGCCATCATCGCCATTGCCGCCGCCAAGGATTCGCAGGCGCTGACCAAGGAGATCTTCGGCGACACGATCGGCTGGCTGCCATGGAAACGTCCGGGCTTCGAGCTCGGCCTGTGGTTGGAGAAATTCTGCCGCGAAAACCCTGAGGCCAAGGGTGTCGTGCTGGCCAGCCATGGCCTGTTCAGCTGGGGCGACACGCCGAAGGAATGCTACGAGACGACGATCTCGGTGATCAACCAGGCGATCGACTGGTTCGAGCGCAAGAGCCAGGGCAAGCCGATCTTCGGCGGCGAAGTCGTCAAATCGCTCGATGCGCCGGCGCGTCGCGCCGTGGCCGCAAAACTGATGCCGAGGATCCGTGGCCTGATCTCGGAGAACAGCCACAAGCTCGGTCATTTCGATGATTCTCCTGCGGTGCTCGAATTCGTCAATTCCAAGGATTTGCGGCCGCTGGCGGCACTCGGCACGTCCTGCCCGGACCACTTCCTGCGCACCAAGATCCGGCCGCTGGTCATTGAGTTCGACCCCCAAAATCCCGACGTCGATGCGGTCATTGCCCATCTTGCCGACGATGTGGCGGAGTATCGCGTCGGCTATCAGGCTTATTATGACCACTGCAAGCACCCGGATTCGCCGCCGGTGCGCGATCCCAACGCCGTCGTCTATCTGATGCCCGGCGTCGGCATGTTCACCTTCGCCGGCGACAAGGCGACGGCGCGCATATCGGGCGAATTCTACGTCAACGCCATCAACGTTATGCGCGGTGCCTCGACGGTCTCGACCTATGTCGGCCTGCCCGACCAGGAAGCCTTCGACATCGAATACTGGCTGCTCGAAGAGGCAAAGCTGCAGCGCCTGCCGAAACCAAAGGCTCTTGCCGGCCAGATCGCGCTGGTCACGGGCGGCGCCGGCGGCATCGGCCGGGCGACCGCCAACCGGCTGTTGCGCGAAGGCGCCTGCGTCGTGCTGGCCGACATCGACGAGGCAGCCCTTGCCAGCGCCAATGACGAACTGGCGAAAGCCTACGGCAAGGATTTCGTGCGGCCCGTCGTCATCAACGTCACGTCCGAGGATCAGGTGGTCTCCGGTTTTGCCGAGACGGCGGTCGAATTCGGCGGCATCGATATTCTGGTCTCCAATGCCGGCCTGGCCTCCTCGGCGCCGATCGAGGACACTACGCTGGCGCTGTGGAACAAGAACATGGACATTTTGTCGACCGGGTACTTCCTCGTTTCGCGGGAAGCATTCCGGTTGTTCCGGGCGCAAAACATCGGCGGCAACGTCGTCTTCGTCGCCTCCAAGAACGGGCTTGCCGCATCGCCCAACGCCGCCGCCTATTGCACAGCCAAGGCAGCCGAAATCCATCTGGCACGCTGCCTGGCGCTGGAAGGCGCGGAAGCGCAGATCAGGGTCAATGTCGTCAATCCCGACGCCGTGCTGCGCGGCTCGAAGATCTGGACCGGCGAGTGGAAGGAACAGCGCGCCGCCGCCTACAAGATGTCGACCGACGATCTCGAGGAGCATTACCGCTCGCGTTCGATGCTGAAGCGCTCGGTATTCCCCGAAGACATCGCCGAGGCGATCTATTTCTTCGCCTCCGACATGTCGGCAAAATCGACCGGCAACATCATCAACGTCGACGCCGGCAACGCGCAGAGTTTTACGCGATAAGCGACCGTCTTTGAGGGTTGCGCTGCCCCTCATCCGCCTACCGGCACCTTCTCCCCATATAGTGACGGGGAGAAGGGAAGCGCTCCAACGCCGGTGATCCCCCTCTCCCCGTTCTTTACGGGGAGAGGGTAAGGGTGAGGGGCAGCGCCGACCAACGCAAATTGGGAGGAAACCACCATGTCCGAAACCATCATCTCCGCCGACCTCGTCGACAAGCATAATGCCGCGCGCGATGCCGACCTCAAACGCGACTACGAGTCTCTCGGCGAGCGCCTCGACCGCCGCGGCATCGCCATCGATGCCATCCGCGACAAGGTCGAGAAATTCGCCGTTGCCATCCCGTCCTGGGGCGTCGGCACCGGCGGCACCCGCTTTGCCCGCTTTCCCGGCGCCGGCGAGCCGCGCGACATTTTCGACAAGATCGAGGACTGCGCCGTCATCCGGCAGCTGACGCAGGCGACGCCGACCGTCTCGCTGCATATTCCCTGGGACAAGGCCGATCCGAACCGGCTGAAGCAGGCGGCATCCCGCTTCAGCCTCGGCTTCGACGCTATCAACTCCAACACCTTCTCCGACGCCAGGGACCAGAAACTTTCCTATAAATTCGGCTCGCTGTCGCATGCCGATGCAGCAACACGCCGGCAGGCGGTCGAGCACAATCTCGAATGCATCGAGATCGGCAGGACGCTGGGCTCGAAAGCGCTGACGGTGTGGATCGGCGACGGCTCGAATTTTCCCGGCCAGGTCAATTTTGCCAAGGCGTTCGAGCGCTATCTCGACGCGATGAAGGAGATCTATGCCGGACTGCCGGGCGACTGGAAGCTGTTCACCGAGCACAAGATGTACGAGCCGGCCTTCTATTCGACGGTCGTGCAGGATTGGGGCACCAACTACATCATCGCCAAAGAGCTTGGCGACAAGGCGTTCTGCCTGGTCGACCTCGGCCATCACGCCCCCAACGTCAATATCGAGATGATCGTGTCGCGGCTGATCCAGTTCAAGAAACTCGGAGGCTTCCATTTCAACGATTCGAAATATGGCGACGACGACCTCGACGCCGGCTCGATCGATCCCTACCGCCTGTTCCTGGTCTTCAACGAACTGGTCGATGCCGAGCTTGCCGGCGCCGAAGGGTTCGATCCGGCGCACATGCTCGACCAGAGCCACAACGTCACCGATCCGATCGAAAGCCTGATGCTGTCGGCGATAGAGGTGCAGCGCGCCTATGCCCAGGCGCTGCTGGTCGACCGCAGCGCGCTCGAGGGCTTCCAGGACGCCAATGACGCGCTGATGGCGACGCAGACGCTGAAGATAGCCTATCGCACCGATGTCGAGCCGATCCTTGCCATGGCACGGCTCAAGACCGGCGGCGCCATCGATCCGGTCGCCGCCTACCGCGCCGCCGGCTACCGGGCGAAGGTTGCAGCGGAACGGCCGGCGGTGGCGAGCGTCGGCGGCGGGATTGTTTGAAGCTGGGGTGAAAATGAAAAACCCGCCACGAAGGGCGGGTCGTTGGAGCCAATTAGCACCACAGCCGGATTAGTAGCATAGCTGCCG
>NZ_SUEG01000074.1:27017-27661 GCF_005063415.1 Mesorhizobium sp.
ATGTCCGGCAGGACAGAGGGGGTGGGAAGGATCGCCAACGTCGAACCGTGCAACCTGCAAAATAGCCAGAGGATGTGCCCGCGCATTGCTGGAGAGGTCGGAGGGACAGCACCCCCTCTGGCCTGTCGGCCATCTCCCCCGCAAGGGGGGAGATCGGCAGCTTAGCCGGAGGCGCGAAGCCTCGCCGATCCCATTAATGTCAGTAGACTCGACCCCGCCAAGCGCGTTTCCTAGGCCTACCCCATGCCTCGGAGAACGGCCATGCACAACACCCGCCGAACCCTAATCGCCGTAAGCCTTTCCCTCACTCTGACCTTCGTGCCGTTCCTCGCCTTTGCCGCCTCGCCGCAGCCGGCGAAGGGCGAGCACGGCATGGTTGTGACCGCCCAGCATCTGGCGTCTGAGGTCGGCGTCGAGGTGCTGAAGAAGGGCGGCAATGCCGTCGATGCCGCGGTCGCCGTCGGCTATGCGCTGGCCGTGGTCTATCCGACCGCCGGCAATATCGGCGGCGGCGGCTTCATGACCATCCGCTTCAAGGACGGCCGCTCGACCTTCCTCGATTTCCGCGAGCGCGCGCCGCTGGCCGCGACCAAAACCATGTATCTCGACAAGGACGGCAAGCCGGTGAAGGGCGCCAGCAAGTC
>NZ_SUEG01000075.1 GCF_005063415.1 Mesorhizobium sp.
CGTAGGTTCGGGGCGGCACGGATTCGGTTAGCGGCGCGATCTGGGCTATTTTCATCTACCTTACTCTACAAGACTTTGAGGGAGCCCCTCAAAGATCCGTCAGAAATGCCGCCAGCTCATTCTACTTCGGTGTTCCCGCGCTCCTCCTGTGTCGGACCGGTGTCGTTCAAATCGTCTGGTTCCAGAACTGCTGTCCACGAGAAATGTTTCACCGGTTTCCGAAAAAGAATGGCGCGGCCGCATGCCCGCTATTCCATGGCGCTTCGCCCTCTGGGCGGACGGGCGCCGTTTGGGCAGCTGCAGGATCTCGTGCGCGAGGTCTGTCTCCAAACAAGATGGGAGCTACCGTGGGCAAGACTCGCAGGTGGTGCCACTCAAGTGGCGATAAGACCGAGCGCAATTTGATCGCTTTCGCGCCGAAGGTGCGGCGAGCTTTTCTGCCACGGGTGCGTTTTTCTCGCGGGCCATGCTCAAGCCGTTACCAGACCCCGACGTTGCCGACGAGGCGCCGACATCTTCAGTCCTGACCGGCTACGACGAACAGCGCCTGCTTACCTATATTCGCCTGCTTGATGCGTCGGCGGAAGGTGCCGATTGGAGGGAGGTTTCCAGGATCGTTCTGCACATGGACCCCGACAAGGAGCCGGAACGGGCCCTCACAGCCTGGCAGACGCATCTAGCGCGCGCGTATTGGATGACCACGAACGGCTATCGATATCTTCTTTCCGGTGGAGCGCCGCACTGAAGCCAGGACCTGGCGAAAGTTCACCGCAACGGCTGTGAATTACATGCTGTGTCCATAACGCGCTCAACGTTTCCGCTCCGCTTCGATGAGCCCTCTGCCGGTCTTGATCGACTCGGCTGCCTTTAGCATTGCGCTTGACAGTCTGGCGGCCGGGAAAATCTCGATAATGCTCTCCATCGACGTCGGCTTGCATTCCGCAAGAGCCTATGTCGTCGCGATAGGCCTCCTCGCTCGGCAGCACGCCGGCCGGGCAGGTCAGCTCGATCGCCATGCGCAAGAGCTGCAGACCGGTTCAGCCCACGCCGCATTCCGCATGCGCCAGACCTCGCTCTGCCGCTAGATCGCTGTGCGGCTATCGGCCAATAGGCTCAAACCTTGTGAGCTGGTCCGTGCGGCCAGGCTGACCAGGCTCGATCTTCGTCAACCGCAATCTCGCCTCGGTCACGCGTCGTTGCGCAGCCCGGATCCTGCTGCACAGCGCGATATTGATGCCGACACCGCAGCCTTCATCCAGCATTTCATTTGCACGTTCGAGGGAGCGCTCGGCCCGGTTAAGCCGCTGTCGGGCTCTCGCCAGTTCCATATCCAAAAGTTCCATTATTCCGAATCCATTGCGGTCCCTTCGATTGGTAAACCGCTTGTGGTCGCCGTTGGTTCCGGCTGTTCGCAAGCGTGCAGCCCAGACGGTCGACTTGGCTGGCACAGTTCTAGAGCGAGAGTGATGGCGCCGGTGGCCTGAAGGTCGCGACGAATGAAACGCCGGCCCAGTTCAACCCGCGCCACGTCCTTCAACGCTGAGGGGATCGATCTTCACCAAGCGGTCTGCGGCCTCGACCGCAGTTCGTATCCTACTGGACAGCGCGAGATTCTCGGCCAGCATTTCTTCAGTGCGTTTAAGCGCGAGCTCGGTCCGGCGGATGCGCTGCCTGGCAGTGGCAACTTCCGATGTCAAAATATCGGCTGCCATCCCGTGGCCTTGGGGTCCCATAGTGCCCATGGATTTCTAACACATGGGGGCCGATATCGTTCCCTGATGTCGGGCGAAACGGGGTGTCGCAGTTCCTCTATCAGTGATGAGCGCTGCCAATATGGCCCGGCCGTCATTGCAGCCGCAACAAACGCGCGATGGGCCGAATGACCAATGCGCTTCCTGCCAAAACAGCGCCAGAACGGGCCCTCGGCGACGCGAGTGCCAGCCGCGCCGGCGCCGACCGCGAACTGCTGGTCGATGAGGCGCTGGTACGCGACGCGTACGGTGCCGCGCGAGACGCCGAGCTGAGCGGCCATGTCACGCCAGGAAGGAAGCTTGCTCCCGATCTAGCCGCCCAGTCTCGACGGCGTCCCGGACCACCCGGTAGATCTGCGTCGTCAGCGGCGTCCTTGCGGCGCGCTCGAGATGGATGGGCACAGCGGCTATGGCGCAATGGTACCATCATTCCCGCCAATCTTGGTCCTGTTTCATGACCAGAGCCGGACATATCTACCGGCCATCGCCACGTGACAAATGACTGAGGAGACAATTCTGATGAAGGCAATCGTAGTAAGCCCCGCTACCTATCCATCGTACAGGCAATTTGCGGCTTCGGACGCTCATGCCAGCTTGCAAGGCGACCGATCACGAGTTGGAGGAGATATTGGCGGCAGCGTGCGTGATTCACAGCGTGCCCGTCGCTTTCGACGCCAAAACGGCCGACGGGCGCACGGCGCCATTCGAAGGGCCGGAAATGCCCGCGCTACGATGCGCGCAGGAAAGGCGTTCTAACTTAACGGGGGCCGACTAATAGTTGAAATAGATCGCCGGCGGATACACCGGATTGTACTCGCCCTTGACGGGCGGCCGCGCCGCCGCGCCTGGCGATGCGGTGATGCCGCCCGTCGGTTTGTTGTCGAGCGGCGGCCGGGCCTTTTCGCTCGTCGCTACCTTCGTCTCGGCGACCTTCGTCACTGGGATTTTCGTTTTTGCCTCCGCGGCTTGCGGCAGTGTGAGCACGATTAAGAGTACAGCTAGCGCGAACTTCATAGCGGGGTCTCTCTCCGGACACTTCATTGCCAGATGCTCCGCCCGCCGGGAGGACGCCGGTGGCGAGCTGTGGATTCAATCCTTGAAGCCGGTTGAATCGAGCAGGGCGACCTGTTTTCCATCGACAAAAAAGCGGATCGCATGCGCATTGTCGTCGACTTCAATACGTGTTGGTTGGGCAGCCAGCGACGCAGGAGCGGGCTTGACGTACCGCGACGGAAATTCTCCGGTCGGGGCAAAGTTCAGCATCAGCACCAGTGCGGCGCATCCGGCCGCAAGTGCGATGACGGGGGTCGCGGGAGAAGCAGTCCAGGACATCGTATTCTTCCTTCCTTAAAGAGGCGTCTACGCTCGTTTGCTAGTTCCGAGAGCTCGGCTTCGCGGTCGTTCGAAGTGACTGAGGAAGGGGATTGGTATTTCAAGCTCACATGGTGTGAGTTGTATACGATCTGCCCTTACCCTCCGCGAGCTTAGCGTCAGCCCTCGGACAGGAAAGGGCGAGCGCGTGGAACGGCATGGAATTCTGCGGATTTCCTAGAACATTAGTATGTGGAAAAATACGGTGCCAACTGCTGGCGCGTGTTATGCATATGGTGGATTAGCCAGGGGGGCGGCCGGATGGCACAGGATGTCGCGCAGAAGTTACGGCTGACGTCGGCCCTGCTTGGAACCGTCACGCGCAAGGACCTCGCGGCGGCGTTCCGGGCTATCAACCCGAAAACGGGGTTCGATCTTGGCCGCGCCGACAAATGGCTGCAGGGTCGCGCGCAGCCGCGCGAGCTCAGCGTCTATGACGATTGGTCGAGGCTTCTTGACCTAGAGCAGCCTGGCGTCTGGATTGCCGAGAGCGACCTGCCGGCCTTCACGGCGGCGATATGCGCCCGCCACGGCATCGGCAAGGCCGAATTGGAGCGCCGCGCCGGTGCGCCACCCAAGGCGTCCGCGCATGAGGACCGAAGCGTTGGCGCCGCCCTGGCTGGAGCCTACGCGTGTTATTCGCAGGCTCTGTCGCCCTATCATCGCGGCCAGCTGATCAGGGGCAGTCTGTCGATAAAAGCCGGGCCGGAGGGGCACGGCCTGACGGCCTCCTATCGCGAGATATTGCCAACGGGGCAACTGCTGATCAGCGGACCGGTCTCGCTGGCAAAACGCGGCCTCTATGCGCATCTGAAGGAGACCGACGGCGACGCCCATTTCTTCTTCTGCCTGTTCCCGCAGTCGCAACCGGGAAGCGTGCTCGGCGGCTATATGTGTGGCGGTGCCATCATCGGCCCGGAGCCACAGCCTTCGCTGACCAGGATACTGATCGTCCGCTTGCGCGATCCGGCGCCCGAGGCATGGGGCGGATATCTCTCGTCTGACAGATCGATCGCCGAGGATCTGGCAGCGCTCGGCCTCATCATCGAACGGCCGGAAGCGGTCGACCGGCAGCTCGCGCAATTCCTCATCGGAGACAGCCGTGACGGCGGCGCCAGCCAGATCCCGACGGCCGAGTTCCACGCCATCCTCGAGACGTTCGACCGGCAGTGGCTGCGCCAGCCGGCTTAAAAAACTTCCCCCTCCTGCCAAGCCGGTGAGGAGTGAAGCGGTCGTTGCCCTGAGATCATGGCGCTCAGCGTCGCTAGCCGACCATGGTTAGTTCGAGGTCGGTTTGCACATTGCTGCCACTCTCCTCAAATGGGGCCTAGGCCGGCCCCGACCTCGGCGACCGACTGGAGCTGCCGCCCGTCCTCGAAATTGCCAGCGTCGAGCCATCTCTCGAAGACCGCGCGATGCGCCGGCCATTCGCTGGACAGCAGTCGAGTACATGCAGATGTCGCATGCCTTGCCCTTCAGGAACATGCCCTGCCGGTGCGGCCTTCGTAGACGAAGCCCAACCGCTCGGCCGCCTTGCGCGAGCGTTGGTTGGTCGAGGTACAGGTCCATTCAAGGCGACGGTAGCCAAGGTCGTCGAATACGTAGCCCATGACGAGATAGAGCCACTCGGTGGCAAGCCGCGTACGCTGCAGCTGTGGCGTATAGAGCACATACCCCAGTTCGACCACATGATGGGCGGGCCTGGCCTCCATTAGGCAGAGCCAGCCGACCGGCAGACCGTCGTCCGTGCTGACCGCGAAGAAAACGCGCTTCTTGTCGGCCACGAGTTCGGCGACGTGGTCGGCGAAAGCTTGCTCACTGGCAAACGGGCCGACTTTCATGTCGACCCAGGTGGCCTGGGTCTGATCGTCATGGGAAAGGCCGTAAAGCGGCACGGCATCGGTCACTGCATCGAGCGGCCGCAACCGTCCCCAGTGGCCGTTCAGGACAAGCGCCACCGGAACGGGCGCGTCTCCTGGTTCATTCAGTTGCTGCTTTCCAGCCGATGGCATCGTCGGTTCCCAACCGAGCTAGATCCTATCATGTCCATCCTATCTTATCGCCGACCACGCCGCGAGTAGCAGCCCCGCCATTTTACACCCACGGCCAAGCAGATTCCTTAGCCTGCAAGCGGGCGATCATCTGCAGCATCAGCCGGCCGGCCTCCTCGTTCGGGCGGTGGGCGCCGAATCTGGGACAAACTGGTTCAGCATCACGTCGTTGGGCACGGCAATGTCGTTGTCGGCGCGCAGCCTCTCGGCCATTGCTCTCGCGACGGGCGCGGGCTTCGCCACCTGACCCGCGAAGGCATGGCCGGCATGGGCGGCGATTGCATGGACGGCGCCTACGGGATGCGCTTTCCCGGCCAGCCCACAGTAGACACGGGCGTCATCGGCGGCTTTGCGCTCCTTCATTCGGATGGTTCGTTACATTAGCACGAGCGCATATATTCACTAGCCGGCGCCGCTCCCTTAGCCCCGCCGGTCAGGCCCGGTACCTTGCTGGCACTACCCCGCCGGCGCGTGCCGGGCCGCATGGTTCCTGTAGCGTCTTCGGACCGCTGCTAGAAGTCTCGTCTGTCAGCTTCTGAGAAGTTCAGCTTCTGCCAACTTGGACGCGACAAGTCGCTCGGTCCGATGCCGATTATCTCCGATGGTATCGCGTTTTGTTGCGCGGCTGCCGACCGGGCAGCCGGAGGCAGAGTATGCCCGGCTGGTCGGGCAGCTCCATTGAGCGCATCACTGCAGCGGTGATTTCGCCCGTCCGCAGCAAACGTGAAGCACTGCGTGAGCCAGACTAATCCGGCCGCCTCGAGAAGCGGGGCGATGCCGAAGGGGCCAACCGGCGCGGTATATCGATCACAGTTCTTGCGCTGGTGCCAGCCGAGAATGACCTAAGCTGATTTGGTGGCCATTAATCGGTTCCTGTTTTCGCCTTCTTGGAAATTGCCCCCGGTGGAGGGCCGCATTGGGGTGCATCCTTACAAGTCAAGCTGCGAGCTGATCCTCGCGGGCCGCCGCGATCATCACATTCGCGAGCAACCCGTAGGCTGCTTCCCAAGCCTCCCGCACCGCCGGGGTGAAAGCCGTGCCGAGGCCGCTCGCCAACGTGTCGATGAGCGCTTGCCCGACGAGCGGATAATGATGCTCCTTGACCCCGTACGTCACGTGACGTTTGGCGAGTTCGCGCAGGGTCGGGAGAATGGTATCCGCACGATTCAGTCCTTGTACGACGAAGCCAAGGCTCGCCATCAGCTTGGCCCCCTGCTTGGTCATGTCGCTCACCGGAAATAGTGCGCGAAGATCGCCATCAATTGCGAAGAGGCGTTCATAAAACAGAGCGGCGGCGGTCGTGCGTATCGGTAGGACCTCGCGAAAACTATCCTGTACAAGTCGAATCTGATCGGGTGTCATCGGCTGCGCTCCTGCGTGCTGGCCTTGGGGAGGCTCGACCATCCCGGCAAAGCGTTTCGCTTGGATGTCGCCTGTCGCGTTGGTGTGTTTCAGTTGCGTTTCAATCGGGCTTCAGTTTACGCCCAGTCGTTTTCGGAATCGGCCGTGGGGCCCTGTTCTTACCGTCCGGAAGCCGTTCAAATTGTCCAAGCATGTGCGAAAACATTCCCGAACGGCCCTCTAAACCCACATCACTCGAGTTTCATCGCCCACCAGGTCGCGACCTTGGTGGTGATTGTCGCAAACCTCTGGCGATCGCGCAAACACGTCGGCAACGATGCGGTCCGGCCTCCGAAGCGGCCAGACTATTGAGCACAGAGCGGGATCGCCTGCCGATTCCATGTGCTTCGGAGAGCAAGCGTTCCGCGACCGCATTTTTGGTGATCCGCCGCATATCGGAGTCGACGAGGAGCACGCCTACGCCGGTGAGGTCGAGGATCGAACTCGCCAACCCCGTGACAGCCTCTTCAGCTGCATGACGCTTGATAGCCGAAGGCGCGACGCAGATGCGGCGCCTGACGGGTGAGGGTATCTGCCGCGTGTCCGTCGTCCGTGTCTTCGCACAGGAACTTCAGGAGGAAGTTCGTTCCGGCATCTCGGACGACAGTCACCCCAACTCCGGTCTACAGTCGTTGGGGCTTTAGGAAATCGCAGAAATTCGCTCTTCTCGAGCGCTTGGCGAGACAACATGCGCTCGGCCCGGACCCCGATGCCGATCGGGCGAACCGCGGCCTTGGGCATCCAGGGTTTCGGGCTGCGTACTGCTCGTTGTATGCCTTCAGCGAAGAAGGATCGAAGCCCGACGAGAGCACGAACGCGCCAGAGGATCGACCGGCGTCATGAAAAACAGCACCGCCTTCCCGCCTGGTAGGATCGAGGCCAGATCCTCAAGCAACTGCCCCAAGGCGTTTCGCCAAGAATTGCAGAATACAGCCTGTCTAGCAGCACGGCGTCCGTACCAACAGCCTGGTCCACCTATCCCCCTTACGCTTCCCCAGGCAGCACGCTAGACCAAGGCGGATTTTCCTCAGGAGATTGTTATGGCGGCACCGACAATGGTGGGCCTGTTACCAAGGTTGCATATGTACGCCGTCTTCAAGAATGCCCGTCTGTCATATCTTAGATGCCAAACATAAAAGGGCCTGGTCCATGCACCCCTTGCTGCCGCAATAAACAAGAAAGGAGGTTCTATACATAATCATTCAAGTGAATGATGAGTAATCTATCGGAACATCAACAGGGAGCTCATCGGCCTCCCAACGGTGCAGGCCGTCCTTGCCTCAGGCGAGTTCGGCCCATCCCCGCATCACAGCTACCAGGCACGATCTGGCGCTGACGAACGCTGCGGCTGGCCAAAGCAGCGTGGGCGCCCGGCCAGTCAATCGCCCTCCATGCCCGTTGTGATCGGAACGGTATTCGTTAATGCAACCTCTGCCGTGTCTTGGCGTTTAGCCGCGTCCAAACGCGCGGAGCGACAAGAATGCCAGCGTTCATTCCGATTACTATATACCTTAATGGCAACGCGACGGTGGTCAAAACGATAGCCGACGCCGCTCAGGCGCTTGAACAACCATGGCCATATACGGCCAAGCCAGGACGGCTCAAAGCGATCCGGATGATCAAAGAATGCATGGCCGGCCATTGCAGCCAATATGCTGCATTTGGTGCCTTCAAGGCGGCGGCAACGGAACAGGGGCTTCTTAGAAAACGTCTGTGACCACCGCCAAGATGAATCAGGTCGACCCGCACGCCTGGCCCACCCAGGCCCTCGAGCGCACCGCCAGTGGCTGGCTAAACAGCGATATCGGCGCCGTTACGCCATGGAACTACCTGCGCTGAACGGCCTTAGCTGCACGACGCACGCGCGGGACCAGGGCCGCTATCAGTGAGCTTATGGCTTCGCGTGGCGGCTCATCACGATGGTACGAACCAGAGGCGCGATGCTGACGAGCGAGTCCGCTAGGCGCACGGCTGGTTCACTCCCATGCTCAAACCTGAGTGCTATGACCGGCTTCGCCGTTAGGCGCTCAAGTTGGTCCCCAGCCTCCTTCGGCGTCCCAGTGGGAGGTGCCATGACATCTCCCTCCATGTGAAGAGCATGATTACATGCGTACGACCATAGTGAGCATCATCAAGCTCCCTTCTGGGTGGTGGTAGCTTTCACAACACCGATATCTGCGTAGCTCTCTGCCCGTCCCCATGATAGCCAGGACCATGGCGGCCCTGCCGCCGATGCTACCCCTTGACCGCCGAGCCGACGATTGAATCGACGAAGAAGCGTTGCAGGAAGACGAAGAGCACCAATGGCGGCAGCACGGCAAGCGTGGCGCCGGCCATCACCAGTCCCGTATTGAGGGCGCCTCTGTTGTAGCTGAGCAGGCGGCTCAGACTGATAACGATAGGATAGTCTTGTGCATTGCCCTGTAGAACGGTCAGTGGCCAGAGATAGCTGTTCCAGTGATAGACGAAGGCAAACAGCGCCAGTGCTGCAATAGCGGGCGCCACGCTCGGCGCGACGATCTTGAACAGGATCAGAAGTTCCGACGCCCCATCCATCCGCGCGGCGTCGATCAGATCGTCCGGCACGCCAGCGATGAACTGGCGCATCAGGAAAATGCCGAATGCGTTGGCGAGATTGGGAACGACAATGCCGGCAAGGCTGGCGTTCAGGCCGATTGATCCGACGAGACGGTACAGCGGGATCAGCGTGACGATTGGCGGCAGGAACATGGTGGCGATCAGCACCGAAAACAGCAGCGAGCGGGCGGGAAAGTTGTGCTTGGCGAATGCATAGCCAGCCATCATGCTGGTGACCAGAATGCCGGCGGTGGTGATTGATGCGATCACCAGCGAGTTCCACATCGAGCGGCCGACATTGATGACGCCGGAGACGTTCTCGTACGCTTCGAGGCTCGGCGTGCGAGGTATCCACACGGGCGGCACCTGCATGGTTTCGGCCGGCGTCTTCAGGCTGGAGAGCACCATCCACAACAGCGGAAAGGCCGAGGCCACCGCAACCAGCAGCATCAGCGTGGCGAGCAGCGCTCTGTGGCCCGCCAGGCGTTTGCGCGCCAACCGGCTCGATCCTGAGCGGCCCGGCGCGCTCATTCGTCATCCTTACGGTTGGCAAATGCAAACAGCGCGCACACAACGACGACCAGCGCCAGCATCAGCATCACTGCCATAGCCGAGCCCAGCCCGCCTTGCGCGCGCTCGATGCCTACTCGGCGGATATGGTAAGTCAGCACGTTGGTCGAGCCGACCGGCCCACCTTGGGTGATCAGCGCAACCGGCTCGAACACCTGCACCGCGTTGATGATGGCGATGACGGCGCTGAACAGGAGCGTGCGGCGTAATAGCGGCAAGGTGATGAAGCGGAACTGTTCGCGCCGGTTGGCGCCGTCCAGAGTCGCCGCTTCGTAAAGACTGCCCGGGATCTGGGTCAGCCCGGCAACGGCCAGCACCGTAAAATAGCCGATCTGTTGCCAGACATTGAGCACGACGATCGAGATCAACGCCGATCTTGGCGAGGAGAGCCAGGGTTGCGGGCCGATGCCGGCGAGGCCGAGCATCTGGTTGAGCGGCCCTTCGCTCGGCGAATAGAGTTTCGACCAGACCAGCGTCACGGCGATCATCGGCACCATGTAGGTGGAAAACAGTACTGTCCGCAGCGCCGTGCCGCCTGCGACGTCGCGCTGGTAGACCATCAAGCCCAACGCTACCGAAAGGGGCAGGATGAGTATCACCGACAATGCCGTGTAAATGGCAGTGTTGAGCAGCGCTCGCTTGAAATCTCGCCCGACCGAGGTCGGCCCGAATATTTCGCGAAAATTGTCGAAGCCAATGAAGCTCGCATTGGAAAAAGGTGTTTGCGTCGACCAGTCCTGAAATGACAGCCAGATGGTGAGCAGCATCGGCAACAGGATGAAAATGCCGATCAACGTCACGGCGGGCGCCAGCATGATGCCCGCCGAGGCACGATAGGTCTTGATCATCGCTCTGCTTCCAAAGCGTCGGGCTCTCGAAACAGCGCCTTCGCTATTTGGCGGCACGCTCCAGGATCGAGACGGCATCGGCCTGCGCGTTCGCCTGCGCATCCTTGGCCGAGAGCTGCCCATACTGCAACGCCTCGAGCGTCTGCTGGAGCGATTCGCTGAACTCCTGGCCTCCCGGGACGACAGGGAAGGGCTTGGCGTCGGCAAGCACGCTGACATAGCCCGACAGGAACTCGGAACCGAGCTTGTCCTTATGGGCTTCGATGTCGGAGGTCCGCGTCGGCAGGATGCCCATCGACATCAGAATATCCGACATTGCCGAAGCACCATTCTTGCCGGACTTCGGACTGTTCAGCCATGCCAGGAAATCCCATGCCACTTTTTGTTCGGCCTGACCTGCATTGGCGTTGACGACGGTCATCCATGAATAGGAGATCGAGTGCGGCTTGTCGCCGCTTGGACCGACCGGGATGGGTGCGGTAGCGATATTGGAGAACTTGTCGCCCATGCCGCCCTTCAGTGCGCTTTCCCACCAGTTGGCCATGATGATCATCCCGGTCTTGCCGGAGACGAAATTGTCGAGGAAGGGACCGGTGGTGTTGGCGTCGGCCGTCGCCATCGCCGGATCGCTGGCGCCGGACTTGATCAGATCCTCGTAGAGCTGGAAAGTCTCACCGGCTTGAGGACTGTCGAGCATCGGTTTGCCGTCCTTGACCAGCTCGCCGCCATTGGAGACCAGCAGCGAGGCGAAGGGATGGACGACGCCCGCCGCCCAGGAATTGATCATGCCGAAACCTTGCTGGCCGGCATCTTGTCTGGTCAGCTTCTGGGCCGCATTCTTCAATTCAGACCAGGTCTTCGGCGCGGCCGTAATGCCCGCCTGCTTGAACAGCTCCTTATTGTAGTTCAACGCATAGACGTCGATCTCGTTTGGAATGCCGTAGAGCGTGCCACCAACGGAGGCTGCGCTGACGACACCAGCCGGCCACCCAGTCCTGACCTCGCCGGCAACCGTGTCGGGGGCCGGCGCGACCAGCTTGTCTCGCGCCAGTTCGGGCAGCCACAAATCGTAGATGCCACCGATCGTGGGCCCCTCGGAACTGCCGCCCTGGGAACGCAGTGTCGTCAGGAGGTCACCGAAGGGAACGGCGCGAACGGTGACGGTCACATCCGGATTGGTCCTGGCGTAGTCCTTGGCCGCGGCGTCCAGCAAAGCGACCGTTTCGGGCGACCAGTGGGTCAGATAGGAGATGTTGACCGATTGCGCCCAACCAATGGTGGGCGACGCCAGCAGCCCTGCCGCCAGTGCCAGTTTCGAAACCCAAGCCAAAGACATCCGGATCCTCCGCGTAGCCGCACAGCGATATGAATGACGTTATGACAACTTGAAGCAACGATGCAAGCGCTATCTTCGTGAAGCGTTCCCGGCGACGCTGTGGACGATTTCTTCATCTGACCCACAATTAGCAAGATAGATAGTAAAAAGCAGATGCTTAATCTGAATAGTTCGAGCTGTTTCTCACTGCCAGATATGCTCAAAACGTGCCGCAGGGCTCTTGCGATCGAAGTCATGTCGTTATAATGACACTTAGCCGCCACGGACGCCGATGTTGAATGGGAGACGGGAGCATGATTCATCGACGCGCTGCGCTCAGCCTGATCGGCGGCTTTGGCGCCCGCTGCACCGGGATCTGTATCGGGCTGCCGACCAGAGCCGACGGTACCATGGCCTTGGGGAGCTGGCGCACCGAGGGCCGGGCGGCCGCCGATTGGAGCCGCTCTCGATGACACCCGTTCTCGCCATCGATCTTGGCGGCACCAATTTGCGCGCCGCAGTCCATACCGGCGATGTTCGCGGGCTGGAGATGCTAAGCCGCGAGCCTGCGCCGGCAAGCCTTGATGCCTTCGTCGCCCGTGTCGGTGCCTTGCGCGCCGAGGCAGGCCCGGTCGAGGCACTCGGCCTGGCGGTGCCGGGGCTTGTCGAAGGCTCGGTCTGCCGCTGGGTTCCGAACCTGCCCTATCTCGACGGCATCGATGTCGCGGCGTTGTTTCCTCGTCTGCCTGTTGCCATTGGCAACGATGCGCAGATCGCCATGCTGGCCGAAGCGGTCGAAGGTACCGCAAAAGACCTGTCCGATGCCATCCTGCTGGCGATCGGCACCGGCATCGGCTCCGCCGTTCTGGCCAATAATCGCATCGTTGCCGGCGCAGGTGGCGGCGCCTGCTCATTCGGTTGGGCCTGCGCCGATATCGAGGATGAAGGCGAGGACCGCAGCGGCTGGCTGGAGCGCCTCGCTTCCGGGCGAGCGTTCGACGCCGCGGCGCGCCAGATCAGGATGGCCAATGGCGGCAGGCTCGTGGAGGCCGCCCGGGCTGGCAAGACGGCCGCACTTAACGCCTTGGAGCTGCCGGCTCGCCGGTTGGGCACCGCCCTTGCGGGTGCGGTCGCGCTGCTCGATCCGCAAGCGATCCTGATTTCCGGCGGCCTTGCCGATGCGCTGGACGTGGTAGGGCCGCCGCTGCTTTCGGCATTGCGGCGTCAGCTGCCGCCGCATCTGCGCGACGTGGTTCTGCGGTCCGGCGAATTCGGCTCCCGCGCCGGTCTCGTCGGCGCCTCGCTGGCCGGCCTCGCTGGCGCACAGTGGAGGCAGATAAGATGAGCGAGCCGAGCTTTCAGCAACCTGACCGCCGAAGGCCCGAGCCGCTCTGGTATCAGGTGGAGGAGGCCATCCGTGCCATCGTCAAGAGCGGCGAGTGGGCGACCGGCGACCAGATTCCGGCCGAAGACAGACTGTGCGCCCTGTTCGGGGTGAGCCGCATCACACTGCGCCACGCTCTGCGCAATCTGGAGGAGCACGGGCTGCTCAGGCGCGAACACGGCCGTGGCACCTTCGTGCGCTCCACCACGCTGGTCGCCGGCACCCGCGAACTGACCAGCTTCACGCAGGAAATGGGCAATATGGGCGTGGTCGCCGGCTCTCGCTTGCTCGACTGCAGCCTGACCACCGCCAATGCCGCCGCGGCCGGAGCGCTGGAGATCGAAGAGGGCGACCCGGTGGTGCGGATCCGGCGGCTCAGGCTCGGCAACAACGAACCGATCGGTATTCAGACGGCGCAGCTCTCGGCCGCGCGCGTGCCCGGCTTTCTCGATGCCGGCCTGCTGCAGGGCTCGCTCTACGAGGCGCTGGAGCGCCATTACGGCATCGTGCCGGTCGCGGCGCGCGAAAATTACCGTGTCGGCGCCGTCGGAACGGCCGATGCCGAGTTGCTCGATCTGCCCGCGGGGAGTCCCGCTTTCGTGGTCGAGCGCATCACCACCGACGAGCGTGGCCCATTCGAATTCACCGTCTCGGTCATGCGTGGCGACCGCTATGAAATCCGCTCGACGCTGCGTGCCGGTCGCGCCGCGCCAAACGCAAGAAGCTGAGCCATTACCGAAGCCGACACATAACAGGAGTACCGACGTGTCCGATCTTTACATACCTCGCCTTGCCGCCCTCATCGAACAGGCCTCGAAAGCCAATGCCGAAGCCTTTGGCGAGGCGGCCAGCCGCTTTGCCGACACGCTCGAGAGCGGTGGGCTGGTTCATCTTTACGGCTCGGGCCACTCGGTGTTGCCCGTTCAGGAAGTGTTTCCGCGCTACGGCAGCTATGTCGGCTTCAATCCGCTGACCGACCCGCGTGTCATGTGGCATAACGTGCTCGGCGCGGGTGGCGTGCGCGAACTTCTGTGGCTGGAGCGGACCGAGAAATACGCCGAGAAATTCCTTGATCACCAGCCGCTGAACAAAGGCGATTCGATCATCATCTTCGGTCACAGCGGCCGCAATTCGTCGGGCATCGATACGGCACTTTACGCGAAAAAACGCGGCATCTTCGTTGTTGCGGTGACCAGCAAGAACAATCTCGACAAGCCGGCGACGCACTCTTCTGGCAAGCGGCTTGCCGATGCCGCCGACCTTGTCATCGACACCTGCTCGCCGATCGAGGATGCCATCGTGCCGGTCGATGGCTGGAGCCGGCCGGTCTCCGGTTCGTCGACCGTGCTTGCCATGATCCTGGCGCATGAGCTGATCGCCCGCACCGCCGAGGCGCTTTCGAAACGCGGCATCGAGCTGCCGGTCTTCGCCTCGCCGACAATTGCCGGCGTCACTCTGCACGACACCGACGTCATCTATGGCGTCTATCGCGAGAGAATGCTCGAGGCGCAGAAGAAGCACCTGCCGACGTTCCAGGCGACCATGCGCGGCGAATGACAAACGCGGGAGGCAACGCAATTTGTGTAGCCTCACGAAGCGGGTAGTCAGGTCGTGAGGCAGGTCGGCACCCCGCGATCCGCGGGAGCCGATCAGTTTCGGGGTGCAGGATCAGGAGGAGCTGTTTTTGGGGACAGCGGTGAACCGTCCACCATGGCTGGGTCGACGTTGCCGCCAGATTGCTCGCCATTCTGAACTGCTTTCTCGCGGCTCATACCTTTGTGCATCTCCGGAACGGTGAAAACCGGCACTTCGCCCTTGAAACCCTGGAGCTCAAAGGCGCCCGCCTGGACGACCGGCATCGATGCTCCTTTCGCAAAGCCGGGACCAAGCACCAGGGGGATGCCCAGCTTCTTGGTCGTCGACTCGAGCCGTGCCGTGCGGTTCACGGGCGAGCCGATCGCGGTGTAATCGAAGCGGCGTTCGGAGCCGAAATTGCCTACCGAGCAGATGCCGGTCTCAATGGCGACGCCGATTTGGATGGACGGATGGCCGTCCGCGATGAAGGCGGCGTCTTCGCGCTTCACCCGCTCGATCAGGGCAAGCCCCGCGTCGAGCGCGCGCTCGCGATGATCCGGCTGATCAAGCGGCGCGTTCCAGAAGGCGAGTACCGCATCACCCATGAACTTGTCGATGGTGCCATCACGCTTGAGGATCTCATCGGTCGCAATGCCGAGGAAGTGGTTGACCACCTTTGCGATTTCCTGGGTATCGAGTTGTTCGCTCATCGTCGTGAAGCCGCGTATGTCGCTGAGCAGGATTGTGATCTCGCGCTTCTCGCCGGACAGGATCGCTTCGGTGTCCGAGCCTGCGAGGCGCTGCACCACGGAAGGCGACAGATATTGGGAGAATTGCCGTGCCAGGGTGGACCGGCGCTGCTCGCTGCGCCTGTAGAGGGCATAGCCTTCGAAGCCGGCTACCAGGATCGTCGCAAGCGCCGGCTGCAGCGGGTCATAGAGTTCTCCCTGCAGGCTGTATTCGAGAGCGCCGAACACGAAAGGCGTGACGGCCAGCAGCGCCAGAGCCAGGGCACCAAGCACGATCCGCCCGGCGAGCACTCCGGAAAGCCCGATGAAAATGACGGCAGTGAGGACAAACCAGAGCCGCTCCACCGTACGCGCGTGCGTTGGCTCTGCCAGGTAGCGCCCGGCAAGCAACTGGCCGATTGCATCGGCGTGGATGTCCGCGCCTGGTCGCGCTGGACGCGTCGGGGTGGGCAGGTACTGCGTCAGTCCCACCGCCGACAGATCGACAATGGCGATGGCGTCCCGCAGCCGCAGATCAATGTCGCCCGAAAGGATAGTGCTGGCAGATATGCGCGGCGTATCGGTGGCGGTTTCCCAGAGGCGGATGCTCCCCTCCGGCTCGAGCGGCACGATGGCGCCGGCCATCCTGAGTGCGTCAAACCCGGCGGCATTCATCCGGGCTATGTAGCCGTCCTGCCCGGCGTAAAGGCGCAGGAGCTCAAGTGCGAAGGACGGCCACAGCTGCACGCCTTGAGCGGTATTGCGAAGCCACAGCAGCGGCACATGGCGCAGTACGCCGTCGGGATCGGGCAAGGTGCGAATTACGCCGAGGCCCGCGGCGGCGTTCGAGAATTCGGCAAGCGAGCCGGTCAGGCCGGTGAAGCCGGGAAGTGTGTCGGGTACTTGCCCGACGATCGACCAGCCGGCTTTGGGCTCTGCTTCTGAAACCGTCGCCTCGTTGCCCAGGCTGACGGCAAGCGCCGTTCGATTTTTCGACAGCGCCGTTGCCAGGCGCTTGTCTCCGGCGATGCCCTCAGGCGATGCGTCGGCCTCGGGCAGCACCAGCGCAAGCCCGATCACCGTGGCGCCGGATTTGGTGATGCCATCGACCAGATCGGCCAAGAGGCCACGGTTCCAGGGCCATCGCCCATGTGCCTTGAGGCTGGCATCGTCTATCGAGACGATCACGACGGGATTGCTCGTCGCCAGGCGCGGGGCGAGAAACTGATAGAAGTCGTAGGTGCGTTCGCGCAGGCGCGACAGCGGCCCGTCGAAGGCAAAATGGCAACCGAGCAGCAGGAGCACGACCACAAGACCGGATACTTTGCGCCGGCCAGCTTGCCGCCAATCAGCCCAGCGCCAACCGACCAAGAGGCTCATGTCGTGCCGCCGGGCTTAATTGCAGTAGTAGCAGCAACTCTCACCCTCTCCCTCACACCCACCCTTATCCACACCGCCGCCCACAGGCGGCGTTGGGGTGTCGGGGAACTCCATGACCACTCCTGGCAATGCGCCGTCAGTGGAATCGCAGACTTTGAGCGAGCCACCGAGTGCCGACGCACAAAGCGCGCTTACGTCCAATCCCGGACCCGGTTCGCCTGGCAGGCCGGTGCCGGCTATCCGGTCGATGCTGTCCAATATCGGGAAGGTATCGATTCCGCCGTAGCCGGTCAGCAGCTTGCCGTCTTCCGACGTGCAGGCGTAGCCCGGGTTTGTGATGACCAGCCGTTTGCCCTTGATCGTGCAGGTCATGCGGCCGGCGCGCAGAATGCCCACGGTCTGGCCGGCTGCCACCAGCACTTCGATGATGCCGCCTCTGGCCCCGAGCACCATGTGCGGCGTCGCAACCTGCATGACGCCGCCTTTCGAAACCTGGCCGCCATAGAAACGGGCCAGGCCGCTGTTCATCCCGATGTCGATCTTTCCCGATCCGGAGCCCGGATTGTAGACGAATTCATCGATTGTCAGGCTGGTGTTCGGACCAATCTTGGCGCTCGATTCGTCCCGGAACACCAGCATTCCAAGACCAGTGGGATTGCTGCGCAGCTGGTCGCCGAGTTCGACGCCGGCGCCGACGTTCATTGTCCCGCCGTTGTTGCGGACGATGTTGGTCTGGTAGGCCGTCATCGACCCGACCGTTTCAGCGGCGGATGGTGCCGCGAAGGCAAGGCAGGCGACAAAAATGGCGATCTGACGGTACGGGATCCTCATCGCGGCCTCTTTCAATTGAGCGTCAACGTGTAGCTCATGAGCATTTCGAACGATTTTCGGTCGCGGCTGGCGATGTCGAAGTTGGTTTCGCGATAGGCGAGATCGACGCTGATCTTCTGAGACTCCGTCAGCTGAAAATCGCTTTCCGAGGCAATGCGCCAGAAATCGCTCTTGATACTTGAGCCGATGCCGATGGACAGATCGGGCGTGTCGCTATGGCCGGCCGAGAAGGCGACCTGGTGCGACCATGCGAAAAGATCCGGTACGTTCATCAACAAGCCGCCATAGCGGACCTCGCCTGTGTAGCTGCGGCCGATTTCGCCAGATCCGGAGGCGAAGTCATTCGAGCCGACAAAGCGCAGTCCGAGCGCCTGGCCATTGCGGAAGCGGTAGCTGCCGCCTGCCTCATAGAAAACCGTGCTGTCGGCGAATATGCCTTGCGAGGGGCTTAGATCAATGTAGCCGCCGCCCGCAAAAAGCGTCGTCTCGACCGTCGGGCGAACGAGGAAGCGCCCACTGACGCCGATGCCGGTTTCCTGGATATCGTTCTCGAAGCGATCCGTAACTGTGAAGGCCGAAAGCAGCAGGCGCAGCGAATCGATCCCACTGTTGGGCAGCCCCTTGTCCCAGGTGATCGCGGCGTTGCCGTGGATGAAGGTCTCCTCGCTACCCGGAACCGACAGGTCTTCCGTGAAAAAACGCTGTGTCGCCGTCAACGCCCCCGAAAGGACGAGGGCGTCGGCACTTGGCGTGCCGAGGTCCCATCGGACAAAGCCTTCCGCCCGCCCATAGGGCGAGACGAAGCTGTCGTCGTCCTGCGCCCCACCCGGCTCAAAATCGGTAAATGCGCTGAACACGCCGCCGGTCAGGGCGAGTTCCCAGGTGACGCCACGCAGCGCGCGCTCGATGCGGGCGAGCAGGCGAACAGCTTCCTGCTGCTCACTTGCGGTCAGGCCGCCGACTTCGATGCCGTACTGCACCTGCCGCCGAGCCAATTCATAGGAGCCGACATGATAGTACAACCGGCTCGCCGCCAGCCGGGCGCGCGCATCGCGGGGATATTTGATCAGATACTGCTCGATTGAGGAGATCGCCTGATCGTACTGCCCGGCGTTGACGGCAACCGTGACGAACTGGGCGAGCGTTCCGTTGTCGGCCGGACTGGCGATGCGGGCTGAAAAAGCATCGTCATAGGCCGAAAAAAGACCCTGCGCGCCGGCCGGCAATAAGCCGCCACAAAGCAGCGCCGCGGCGCAGCCGACGATCGTTCGAAACGAAGATTGCATGCCGAGAACCCACCCCAAACCCGACCACTGCGAAGGACTTAGCACGACTACAAGAAAAAAGGCGACTGAACTTTGACGAAATCGCCCGAGTTTTCAGCAGCTGTTGCAGCCGCGCAACAAACTATCGGGTTCATTCGTATTTCGGCTGCGCTGGTTGCCAAAACATCTTCTCGGCGTTGCTGTATTGGTCGAAATATTCGGTCGCGACAGAAACTAACAAAACTCATCGCACGATAGCGGATCTAGCTTTCTTCAAGATCAATATAGTTCGCGTGATTCTGCGCGTATTTGGTCGCTGCCTGACCCATCGATGTCACATATGGCTTATCCGAAGGTCTTCCGTCGCATTGCGGAGGCGATCGGAGAGCTGGCGGGCAATGCTTCACGCCCGCGGTGAGTTCCTGGGCCAGAAAGCCCATCCCTGCGGTTAAATTGCGCGCAAAATCCGTCTGTATCGCAACCTGCTCAGTCACGGCGGTTCAAAGCCCCACAAATCCCACGGTGGTGATCCCGCCGACCGCGTCCTGTGCAGGACGCGCATCGGCGGACACGCCAAAACTACAGCACGAGCATGGTGGCGAGCCCCAGCATCAGGCCCATGCCTACGATATCGGTGACGGTGGTAAGAAAGATCGCTGAAGCCACGGCCGGATCGGCGCCGACCCGCCGCAGGCCCAACGGGATCAGCACGCCGGAGATTCCGGACATGAGGCACGATCCGGACATGGCGAGCAGGATGACAAGTGCCAGCATGGGCGCCTGGGCCGCCGACTCCGGTTGCCGCGAGGCGTAGAACCACATGGCCGCAGCCGCGACAAGACCGACAAGCACGCCGTTGGCGATCCCGAGCGCGCCCTCCCTCATCACCAGGTGCAGTTTCGGTCGTTTGTCCACATCGCCCAGGGCAAGGCCACGCAGCGTCATAGCCAATGCCTGGCAGCCGGTGTTTCCGCTCTGCCCGGCCAAGACCGGGAGGAATGCCGCCAGGGCGACAATCTTCTCGATCGTGCCTGTGAACGAGCTGACCACGAAAGCGGCCATGAAGGCCGTCAGCAGGTTGAGCTGCAGCCACGGATGACGCTTCAGGAAGGCTGAAAACAGCGGCGTAAAAGAACGCTCCTCCTTCTGCACACCCACCATCTGGCCAGACTGGGCGGAAATCTCGATGATTTGCTGCTCGAACAAGCGCCAGCCACGGACCTGCCCGAGCAGCCGGTCCTCCGCGTCCACCACTGGATAGACAGGGTAGTGCCGGCGTACCGCAGCCTTGCAGGCGTCGCTCAAGGACAGACCGACGGGGAGGGCGAACGGCTTTGGCAGCATGATCTGATCCACCCTGGCGTCCGCTTCGCTCAGCATCAGATCGCGCAGGACCACGAGGCCAACCAGTTTGTCGCCCTGGTCGGTGACGTAGAGATAAGTGAGCTCGGTCGGCACCTGGGTGCGCCTGACGGCCTCCACTGCGGCGGCTACCGTCGTGCCGACAGGAACGCTGGCGGGAATCGGGTCCATCAGCTCGACGAGCGACTCGGGGATCGCGAGGTCCTTGCCATCGCCATGAGGCTTGACAGGCCGCATATGCGGCGGCAAATGCTCCGCCACCTTACGGGCGTGCCGGTCCGGCAACAGCATTAGTGTGTCCCGAATGAACTCGGGAGACTCTCGGGCCAGCAATACCGCCGCGTCATCAGGTGCTCGAGCACGTAGCGTGCGCACCAGCTTCTCAACGTCGTTCTCTTCCTTCATCTGTTCCCCCGATTGCTAGTGTCTTGCCTTTGACGGTATGACACGAATCTGATCGCTCTGCCCTGGTGCGCAGTCCCCAAGCGCCTCGATCCGGAAAACTTCGCCTCTCGGGGCGCCGAGTGGACCGAACCTAGACAGATCTGAGCCATTGCGGCGGTGCATACAGGCGGGCTGTAACCTCTACGTGTCGCCGAGAATTTAACGTGTTGCGAACTTCACCGATCGTTTCGTTGGCTCTGCGAGCCGCCGCAGGACACGACGCCCAGCATTTGCTCGGCCGGTCCGTGCCGGTCGAGCGTGGCAGCGGTCGTCACCCACCTGTTGGCCAGTCGACCGTAGGCTAATTTCTGCTCCATGTGATCCGGTGCGTGCTCGCCAGCTCGGTATTTTCGCGGCATCCGCCAGTTCGCCCTGACTATTCCCTTTCCTTCGCACTTATCGTGATTCCGCGCCGTTCCGCGTACTCGATCAATGCGAGTTCTATCACTGAAGTGATAGAACGCCGCTCCGCTTCTGCAAGCTGCTGCGCCAAGGCCAGCACCGGCGGGTCAAGGCGGGTGGTGAACGGCTTTTTTGTCATTTTCGCTCTGCGGCTTGATATTAAGGTTCAAAAGGCGCATAAATATGCACGTGCAGTGCACTTGCATCGCACATTCGGCGGCTGGCCAGAGTGCGCCAACACTCCAGTCAGCCTGACCACAACCCAAGCTGATTGGAGCTCGGATCATGGCTGATTCCGACAATACCACGACTCTGCCTTACGTCACCCGCAGGCGAATGCTTGCTGGAACAGGTGTGGCGACCACCGTATGGATGCTCGAAGGCAACGCGTCCGCAGCTGACGCCGGAGGCACTAGTATGCCTTCTGACCCCGCGTTAGCGCTTTGGCGTGAATGGCAGGCGACCCATAAGTTGGCTAAGCGGCTTTGTCGCAGGCAGCAGCGCCTGGAGACGAGGCTCGCCGAACGAGTCGGCTTTCCTTGTGTAACGATCCGTCTGCCCGAAGGAGAGGAGGTGACGGTCCACTCGATCGAGGTGCTCAATGAGGTGGTCGGCGATAGGCCGGATATCACCGCTCTCCGCGAGAAGGCCGAAGCTGAGTTCGCCGAACATCTGGCATGCTGGGATGCTGCTGCCGAGGAGGCCGGGTACACCGCCGCGCTTAGGGCCGAGCGCGAGGCGGGCGAACGGACGCAGGATCTGCTGGAAGCTTTCTCAAAGACGCCGGCCGCGACTTTCGCGGGTGTGGCAGGCAAGCTCGATGCCGTATTGCGCGAGGGCGAAGCCTGGGAGAAATGCTCCGAGTTCCCGTGGCCGCAAATCCGCTCGGCGCTCAATGATCTATTGCGCATCGGACGCGATTTGGGCGTTCGCTCGCGGCCCGACAAGTAGATCTTCAGTTCCGTAGCCGTGCGCGAGGCCGCGGCTTACCAGGTGCAGACTTGCCTTATCGGCGCGGCTCTTTAAGTGGGCGGGCGCGCTGGCCGACGGCCAGCAGGCCAAGCAAATGGCCGACTACCAGGCCAGGGTCTATGAACAGCAGGCGTAGGCCGACGTCCAAAGCTCGCCCTTCGAGCAGGCCAGGGGCGCCACAAGCTGGATCTCCTGCAGGCGCAGGTGCGTGCCCAGGTCCGCGCCTCGGGCGATGGCATCGCAGCCTCGCTGACCGAGATGCTGGCGGCCACTGCAAGGCAGGCGAGCTCAACCTCAAGGCGATCCAGTACGGTTCGGAGCTGCGCCAGAACAGTGCCAGCACGAAGGCGGCAATTTCACGCCTTTCCCGTAAACAGGCGGTGGGCGCCTCGATTTTCAAGGCCCGCGGCAATCTCCTATCGGGCCTCTCCGGCCTTTACGACCCGAGCAAGCGGTGACGTTGGCAGGAGCGCTTTCCCGTCGGCGCCGGGCGGAGGCCTCTTGGCGATGGCCACCATCCAAACAGAAACTAGCTGATGAGCTGGCGGAGGCCGGCGACGCTAACATCTTCCTATATCGATGGTCTGAAGCTGACCACCAAGCGCCTGCTACAGAAGGCATCCCGAACGATGTCGGCTCTGCCGAGTGGGCGGCGACCATTGCCCGCCAGTGAGCGTCTAGGGATGAGCCGCGCTGGGCTACAACTTCGGTTTCGTTTTGATCGGTTCCATGTAGCGCTGAATTCTCTTGTCGACGAAAATGTGCACGAGATAGCCGACGGCAATCCCCACTAAGGAACGGATTATTGCGGCCAAACTGGATGGCAGCCATGGCATTGTTTTCGCCAAGATCAAAAGAGTGGCGGGCATGCATGGCTGATGAAAAAGAAAGATCGAATAGGAAGCGTCGCCGAGCGCAAGGCCAAGCCGAGTTTCGCGCATCGTCGTGGTCCCAACCGCAACCAGCATGGTAACCAAAAGCAATGGTGCTATTGAAAGCACCATTGCCAGCGTCCGCGCACGCTAGCGCGCGCCGGCTTCTTCGGGACGTGATCTATCTAGACCGCGGTAGTCGCCTGTGGCAGATGTTTGCGAATGCGCATCTTCTCCACCGTTCTAGCTCTTCGCCGCCGTTTTTGGTCATGGGTCGCCACTGGCGCCGCTAGGGAGAATGCCGTCATCGGGGCGCGCACTAAGTTCGGGGCGGGGGCGGAAATCTTCAATATCCACGGCGACCGGTCCCGCGTTTCAATTGGCGCGGACAGCCATTTGGATGGGCATTTGCAGATCTTTGCCCACGAGGGTCGGATCAAGATTGATGATTGGTTCTATCTTGGCCCAGGCTCGACGATTTGGTCGTCGGACCCGGTGGGGATCAAAATCGGTAAGCGGGTGCACGTCTCGTGGGGTGTGGCGATCCACGACACTAATTCACATCCGATGGACCCGCAGAAACGTTTTGCCCAGATGCAAGCCATTTTCCTTGAGGGCCATCCGCGTGTCGACCCGGGCATCCGTTCGGCGCCGATCACTATTGGAGATGACGTCTGGATCGGCAATAGTGCCATGGTCATGAAGGGGGTCACCATCGGCGATCGGGCGATTATCTCGGCCGGGTCCATTATTCGATGCGACGTCCCGGCCGATGCGTTGGTGCGGCCAGCAGACCTAGTGAAGTGATGCCTTTGGCCTGCCGCTCATCGATGAACGTCGTGCGATCGTTTAGCGCGACCTATCGAAGCGGTTGTCCAGCGTACATTTCTCGCGTCAGTCTCAGGCCGCATCGACAAAAGGCATGTGCTTAATGCGGTCCCACTGGTCCTTCGCCGTCGTGCCGGACCAGTGATTGCGTAGAGTGCTTTCGCGATAAGCTTGTGCAGGTTCCAATTCGGGTAGGTCTGACGATTGAGGTAGGAAGAATACGTTGCCGCCAGCGGCCGAAACCGCGACCAGCTTGTATCCGTGATCCTTGCAGAGCTTCGTCAGGGCGGTGATCGACGCACCATGATACCAGCCGCTGTCGTGCTTGGCCATGCGATCGAACGCGTGGTCATAGGGCACTGTGATGGGATTGAGGCCAAAGCTGGCATTGTATTCCGCGACAATAACGGCCGGACGCACTGGTAGCAGTGCTTGCAGAAACCAGTAGTCGTTTCCATCGACGTCCACGGAAAGCACGCCAAGCTGCGGAAAATGCGTGGCGAGACTCTTGATGTTGTCGAGATCAACGAAGCTCTGGCGCACTTCGATCCGCTTTGGAAGCAGCGAGCGCGCCAACCGCACGGTCGTTGCGTCGCCATCAACTAGGAGGCCTCGGAATTCACTAAGCCCAATGCAGTTATATTCCGTCGGATGGAAACCAAATTCCAAGAACGTTTTCGGGCTTCGGCCAACAATTTGCGACAGGATCACACTTTCGTCCGATTGCGGAGACCCGGCAAGGCGAGCCTTTGCGAGGTGAAAATAATATCGGAGCGGGCTTGAGCGAAGGAAAGCATGCGTGCGCGATTGGATATTCATCAAAGGATGACTCCTTGATCGCCCGCCCGCAGCCAATTATTTGCGACAAGCGACGGCGGTTTGCAAGCTTGCAAACGCGCGCGTCCGCCAGTCTGGACGCCGTTTGAAATCGCCGAAAGGTCGTCAGAAGAATTGCTCTGCGAGGGCCGCTCGGGATGCTGTCAGCGCCAACAATGGCGCAGCAGGCCGACCAGAAATCCTACAGCTGGGGCAGTATTTCGGAATTGTCAGGGTTCATCGCTGACGCCGACGCGGACTCGCCGCCGGCGGAGCCGCTACGGTCTGCTGTCCTGCGGCTTCTGGTGAGGTTCCTGGCTTTTCGACCACCAGACAAAATACAGCGAGCCCATCTTCATCACAGGCACGCGGCGGTCGCGTTCCCGGGCTCGCAACTCACGATAGGTCTTCATCTTCAGAGTGCCGCCAGGCAACCTGATACGCACTGCCATCGGTCCAACTCCCGTTGTGCAACGCAGCAATTTTCGTGCAATGCGGTAAGTAGAGACCTTCCGTAACGGAAGAGTCAACAGCAGCGTCATCAACTTATTTTGCGAGCTCTTCTGCAGAGGCTCCGCGCGGTCTTCCCAGGCGCATGCCAGGCCGGAAGAATTGCTGCGTCACCCCGGCGACTGATCGTCAATCAGGCGCTGGCGGTTCGACCACCAGGTGAAATAAACCCGGCCGATCTTGACGACGGGTATGCGGCGGGCGCGCTCGCGGTCGCGCAATTCGCGGTACACTTTCACCCTCAGCGTGCCGCCTGGCATTCTGATACGCACTGCCATCGCTTCCGCCGTCCCAAATTGTGCAATGCAGCATCAAGACCTTCCGTGACGGAAGAGTCAACGCCTGCCCGCTGATTTTTTCTGGGAGTTGGCGAGTGGTTCGGAGGTTTGGCACGCAGGTGGTTCCTGATCCTGCATGGAAGCGTCATGCCCAGTTGGGGTCGTCGGGTGCGCGGACTATTTCCTGGGCGAGGATTTGTTGGGCGAGGATGGGCGATCGGACATGCCGCTCGGCCACCAGATGACGAAGTAATTGCCGACCTGCCAAACCGGCACCTCGCGCTTCTGCTCGCGACGCCGCAGCTCGTCCCTTTTCTTGATCTTCAAAGTCCCGCCCGGAAGCCTGATTCTTATCGTCACGTGTCCTCCCCGTACCCCCCAAGGTACGAACGATAGACGGGAACGGTTTCATCCCGGCTAAGTAATTTCCTCCAGGTCAAGCAATTTCGGGCGCGGTAGACGCAGGAACCGGACCGGAGCCAGATCGCCGGAACCGGCCTCATTCGAAGAAATCCGCAATGCCATTGATGGCCAGCACCGCATAGACGATCGGTCCGGCGATAAACGCACAATAGAGGCAGAGGATCGCCGCCAGCACCAGCAGCAGCGGCTTGTCGCGACCGACGGCGCGGAGCTCGGACTTCACGGACCAGCGCGCCGCAGCGGTTTGTTCATCATCAGACATGCTCACCATTCCGCGGCCATTTCACACGGCGGGTCGAAAACATCAACCTGCGCCTAGCCTGACAACATTGACCAATTATGGACATGAGGTTCAGGGGCGTCTCCAAGCATCTGATCACATGCCAAGGCTCGCCGCCCGGACCAGTCTCGGCGAGGTAAACTGCGCAAAACAGGATGCGGCGACCTACAATCGCTGAATCACGGCATGAGGAAGGGTTCGTATCAGACGGCAGTCGACGCGGCCAGCAAGGAATTCATCGGTTGCCGTCCGGCATCCGCCGTAGTCATTGTAATCGTCCAGGATCATGAATCCGCCAGGGCTCAACACTTCAACGGTCCGCTCAAGGCAGAACTTGACCGGATCGTGCCAATCGCAATCGATGTGGGCCAGTGCTACTCTGCTATTCGGATGAAACTGCACTGTGTCTTCGAACAAACCCTTGTGAAGCACGATCTTTTCGCCATCGACCGGGACACCAAAGTCCTTGAAGCTGGCACTCACCTTATCGAATAGGTCGCCTTGATACCCATAATAGGTGTCACCGCCGATGCCTTTGGATCGTCCCGACCGGATGGTCTCGTAACGGGCCTTGGATTTTTCGTCGTCCTGTTCAGTCGGGCTCGGAATCATCCCAAACACATCGTAGCCGTGGAAAGAACGGTCTCCGTCGAGTTCGGACGCGATGTAGATTGCGGAGCCACCGAGTGCGACACCATATTCGATGAAATCGCCGGGGACGTTTTCACGCCTCAGCCGCCTGATTGCATCGCGAAGGCTAATAAACTTGGCGTCCGAAAGATACGTCAGACGGGCGCGCTGCACCGAACGGGCGACGGCCGGCACTCTAAGCCTGTTCGCATTCTTAACGAAGTGTCGAGTCAGTCCTGATAACATCGTACGATGTTAGACAGCAGCAGGGGGATTCGCAAGCAGCCCCGAAGAGGCAAAGTGAGCCGCGGGAGGCTCGTTCGGAGGCGGCAGCCATCCGACGCGATATCGGGCCGGGCCAGCCGGACCAATTGCTCCGCTGGTGAGCGTCTACGGATGTGCCGGCTGGACTGCAATTGGTCTTCTTGACTGGGGCCGCGCCGCCCTACTATGGAAATCGGACCCGCTACCGCAATGAGCAGACCGACAGCCTGGCCGGGCAAAGCACCTCATCGCCTTGAACGATCGCGCTGAGTGGGGAGGGTTGAGCAGGTGCTCGGATGTAATTCCCGGGCGTAAACGTCTTGAACAAAGACGGAACGGCGGACCGGCTCGAGCAGAAGGTCCGCCGTTCCGGGTCGTTCAGATCACAAGA
>NZ_SUEG01000076.1 GCF_005063415.1 Mesorhizobium sp.
GATCCGACCGGGCCGCAAGCCGCCAAGACTGAGGCAAGTCCCGCAACGCCTTCCACCGTGCGCCAGTTCAGCGGCAAGTTGACGGCCGACGGCATGCTGACGCTGCAGTCCGGCGACGGCGAGCTCGGCCGCTGGGCCTTCGCCATAATTCCCGACAAGCCGCCGCAGATCCGCTTTGTCGGCGAGCCGAAACGCGCGGTCAACGGTGCTTTCGAGCTCAACTACCAGATCGACGATGACTATGGGGCGGCCTCCGCAAAGGCGGTTTTCGCATTGACCGATCCGCAGGCGCCCAAGGCGCATCCGCTCTATGGCCCGCCGGAAATGCCGCTGACGTTGCCGCGCCGCGGCGGCAAGGCCAATGCCGCCAAGACGACGAAGGACCTGACCGACCATGTCTGGGCCGGTGGCAACATCAAGCTGTCGCTTGTCGCCACCGACGGTGCCGGACACACGGCGACCAGCGAAACCAAGACGCTGGTAATGCCGGAGCGGCCATTCTCCAATCCATTGGCGCGGGCGGTGGTCGAGCAGCGCCGCACACTGGCGCTCGACGCCCGTGCCAAGGACCGCGTGCTCGACCTGATGGATGCGATCACGCTCAGGCCGGAAGACACGTTCGACAACATGGCGCACTACCTCGCCATCATGAGTGCCCGCACCCGGCTGAAGATGGCCGACAGCGACGACCAGTTCCGCGACGAGGTCGCTTACCTCTGGGAGATCGCGCTCGGCATCGAGGAAGGCAATCTGTCGGCGGCCGAGAAGCGGCTGCGCCAGGCGCAGCAGGCGCTGCAGGATGCGATCAAGAACGGCGCCAGCGACCAAGAGATCGAGAAGGCGATGAAGGAACTGCGCGAGGCGATGAACCAGTTCCTGCAGGAATTCGCCGCGCGGGCGCAGCAGAATCCGAATGCGCCACAGATGCAGCAAAACGGCCAGGAACTGCGCCAGAGCGACATCAACCGCATGATGGACCAGATCGAGAACCTGGCGAAATCCGGCAATCGCGACCAGGCGCAGCAATTGCTGTCGGAGCTGCAGGACATGATGAACAATCTGCAGGCAGGCCGCCAGCAACAAGGCGGTCAGCAGGACAGCGAGATGCGCCAGCAGATGGACAAGCTGGGCGAAATCATGCGGCGCCAGCAGGAGATGATGAACGACACTTTCCGCATGGACCAGATGCAGCGCGGCCAGCAACAGCGCGGGCAGAACCGCGACGAGCAGCTCGGCGAGAACGGTGAGCCAGGCCCGATGGACGAACAGGGCAAGCCCGGCCCGAGTGACGACCGCGATCCGCTCGGCCGGCCGAAGCCGATGACGCCGCAGGAATTTGCTGATGCGCTGAAGCAATTGCAGGAAGGCCAGGGCAAGCTGCAGAGCGAGCTCGATCAATTGAGGAAGAGCCTCGAAGGCATGGGCCTCGACCCCAATGAGGGGTTTGGTGAGGCTGGCAAATCCATGGGCAATGCCGAACAGGCGCTCGGCGAGGGCGAAGGCGACCAGGCCGTCGGTCACCAGGGCCGCGCATTGGAAGCCTTGCGCAGGGGCGCCAAGGACATGATGAAGCAATTGCAGGCGATGCAAGGCGACCAGGGCGGCAACGGGCAGGGCGGGCGACAGCAGAATGCCGACCGTGACCCGCTCGGCCGGCCCCGCACCAGCGAGGGTCCCGATGACGGAAGTTCGGTGAGGGTGCCTGACGAGATCGACGTGCAGCGTGCCCGCCAGATCCTCGAAGCGATCCGCAAGCGGCTCGGCAATGCACTCAGCCCCGATATCGAGCGCAGCTATCTGGAGCGGTTGCTGGAGCTGAAGTAAGGCTGCCCCCCAATATTCGGAAGATCGCCGTGCGGTCCGTGGTGGCCGCCACCGCCGGACTGAGCGGCACGTTTTAACGGTTGGTGAACGCCTCGCGGATCGCCTCTTCCATACCGTCGATGGCCTCGCCGGAAGCGTTCGGATTGCGCCGCAGCACTACGTTCGAGGAATCGATGTCGCCGAACCCGTCGGCGGCCGTAAGCTCGCGGCAGCCGGCCGGGATGTTGCTGCGCGAGATCGGCGCAATCGCCAGCCCGGAGGTGACGGCGAGCCGCAGGCCGCCATTGGTATCGCTGGTGTAGGCGACACGATAGGCGAGATCGCGCTGTTCCAGCGACTTTATCGCGAAATCCTTGCACCAGCCGGCACGGTTGTAGAGCGCGATCGGCACCGGCCGCTCCTCATGCATGTGATGCAGCTCCGATGTTACCCATACGGTCGGGTCATGCATCAGCACCTCACCGCCTGACAGATCCTGCCATTCGAACACCACCGCCAGATCGAGATCGCCGGCGGCGAGCGCCGTGATCTGCGCACCGGAATGCGCGTAGCGGACAGTGATGTCGACCTGAGGATGGCGCTTGGCAAAGGCGCCGAGCGCGCGCGACAGGATCGCGTGGCCATATTCCTCCGGGATACCGATGCGCACCGGCCCGCCAAGCGGCGCCGCGACCATCGATGCCGCCGTCTCGTCGAGCAGTGAAACGATGCGCCTGGCGTTGGCGATGAGCTCGCCGCCGCGCCGCGTCAGCGCCACACCGCGCGAGCCGCGCTCGAACAGGCTGTCGCCGACCATGCCTTCGAGCCTCTTCATCTGCATCGAGACCGCCGACTGGGTGCGGCCGGCCCGCTCCGCCGCCTTGGTGAAATTGCCGGTGTCGGCGACCGCCACGAAGGTGCGCAACAGGTCGCTGTCGAGATTGGGTCGCATGTGCCCGCCATAAGAAAAACTGATAGCTGGCATCATTCCAATTCGTTTGCAACATGTCAAACGGCGGACGATAGTTGCCTCACCCATTGGATATGCGGCCGCGAAATCGGCCGCGGACCAAGCAAAAGTCCTCACTCGTACCCGCTGCCCGAAACGGTGGCGGGTTCTTTTTACCCGGATGCAGGCCTGCGTTCGGCCGCACACGCAGGAGACCGGAGCGCCTATGCAGAATCGGCTTGTGCTCGGCATCCTCAGCCTCTGTCTCGGCGTGCTGGTCTTTTCGCTGCAGGACCCGCTGGTCAAGGCGGTGTCGAGCCACTATCCGGTCACCGAGGTGATGGCGATCCGCTCGATCGTCGCCCTGCCGATCCTGGTTTTCCTCGTCCACGCCGATGTCGGATTGCAGGCGATCCTGTCGAAGCGGTTCGGCATGCTGACGATGCGCGCCTTCATCCAGTTCACCTCCTATACGGCCTACTACCTGGCAATCGCCGCCCTGCCGCTGGCTGACGCGGTGGCGCTCTATTTCATGGCGCCGCTGTTCATCATGGCATTGGCCGGCCCCTATCTCGGCGAACGCGTGTCCTGGCAGGCGCTCGCCACCGTTCTGGTCGGCATGCTCGGCGTGCTGGTGATGGTGCGCCCGGGCGCCGGCTTGTTCGACTGGGCGGCGCTGCTGTCGCTAGGCTCGGCTCTGCTCTACGGTTTCTCGCAGCTGATGGCACGCAAGATCGGCGACACCGAATCCTCGACCGTCATGGCGTTCTATCAGAACGGCGCCTATCTGGTCGGCGCCGCCTTGGTGGCGGCATTGTTTTGGCTGGCAGGCATTGACCACGCCGTGCATCCGAGCCTCGAATTCCTCGTCCGGCCATGGGTCTGGCCGGCGACGCCGGATCTCCTCAAGATGGGGGCATGCGGCTTCGTCGCCTCGGCCGGCATGATCCTGTTGTCCCAGGCCTACCGGCTGGCGCCCGCCAACGGCGTCGCCACCTTCGAATACACCGGTATCATCTGGTCGCCGCTATGGGGTTTTCTGTTCTTTGCCGAAGTGCCGCGACCGGCGACGGCGGCCGGCGCAGCCCTCATCATCGGCGCCGGCCTGTTTGCGCTCAATGCCAGCCGGCGCCGGAGCGGCGCGCCAGCCATTGCGGCGACCTGCGACCCTGCTTGAAGGCGGTCGGCCTTGGGCTTTAGGCGAAGCAGGCGAGCGCCTGTTCGACGCGGGCGCGGATTTCAGCCAGCGTGAACGGTTTTTGCACGACGTCGAGAATTATGCCGTCCAATTCCTCGGCGCGCTCGCGCTGGTCGGCATAGCCGGTCATCAGCATGATCTTCATCGCCGGGAACAGCGCCGCTGCCGCCTTGGCCATCTCGATGCCGTCCATTTCCGGCATGCGGATGTCGGACAGCACAAGGTCGTAGCCCCCTTGCGCCGCCCGGATCAGAGAAAGACCGTGCGCGCCGTCTGCGGCAATAGTGACATTATGCCCGGCGCGTTCGAGCGCACGGGCGGCGAGGGTGCGGACGGATTCATCGTCCTCGACGATCAGGAGCTTTGCCATGGGCAGGATATTTGGCGGGGAAAAGTTGATGTTTCCTGAACCGCGAGCGGCGATAACCTAATCAAGCGTCGCCCTTGACGATGCCGACGAACGGCAATTCGCGAAACGCGTGGGCGACGTCCATGCCATAACCGACGACGAAATAATCGGGGCAGTCGAAGCCGACATAGTCGGCGTTGAGCGTGGTCTGGCGGCGCATACGCTTGTCGAGCAGCACGGCGAGGGCACAGCTCCTCGCGCCGCGCGACAGCATGAGGTCGCGGGTGAAACTCAGCGTCTTGCCGGATTCCAGAATGTCGTCGATGAGAAGCACGTCGCGACCGGCGACCTCGTTGTCGATGTCGCGCAGCACCCTCACCTCACCGCTGGTCGTGCCGGCGCCATAGCTGGAGATGAAGATGAACTCGACCTCGGGCGACAGGCCGACATCGTGCATGGCACGGATAAGATCGGCGGCGAAGATGAACGATCCCTTCAGCACCGAGATTACCAGAAGGTCGTGGTAGTCGTGCCCGGCGATCTCCTTAGCAAGTTCCAGGTTCCGCCGCGCGATGGCGGACGCCGAAAACAGGACTTCGATATCCTTGCCGCGCACAACTGGCATTGGCTGCCCTTCCAGAATGATCGCCTTTGCAGGCGAAGCCGACCGAAACGGTCCTCAACCCGTTTCTAGGCCTGTCGTGTCGTCTGGCAAGGCCAAATCTTTCGCAGGACGCCCGCGAACGGTCGGATGTCCCCAGCGCGTCGCGAATCGTTTATCTGGTGACCTGTCGACTTTCTGGCGCCGCTCTAACGAACCAGCGCATGGCCGCCCGAAATCCAGAAGGCGGCAAAGGCGGCGCCGACGCCGAAAATCCAGAAGATCGGCCCACCATGCACCCACAACGGCCGTTCGACGGCGGTTTCGGCCTTGCGCAACATGTCCATGCCGTCGATCGAAGGCGTAGAAATCATGCGCGCAGGCGGCGACGCAAAGTCTGGACGTGTAAAATGGCGGGGCAGCACCTCATAGTCGGCATCGATGACGTCGGCGGTCACGTCATGCATGATGCGTTCCGGCTCGGCGGCCGGATCGGTCATGATTTCGCCGAAAACCGGGCGCGCGGTTCGATCCTCAGCCATCATGGCCCAACACTACGGCACCTGTTCGCTGTTCGTTTCTTTTGGGTAAACGGAAATGGTTAACGCTTCCCCACCGGAACCCCTGTGACTCGCTCGAAAAGCCCCCAAATTAACCGTCGGTTAACCATGCCGGCCGATGGTCTTTCCACAGAAAGGGCTGGCATCTTGCCGCCGAGAATTTCAGGTCGTCGAAAGTGATCCGCTTCGAAAACGTCGGCCTCCGCTATGGCATGGGTCCGGAGATTCTCCGCGACATCTCCTTGCATATTCCGGAGCGCTCCTTTCAGTTCCTGAGCGGACCTTCAGGCGCCGGCAAGACGACGTTGCTGCGGCTTTTGTTCATGTCGCTGAAGCCGACGCGCGGCCTGATCACCATTTTCGGCAAGGACCGCTCGCGCATCTCGCGCACCGAATTGCCGCATCTGAGACGGCGCATCGGCGTGGTGTTCCAGGATTTTCGCCTGCTCGACCATATGACCACCTACGAGAACGTGGCCTTGCCGCTGCGCGTGCGTGGCCGCGAGGAGGCGACCTACCGCACCGACGTCACCGAGCTGCTGAAATGGGTCGGCCTCGGCGAGCGAATGCATGTGCTGCCGCCGGTGCTGTCTGGCGGCGAGAAGCAGCGCGCCGCGATCGCCCGGGCGTTGATCGAGCAGCCCGAGATCCTGCTCGCCGACGAGCCGACCGGCAATGTCGACCCGCCGCTGGCGCGACGCTTGCTGCGGTTGTTCATCGAGCTCAACCGGCTGGGCACCGCCGTGGTGATCGCCACACACGACCTCGGCCTGATGGAACAGGTCGACGCACGGCGAATGATTCTGGCCGGCGGAAGGCTGGACATCTATGACTGAGCTCTCCGTCGAACATTCCGAGGGTCAGGACGCCGCGGCGGCAAAGCCCCGCATCCAGCGTAAGTTGGCGCCCATCGTGCCGGCGCAGAACATCGCCGGCCGGGCGCTGGTGCTGGTCATCGCCATCATGACGTTTCTGTCCTGCCTGACGTTTGGCGCAGTCACGCTGGTGCGTGACACCGCCTCCGTCTGGGAGAACCAGATCTCGCGCGAGGCGACCATCCAGATCAAGCCGGTCGACGGCCTCGACATGGAGGCTGCACTTGCGCTGGCCTCGCAGATCGCCGGCGAATTCCCTGGCGTGAAAAGCGCCAGGATCGTCGACCGCGAAGCAACGGCCCGACTGCTCGAGCCTTGGCTGGGCTCGGGCCTGAACATCGATGAACTGCCGGTGCCGCGCCTGATCATCATCACCATCGACGAGAACAGTCCGCCCGATTTCGCCGCACTGCGCGCGGCGATCACGCCGAAGCTGCCGAGCGCCTCGCTCGACGATCATCGCACCTGGGTCGACCGGCTGGTTGCCATGGCCCGCACCACGGTAACGATCGGTATCGCAGTGCTGGCGCTGATGCTGTCCGCGACGGTGCTGACCGTGGTGTTCGCGACGCGCGGCGCCATGGCCGGCAATGGTCACATCATCGAGGTGCTGCATTTTGTCGGCGCCGAGGCGCGCTTCATCGCGCGCGAATTCCGCCGGCATTTTTTGGTCACCGGCATGAAGGGCGCCGCGGCAGGCGGCGCCGCTGCGATCCTCGTCTTCATCGTCTTCTCCTGGTGGTCGTCACGCAACATGGCAACGCCGCAGGCCGATCAGGCGACCGCCCTGTTCGGCAATTTCGCCATCGGCTCGGTGGGTTATCTCGGGGTCGCTGTCATGGTGCTGGTGATCGGCGCGCTGACGGCGGCAACCTCCCATTTCACCGTGGTTACCTATCTCAGCGACATCGACATTCGCCAGCCGGACGCCGGCTAAAGGAAAGATCGATCACGGATGAAAACGCATCGTCACGCAAATTGCATTTTTTTCCTACCAAAGGCCGTATTTCGGGATTAACCATTTCATGATGGACGTTCGGGACTCGACCGATACCGCTGGATGCATGCCAGTGCTGGTTGCGCGCCCGCATGAATTCGCCGAACCCGATGAATTTGCCAAGCCGGATCAATTCGCCAAACCGGATCAATTCGCCAAACATGGGCGGCTGCTGGCAGCCCGCTCCTTGCGCCTCTCGGCTCTCCTTCTGCTCGCCCTTGTGGCGTTGTTTGTCGCCGGCTTCGGCTGGTTCGCCAATACCGTCAGCCGTCTGACGACGCCCGCCAATCCGGCAAGGGCCGACGCTATCATCGTGCTGACCGGCGGCCAGTCGCGACTCGACGCTGCAATGGGCCTGCTTGCGTCAGGCAAGGGCGAGCGGCTGCTGATCAGCGGCGTTCATCCTTCCGCCAGCCGCCGCCAGCTTCAGGCCGCGACCGGCGGCGACAAGAGGCTGTTTTCCTGCTGCGTCGACATCGACCGCGCCGCGCTCGACACGATCGGCAATGCCGAGGAAAGCGCCAAATGGGTCGAGGACCACGCCTACGGCACCGTCATTCTCGTCACCAACAATTATCACATGCCGCGCAGCCTGCTGGAAATGGGCCGGCTGCTGCACGGCGCAAGGCTCGAGCCCTATCCGGTGGTCAACACCAACCTCGAGAATGGCGGCTGGCTGACCAAGCCGGAAGCGCTGCGCGTGCTGTTCACCGAATACAACAAATACCTGCTGGCGCTGGCGCGCGGTATCATGCCGGTGAAGCGAACCGACAGCGTGACGCTGGCCGACGCCGCAGGCGGAAGCTGAACGGCACCGGCACTTTTTATTCCCTGGCTCTTATTCCCTGGCCGCTGCATCCGATCGCAAGCGTGCGATCTCCTGTTCGAGCCGTTCGATGCGCTTGTCGCGTTCGGCCAGCGCCGCCGCCACGTCGGCCGCTTCGAAACGCTGCGGGATGTGCTGCGAGCAATTTGAATCCCAAGCCGAAACCGTAAACAGGATTACCTGCTCGGGTCGCGCCTTGTAGTCTTGCGGCATAAGCTTTGCTGTCAGCTCGCCATCGCCCTCGACGACGCGCGCTTTGCCCCAGATCTTGATGCGCTGCCGGTGTGCATAATCGATCAGGAACAGGAAAGCCTGTGGGTTGTCGCTGAGATTGCCCTGGGTGATGAACTGCCTGTTGCCGGCAAAATCGGCAAAGCCGATCGTCCGTTCGTCGAGCACCTTGAGGAAACCGGCAGGCCCGCCGCGATGCTGGATATAAGGCTGCCCGTCCGCATTGGCGGTCGACAGAAAGACGCTGGTCTGCGCCTCGATGAAGGCGGCGAGATCGGGCGTGATTGCCGCCTGCCAGCCACCACGCTCCTCGACACGGGCATAGGCCTGGCGCGAGCCCTTGCGGGCCTGGATCGCCTTCACCGTCGGGGTGAAGGCAACATCGCTGGTGTGAGCGTTCATGAAGACCCCTCCTTACGCGCCGAGTTGCGCTGCGTTGTTCACTCACGAAATAGGGCCTTCCGTCTTCGAGATGCAGATGCCATATCTGCAACCTATCCTTCCGTTTTTCGGAAGGGCGAAGTTTCGGGAGAGCTATGGATCGCCTCCAGTCCATGTCGCTTTTCGTTGCCGCAGCGGAGACAGGCAGCCTCTCGGCTGCCGGGCGCCGCTTCGGCATTCCGCTGACGACGGTCAGCCGCAAGGTTTCGGACCTGGAAAGGCACCTGAAGACACGGCTGTTGAACCGCTCGGCGCGGCAGCTGTCGCTGACCGATGCAGGCCACGCCTATCTCGCCGCCTGTCGTCGCATTCTCGATGAGGTCGGCGAGGCCGAGCGAATAGCCGCCGGCGAGTACAGCGCCCCGACCGGCGAGCTGATCGTCACTGCGCCGATCGTCTTTGGCCGCCTGCATGTGCTGCCGGTCGTCACCGGCTTCCTCGCCGTCTATCCCGAGGTAAGTGTGCGGCTGACACTCGCCGACCGGATAACTCAGTTGGTCGAAGAGCACATCGATCTCGCCATCCGCATCGGCGAGCTTGCCGATTCGAGCCTGATCGCCATCCGCCTGGGTTCAATCCGCCGCGTCGTTTGCGCGAGCCCGGCCTATCTCACCGAGCACGGCACACCGAAAACGCCGCAAGAGCTTGCAGCACACAGTGCAATCACCTTCGAAGGGCTCACCGCCGCCAGTTGGAGCTTCGCCACCGGCAAGGCCGAATTCACCGTGCCGGTCCGCTCCAGGTTACGGGTCAACACCGCTGAGGCAGCAATCGATGCGGCGATTGCCGGCGTCGGCGTGACGAGGCTGCTTTCTTACCAGATCGCCGCCGCAGTCCGGTCGGGTACGCTACGCCCGGTGCTGCAAGAGTTTGAGCCCGACCCATGGCCGGTGAGCCTCGTCCATGCCGGCCAGGGGCTGCTGCCGGTGAAGCTGCGCGCATTCCTCGACTTCGCCGCCCCGCGCCTGAGACAGCGCCTGCTGCAGGCGGCGTGGCAAACGTGATGAAGACGGCCCATCGCAAGACCGGGCCGATCGCCCGCCTCGCAGCGTTTCCTTTTTGCCGGCGCTTGGTGTAACCAACGCACACCTCCTCACCGGGCACTTGCTGTATGCTCTATCTCCGCTCGCTGGCGTTCAATCTCGCCTTCTACCTCAATTTGATCGTCCAGATGATCCTCTGGACCCCGTATTATTTCCTATCGCCGCGCCATCGCGCCTGGTTCGTGCCGAAATTCTGGTCGCGCACCAGCATGTGGCTCTACGACAAGATCGCCGGCACCAGAAGTGAGATCACCGGCCGGGAAAACCTGCCTGAAGGCTCCTTCATCCTGGCGCCGAAGCATCAGTCCTTCTGGGACACGATCGCTTTCCTGCCGTATCTCGACGATCCCGTTTACATATTGAAACGGGAGTTGACCTGGATCCCGTTCTTCGGCTGGTACATCTTGAAGATGCGGATGATTCCGGTCGATCGCGGCAGCCGCTCGAAGGCATTGAAGATGGTGATCGCCGCGACCAAACAGGAATTGGCGCGCAATGCGCGCCAGCTCATCATCTATCCCGAGGGCACGCGCCGGGCGCCGGGCGACGAACCGGTCTACAAATACGGCATCGTCGAACTCTATGCGCAACTTGGCATTCCAGTCGTGCCGGTCGCTCACGTCGCCGGCCTCTATTGGCCGCGCCGCAAATTCCTGCGCTATCCCGGCACGATCAAGGCGCGCTTCCTGCCACCGATCCCGCCCGGCCTCAGCAAGGACGAATTCATGCAACGGCTGATCGGCGAGACTGAGGCCGCCTGCGACCAGCTCCTCGTCGAAGCGTCGCAGACGCCGAACCCGCCGCCGATGCCGCCGACGGCGATGAAACGGCTTGGTGAGCTGGACGCGAAACCTGAATTGAAAGGCTGACGCAACGGCCGCGGATGCCAGAAGGGCTCACGGCAGGGCAGCCAGGGCGGCTGTTGCAATCAGCGTCACCGCAAACACCAGATTGATGATCCGCGAGGCCAGCGGTTGGCGCAGCAAACGTGCAAAAGCCGCGCCGGCGAGAAGCCACAAGAGATGAATGGCAACGATCATCAAGGCGAGAACCGCCAGCTTGGCTGAAATACCAAGACCGCCGGCGCCGGAAGACGCGCCGGCAAACACGGCGGCAATCGCCACATAGGCTTTCGGATTGGCAACGGCCAGAAGGAACCCGCCAAGGAAAGTAGGAAGCGCCGCCCCACCGACGCGTGCCGCCAGTGGCGGCGCCGTCGCTATCTTGAACGCCAGGTAGAGGATGTAGGCTGCCGAGACGACCGCCAGCAGCGCTGCGAGCTTCGGCAACGCGGCGAGAACGGCCATGATGCCGGTCGCCACCACCAAAAGCACGAGGACCGTGCCGACAACGATCCCCGAGGCATAGCGGAGCGAATCGCGCAGGCCGAACGCGGCGCCGACCGCGGTGACACTTATCGTCGCCGGCCCCGGGCTGCCCATGACGATGGCCGATGCCAGCACAAGCGCCAGCAATTGCTGCCATAGCTGCTGATCGAGAAGAACTTGTCCGGCCATGCGGCGTCCCTGCATCCTGCGACGATGCAGGGACGGTAGGGCAAGGCAGCGGCGCCGGTCTTGAACGATCGTGCGCGGCTATGCGCTGGCCTTGTCGAGCTCGGCGATATCGTCCGGGCTGAGCTGCAACGACGCGGCACGCACCAGGCTGTCGAGCTGGTCGAGCGTCGTCGCGCTGGCGATCGGAGCGGTGACGCCGGGCCGCGCCATTACCCAGGCAAGTGCCACTTCCGCTGGCTTGGCCGAATGTCTGGCTGAAACCGCATCGAGCGCTGAGAGAATGCGCATGCCGCGCGTGTTGAGATAGCCCTTCACGCCGCCACCGCGCGGGCTTTGGCCGAGGTCGGCCTCGCTGCGGTACTTGCCGCTCAGAAATCCTTTGGCGAGGCTGAAATAGGTGATGATGCCGATGTCCTCGGCCGTGCACAGATCGCGCAGCGGACCATCGAAGGACGAGCGGTCGTAGAGATTGTATTCCGGCTGCAGCACCTCGTAGCGCGGCAGGCCGCGCAGGCTTGCTACGTCGAGTGCGGCGCGCAGTTGGGCGGCGTCGAGGTTGGAGGCGCCGGCATAGCGGATTTTGCCCTTGTCGAGCAGTTTCTGGTAAGCGCCGAGCGTTTCCTCATAGGGAGTGGCCGGATCAGGCCAGTGCGACAGATAGAGATCGATGGTATCGACCTGCAGCCGCTTCAGCGAGGCGTCGATGGCCTTTTCGATATAGGCGGCGGACAGGTCCCTCTTGCCCTGTCCCATGTCCGAGCCGACCTTGGTGACGACGACAACCTTTTCGCGGTTGCCGCGGCTCTTCATCCATTTGCCGATGATGGTTTCGGATTCGCCGCCCCGGTGGCCAGCAATCCAGCGCGAATAAGAATCGGCCGTGTCGATGGCGTTGAGGCCGGCGTCGACGAAGCGATCGAGCAGGTCGAAGGAGGTTTTCTCATCGGCGGTCCAGCCGAAGACATTGCCGCCCAGAACCAATGGCGCGATGGATAGGTCGGTGCGACCGAGACGACGTTTCTGCAAGGCTGATCTCCATGGTGATTCATGCTGGGGCGGGTGGGAGCCGCCGACCGGGCTAACCTATGTCGCGCCGCGGCGACGTCAAACGCACAGCCTCCTTTTGCAGCCCGCCGGCGCTTCACAAAACCGCGACCCGCCGCGCCGCGTCCGGGATATCCAAACCAGCAGCCTCTGAAGAAACGATCTGGCAAGTTTAGCACATAGATTGTCAAATCTGCCAATTCTGACTTTTGCCGGCCGACCGTAGGTTTCGCGGCGCCGACGCAAGTCTCGGCACGGTCTGGCCGGGCCCAGACTGTTTGCCCCCGATCGTTTGTTATGGAGACCGGCATGAAAGCAATTGTATTTGACGCAATCGGCTCGCCGCGCGACGTGCTCTATGTGGATGACCTGCCGATGCCGCGGATCGGCGACGACGATGTGCTGCTCAGGATGGTCTCGGCCTCGATCAATCCGGGCGACTTCCTGTTTATCCAGAACCTCTATCCCGAACCGAAGAAGCCGCATTTTCCCCAGCAGATCGCCGGAAATCATGGCGCCGGCATCGTCGAAGCCGTCGGCGCAAACGTCCGGTTGGAACCGGGCACGCTTGTCGCGTTCAGCTATTATGGCAGCTGGGCCGAGTACGCGGCCATTCCCGCCGAATGGCTGATCCCGTTGCCTGCCGGCTATCCGGTCGAACGCGCCGGGCAGATGGTGAACCCCATCACCGCGTGGGATCTGCTGGTGGATTCCCGTGTGCGGCCCGGCTAGTGGCTGGCTGTTACGGCCGGCTATTCGTCGATTTCGACAATGGTGATGCAGTTCGCCCAACGACGCGGCATCAACGTCATCGCGCTGGTGCGGCGCTCGCACCAAAGCTTCGACCTGAAAACGCTTGGCGCCGCCGCCATTCTTGACCTTTCGGACTTGAAGGCAAGTATCCGGGAAGCGGTGATGGATATCACCGGCGGCGCCGGATTGAACGGGATTATCGACAATGTCGGCGGACCTGTCAGCGGCGAATTGATCCGCACCCTGGCGCTCGGCGGGCAGATGGTGATCAATGGCGGCATGAGTGCCGAGCGCTTCGAACTGCACAATTTCGATGTGTTGCTGAGTGGTGTCGAGATCAGGGCGAATATCTATCGCTATTTCTTTTCGCCGCCGGCCGAAGCCGACCGGCCTGTCCTACGCGAGATCATCGACATCTTCGGCCAGTCGGGCTTCCACGTTCCTGTCGGCGGTCTCCACGCGCTGACCGAGTTCAAGCTTGCCGTGGCAAACAGCCTGGATCGCGCCGATCTTGGAAAACAGATTTTCAGGATATAGCCCAGGCCACGACACCGAAGCTACGTCGCGATCCGTCTCGTCACGTCTTCCAGCCAGTGATCGCTTATACCCAGTGCTTCGAGGTGCTCCAGCGTGCTGAGCACGTAATCCTCATTCCTCCCCGACTGGCCGACGGCGCCGCGAACGACGGTCGCCGCCTCGGCCGGGTCGAGCGCACCGGCATATTGCTCATGACTGCGGTCCACGACATAGGCGACGGCTTCGACCATCTCGCCCCCATCCGTTTCACTGTTGTCGAGGCGAACGCTGAGTACACGTTCGAGATAGACGTTGGTGACCAGTTCGCGCTCGCGCAGATAGGTGATGACCTCGTTGCGCAGCTCGCCTGGAACCCGGAACGCGAGCCCGATGCAGGAGCCGCCGCGGTCGAGTCCGAGCACCAGGCCCGGCCGTTCGCGCGTGCCGCGATGCACGAAAGAATAGACGCAGAGCGAACGGCGGTAGCCATGCAGGCGGGCGCGCCGCGTCTCGACATGGGCGAATCCCGGCCGCCAGATCAGTGAGCCGTAGCCAAAAACCCAAAAATCGCCCATATCGCCAAGCCTGATTGTAACGAACCACTCCACCGGTGGTGTTTCAGTCCGTCTACCTGTTGTTGCCGCAAGCGACAGCCCGCCCGTGCCACCCGCGTTAACGAAAGCCGCAGCATGACGTCAAGTGACGAGCGCCCGCCGCCCAGCCAACGTCGCCGCCTGTTGTGGCTTGCCGCTTTCATTCTCGTGCTGTTCGGCATCTACAGCGCGGGCTGGTTCTACCTGGCGGACCTGGTCGAGAGCGCGACCGACAAGGCGGTCGCCGATCTCGACGACAACGGTATCAAGGCCGAGTGCGCCAATCTCGCGGTTAGGGGCTATCCCTTCAGCTTCACCCTTTCGTGCGACAGTCTGGCTTACGAGGACGACCGCCGCAACGTCGCGGCATCGACAGGCAAGATCAACGCCGCCACGCAGATCACCCGGCTTTTGTCGCCTGCCGCCGAGCTCAGGGGGCCGCTCAGGACCTCTGTTCCCGGCATGACCCCGCTCTGGATCGACTGGGATGATCTGCGGGCCGACATGAAGCTGTCCTGGCCGCTGCCGAGGCGGCTGTCGCTGCAGGCCGAAGGCCTGTCCGGCCAGACCGATCCGGCAGACGACACCGATCCCGTCTCGCTGTTCAGCGCCGGAACCGCCACCGGGCAATTGCGCCCAAACGGCCCGGACATCGACTATGCCGGCAATTTCACCGATCTCGAAATCGACGCAGCGGCCATCGACGGGCGCGTCTTGCCGCCGCTCGACGGCAGCGGCGACGTGACGCTGAAGAACGGCGTGACGCTGATCAAGGCAAATCCGAAGAGCCTGCGCGGCCAGGCGGCCGAAATCCACGAGCTCGATCTGTCGTCCGGAACTGCGCGCATCACCGTTTCCGGACCGCTGTCGGTCGATGACGACGGTCTCATAAATGCCGACCTGACGATCAAGCTCACTGATCCGAAGGCCGTGGCGGCAATCCTCGCCACCGCCATCCCCGAGCAGAAGAAAGAGATCCAAACCGGCTTTGCCGGACTGGCGCTGCTCGGCAACCAGCCGTCGATGCCGCTTAAGATCGTCAGGGGCAAGGCCTCGCTCGGCTTCATCCCGCTCGGCAAGATCAAGCCGGTCGATTAGGCGGTACGGCCTGCGATCGGCTTGCCGCGGCTTATCCCTTCGACGGGTGTTCGACTGCCTGGCGGCCGAAATCCGGTACGTCGATGTCCTGGCCGGCCTCGATGATCGAGCGGCGGACGGCGCGGGTGCGGGTGAACAGGTCGAACAGCTTTTCGCCGTCGCCCCAGCGGATCGCCCGCTGCAGCGAGGACAGATCCTCGGAAAACCGCGCCAGCATTTCGAGAATGGCGTCCTTGTTGTGCAGGCAGACGTCGCGCCACATGGTTGGGTCGGACGCCGCGAGACGGGTGAAGTCGCGAAAGCCGGAAGCCGAGTATTTGATGACCTCGGACTTGGTCACCGACTCCAGATCGTCGGCGGTACCGACGATGTTGTAGGCGATGATGTGCGGCAGGTGCGAAACGATGGCCAGCGTCATGTCGTGATGCTGCGGGTCCATCGTCTCGATGTTGGAGCCGCAGCGGCGCCAGAATTCCGAGAGCTTTTCCAGTGCCGCGGGATCGGTGCCGGGTAGCGGCGTGAAGATGCACCAGCGGTTCTCGAACAATTCGGCAAAACCGGCATCCGGTCCCGATTTTTCGGTGCCGGCCAAAGGATGGCCGGGGATGAAGTGCACGCCATCAGGCACATGCGGCTGCATCTGCGCGATGACCGACGCCTTGGTCGAGCCGACATCGGTGAGGATGGCGCCCTTCTTCAGCGCCGGTGCGATCTCCGCGGCGACGGTACCCGAAGAGCCGACCGGCACCGAAACGATGACCAGATCGGCGTCGCGAACCGCCTCTTTCGCGTCCGTCGTGTAGGTGTCGCCAAGGCCGAGTTCGCGCGCCCGCGCCAGCGTCGCCTCGCTGCGCGTCGAAATCGCGACTTGGCCGGCAAGTCCCTCGCGGCGGATGACGCGTGCCAGCGACGAGCCGATCAGGCCGATGCCGACCAGCGCGATCTTTTCGAACATAGGTGAGGCCATGGTGTCTAGCTTTTCAGGAATGTCGCGAGTGCTGCGACAACGCCGCGATTGGCCTCTTCGGTGCCGATGCTCATGCGCAGCGCGTTGGGAAAACCGTAGCCGGAAACGCGCCGCAATATGTAGCCGCGCTGGCTGAGGTAGTCGTCGGCGGCCGCCGCCGAATGCTTTTTGTCCTCGGGAAAGTGGATGAGGATGAAATTGCCGACGCTCGGCGTCACCCGCAGCCCAAGCCCCTCCAATTGCTCGCTCAGCCAGGCCAGCCAGGTCTCGTTATGCGCTACGCTGCGCTCGATATGGACGCGGTCGCGGATCGCCGCGATGCCGGCCTCGATTGCCGTCGCATTGACGTTGAAAGGCCCGCGCACGCGGTTGATCGCGTCGATGACGTGCATTGGCGCATACATCCAGCCGATCCGCGCCCCGCCCAGGCCCAATTTGGAGAAAGTGCGGGTCATGACCACGTTTTCCGCGCTGCCCACCAACTCGACGCCGGCTTCATAGTCGTTGCGCCGGACATATTCGGCGTAAGCTGCATCCAGCACCAGAAGCACGTTTCGCGGCAGGCCGGCATGCAGGCGGCGCACCTCCTGGAACGGCACGTAGGTGCCGGTTGGATTGTTTGGATTGGCAAGGAAGATGACCCTGGTGCGCGGCGTCACCGCGGCGAGGATCGCATCGATATCGGCGCGTTCATCGGTCTCCTTGACCGTTACCGGGACGGCACCGGCCGACTGTATGTAGATCTTGTAGACCATGAAGCCGTGTTCGGTGATGATGGCTTCGTCGCCCGGTGCGAGATAGGTCTGCGCCAGCAGGCCCAGAATCTCGTCGGAGCCGTTGGAGCAGACGATGTTCGCCGGGTTGAGCCCGTGCACCTCGGCGATCGCTTCCCTCAGGCGCCTGGCGCTGCCGTCGGGATAGACCGCGAGCTTGTCGGCGACCGCGCGCGCGGCCTCTATCGCCTTTCGCGAAGGACCGAGCGGGTTCTCGTTCGCCGACAATTTATGGACCTTGGCGACACCTTCAGGCGCCGCGCTCTTGCCGGGCACATAGGCTTCGATGTCCATGATGCCGGCGCGGGGCCTTGGACGTATCTGATCCGGTGTCTGGCTCATTTCATGAAATCCGTCGAGAGTGCCTCCATCCGGAGGCCGCAGCGGAAATACAAGCCGTGGCCCGGAATGTCGAGGGGCGGCAATTCGGGATCAAGAACTTGCCGTTGACGAAGCCATGCGTCAGTCCTAGAAGAGCAGCGAAAGTTCCGTGGTGATTTGGCCGGTCGGCTTGCAGCCACGTTAAACAACTTGCTAAAGGGCCGTTTGCATCTTGTAACCGGCTTTGCAAAGGCATGGCCGGTTTTTTGTTGCCCAGACCGGTGGACAACTAAAGCCCGGGCAAGGAGATGTGATGGTCGCTTTGCGCGCTCGAAAAACCAACAACGAGGCCGACCAGCCGTCGAGCCCGGTGTTGCGTTTCGGCGCCGACAAGCCGCTCAAGCTCGACGCCGGCACGCTGCTGTCGCCGTTCCAGATCGCCTACCAGACCTATGGCACGCTCAATGATGCGCGCTCCAACGCCATCCTCGTCTGCCATGCGCTGACCGGCGACCAGCACGTCGCCAACACCAATCCCGTGACCGGCAAGCCGGGCTGGTGGGAAGTGCTGATCGGCCCCGGCAAGATCATCGACACCGACCGTTTCTTCGTCATCTCGTCAAACGTCATCGGCGGCTGTCTCGGCTCGACCGGCCCCGCCTCGACAAATCCCGCCACCGCCAAGCCCTACGGGCTCGACCTGCCGATCATCACCATTCGCGACATGGTGCGGGCGCAGCTGATGCTGGTCGAGCATTTCGGCATCGAACAGCTGTTCAGCGTGCTAGGCGGCTCGATGGGCGGCATGCAGGTGCTGCAATGGGCCTCCAGCTATCCCGAGCGCGTCTTCTCGGCGTTGCCGATCGCCACCGGCGCCCGCCATTCTTCGCAGAACATCGCCTTCCACGAGGTCGGCAGGCAGGCGGTGATGGCCGACCCGGACTGGCACGGCGGCAAATATTTCGAGCATGGCAAGCGGCCGGAAAAGGGGCTGGCGGTGGCGCGCATGGCTGCCCACATCACCTATCTGTCGGAAGCAGCGCTGCACCGCAAGTTTGGCCGCAACCTGCAGGACCGCGAAGCCCTGACCTTCGGTTTCGATGCCGACTTCCAGATCGAGAGCTATCTGCGCCATCAGGGCATGACCTTCGTCGATCGCTTCGATGCCAACTCCTATCTCTACATGACCCGGGCGATGGACTATTTCGATCTCGCCGCCGACCATGGCGGCCGGCTGGCCGATGCCTTCGCCGGCACCAAGACGCGCTTCTGCCTGGTTTCGTTCACCAGCGACTGGCTGTTCCCGACCGAGGAGAGCCGCTCGGTCGTGCACGCGCTGAACGCGGCCGGCGCTTCGGTCTCGTTCGTCGAGATCGAGACCGACCGCGGCCACGACGCCTTCCTGCTCGACGAGCCGGAACTGTTCGCCGCCATTAAAGGCTTCATCGCCTCGGCCGCGCGGGCGAGAGGGCTCGGCGCATGACCCCGAAAAGTTGCGGACTGTTCGGATCAGGACCATGCGCCAGGCATCAGCGCATGGCCCCGAAAAGTTGCAGACTTTTCGGATCGGGATCATGCGCCAGGCAAGAGCCGAACGCATGAGCGTCAACCGCGCCCAGCGCGTCGACCTCGAGGTCGTCGCCGATCTCATCCCACCGCAGTCGCGGGTGCTTGACGTCGGTTCAGGCGACGGCCTGCTGCTCGAATTGCTGCAGGCGACCAAGAAGGTCGACGGCCGCGGGCTGGAACTGTCGCAGCGCGGCGTCAACGAATGCGTGGCGCGCGGCCTGTCGGTCATCCAGGGCGATGCCGACAAGGATCTCCAATTCTATCCCGACAAGGGCTTCGACTTTGTCGTCTTGTCGCAGACCTTGCAGGCGACCCGCAATCCGAAGCTGGTGCTCGACGAACTGCTCCGGATCGGCAACCGCGCCATCGTCTCATTCCCGAATTTCGGCCACTGGCGGGTGCGCTTTTCGTTGCTCTTCAACGGCCGCATGCCGGTGACCAGGGACCTGCCCTATTCCTGGTACGACACCCCCAACATCCATTTCTGCACCATTCGCGACTTCGTCAATCTGTGCGACGAGCTTGGCGCGACGGTGGAAAAGGCGACCGCGCTCGACGCCAACGGCCAGCGGATCGGCTTCTCGATGCCGTGGTGGTTCTGGAACTTTTTCGGCCAGCAGGCGGTGTTCCTGCTGAAACGATAAGAGCCAATCGTAGCAGATCGTCTCCTTATTCGAGAACGTCGGTGGCCTTGTGCGGATGCTGGACGCCGTCGACGAAGACCACATCGGACTGGGAATTGCCGGTACGCAGCGGCAAGATCTCCTGATAGGCGGGCGAGTCATACCACGCGCGCGCCTGCTGCATGTCTGGAAATTCGATCATCACGAGGTGCCCCGGCCAGGTGTTTTCAACCACGTCCACCTCGCTGCCATGCACAATGAAGCGACCGCCAAACGGCTCCAGCGTGGCATCGATCTTGTGCAGGTACTCGATGATCTGCGGCCCCGGCGTGACCTGGCGCATATGGGCGACGGCGTAGGCGGTCATGGCGTAACTCCTTGGGGTCGAAGGCCGTACAACCGGCCGATGGGAGCAGTTTGCCGATACATTGCGCGCTGGTCGATTACCCCCGAGGTAATGACACTGAATACAAAAACTGGCGCCGCTGCCGTCAGCTGAAAGATATTTCTGCCTGGCACCGATGATTTCCACCCACCTGCGCTGTCCTTATCGATGAGCGCGCCTGGATGGTCCGGCGGCCGGGAACAGAGAGGTGATCCATGGGATCGTTGCAAAATCAGAATGTCGTCGTTGTCGGAGGCAGCCGTGGTGTCGGCCGCTCCATCGCGGAGACCGCCCTCAAAGAGAAAGCGACGGTGCTGGCCGTCGCCCGCGGAAAACAGGCCCTGGCGCAATTTGCCTGGGAGGTCTCGGGCGTGAAGACGCTCGCGGTCGATGCGACGGTGGACTCCGCCCCCGATAAGGTCTTTGCCGCGCTGGAGCCGGACGTGCTGGTGATCTGCGCAGGCGCGCTGGCGCCTTCTGCGCCGGTGCATGAACAGAACTGGAAGGCGTTCTCCGCAAACTGGGACACGGACGTCAAGGCGTCGTTCCTGTTTTGCCGGGCCGCTCTGCGGCGTCCGCTTAAGCCGGGGACCCGGATCGTTCTGATCTCCAGCGGCGCGGCCTTGACCGGCGGACCACCGAACGCCGGCGGCTATGCCGGCGCAAAACGCATGCAGATGTTCCTGGCCGGTCATAGCCAGAAGGAATCCGACCGGCTTGGCCTCGGCCTGCGCTTCATGGCGCTCGCGCCGATGCGCATCATGCCGGAGACCGGGGTGGGCAAGGCCGGCGTCGACAGCATCGCGGCTTATATGGGCATCCAGCCGGCGGACTTCATCGCCGCCATGACCGACATGCAAACGCCGGCCGATGTCGGACGGGCGGTGGTCGCGCTCGCCACCGGCCAGCCGCAAGGCAGTTCCTTCATGGTGAGCGGTAGCGGGCTTGCCCCGGCCGCCTGAGGCGCGCGTAATGCAAAGCTCACTTATAACCGCACAAGCCGCATGACAGACGCTCAGCCACCTCTGGAGCCAGCAGGCCAGCCGATTCTCGATCGGCTGGCCTTCGAGAAGGTCACCGCCACGCATCGCCGCGAGCTCAAGCTGCATTGCTATCGCATGATGGGTTCGCTGCACGAGGCCGACGACCTCGTCCAGGAAACGTTGCTTCGCGCCTGGCGCGCCAGGTCGGAATTCGACGGGCGGGGTTCGGTTCGCGGTTGGCTCTACATGATTGCCACCAACGCTTGCCTCAACGCTATCAAGGCGAGGTCGAGGGCGCACCGCATTCTTCGGGAACCAGGACGGCCGCCCTCGCACGGGGCGGCCATAGGCGGGCCGGTAGCCGACATCGCCTGGCTAGAGCCCTACCCCGACGCCGAGCTTCCAGACATTGCCGGCAGCGAGCCAGGTCCGGAAGCCCGTTACGAGAGCCGCGAGGCCGTCCAGCTCGCCTTCGTCGCCGCCATCCAGGATCTGCCGCCCAGACAGCGCGCCGCGCTGCTGCTTGCCGACGTCCTGGGATGGTCGGCTGTCGAGACGGCGCGTTTGCTGGGCGGATCGACGGCTTCGATCAACAGCGCGTTGCAGCGCGCCCGCGCAACGCTGGCGGCGCGCTATCCTCAGGGACGGCCGGCCAGCCGATCACGGCCCAGCCCCGAAGAAGGCCTGCTGCTCGAACGCTACATGCAGGCCTGGCAGGCCGCCAATCTCGACAGCTTGATCGAGCTGCTGCGTGAGGACGCCATCTATACAATGCCGCCCTGGCGCGAATGGTATCAAGGCCGCGAAGCGATCCGCGGTTTCTTCGAGACCGTCTGGCCGAGGTTTGGCGGCTTCCGCACGCTGGCCACCCGCGCCAATGCCCAGCCGGCGGTCGGGGTTTATTCCCGCAGCCACGATGGTCCTGAATGGCGGGCCCATTCCCTGCATGTGTTCGACGCAGGCGAGGGCGGGATCGCCTCCTTGACGATCTTCATAGGGCCGCTCGGGCCATCTCTGTTCCCGGCCTTCGGCCTGCCACCAGCCTAGCTTACCCCGGGCAAGCCTTACCGGTCGAGTTCCGGGAAATACGGGTCGGAGAAAAACCGCCGGTCGCGTTCGCCTTGCAGGCAGTCGATCGGTGCGTCGATGCGGATCGTCCTCGGATCTTCCCTGGGATACTCGATGCCGCTGACCTCGAGGATCAGTTTGCGGCGAGTGGCGGTGGCGAATTCGGAAGCAGCATAGATCGGCAGCACGAACGAGCCCGGCCCGCCAGTAACGCATTCGGCATAATACCGGTCGAGATGGCTGAAGGTGGGTGACGGGCTGATCAGGATCGGCAGTCCGTTGATGATAATGCCCTTCGCCAGCGCCGCATCGCGTGCCGTTGTGACCGGCAGGCCGGTGTTGTTTGGGCCGTCGCCCGAGACGTCGATGACGCGGCGTTTGCCGGTGAAGGCCGTGCCGGTGAAAAGCTCGGCGCCGAAGGCCACTGCACCGGAGATCGAGGTGCCGCGAAAGCTCCTGAACGGGCGGGCCGCGATCTTGTCGGCGAAAGCATTGGCGCTCTCCTTGCTGTCGACGACCTGCCAGGCAATGACCCCATCGTCGCGGATGGTGCCAGCCCATTCGAAATAGGCGATGGCGATGCGGCCGGAGGTGCCGGCACGCACGGCGTTGATGAAGTCGGGGTGGCGCAGCGCCGCGACATAGCCGGCGCGCTGCAGGGCAAACTCCCTTTCATCCATCGACTGCGAGATGTCGACGGCCAGCACCAGCTCGACATCGACGACAATTGCATTGGCCGGCGCGGCCGCAGGTGCCGCCGGAGTGCAGGCAAGGCAGGCGAGCAGGGCGAGAGCGTCAAGCATGGCCGATCGGAACGTTCCCATCTGAAACGATCGCGACAGTTTTTCGCCGCGATCGCGGCGAAATAAAGCTTGCCTTCTATTTCTTTCGGCCAGCCGAAGCGATAGCCGGGGGCGGTTCGATGGCACCTGCCCTGATACGGGCCGGCTTGAGTGGCGGTTGGCCGGCATCCTTGACGATGGTCAACGCCCGCCGGAAGAAGCGGGCATTGTGCTGGCCGCGGCCGATATTGAGGATCGCGGCGTCGGGAAGGCGCTTCTCCAGCATCGACAGCACTTGCCTCAGCGTTGGGCCGTCGAACGCGTCCAGCGCCTCGTCGATGATCACCCATTTCGGCCGTCGCAAGGCGAGCCTGGCAAAGGCCAGCAGACGCTGCTCGTCGTCGCTGAGCTCACGCTCCCAGCGCGCCGAGCGATCGAGCGAGGACGACAGGCGTTGCAGCCCGACATCGGCCAGCACCTCCGAGATCTCGGCATCGCTCGCCTCCGCCGCCCCGCCCGAATGGTTGAGCACCTCGCGCAGCTTGCCGAGCGGGAAATAGGGGGTACGCGGAACAAAGATCGGCGCTTCTCCGGCCGGCATGCCGATGCGGCCGCTGCCCCATGGCCACAAACCGGCAATGGCGCGGAAGAACAGCGTCTTGCCGGCGCCTGGATCTCCGGTGATCATGACGCGGTCGCCGGCGCGGATTTCGACATGCGGCTCGGCAAGCTTGGTGCATCCCTCCGGCGAGGCAATCTCAAGTTTCTCGAAGGTCAGGCTGCCGTCCGGGTTTTCGCCGAACGAAATGCGCCTTTCCGTATGGTGCAGCGCGTCGGTGTCGCCAAGCGCGATGCGGAAGTCGGCGACCCGCATCAGCGTAGCGCGCCAATCGGCGATGCCGCCGATATTGTTGATGAACCAGCGCAGCGAGGAATGGACCTGGTTGAATGCGCCGACTGCCATCATCAAGCCGCCAAAGCTGATATCGCCGGCGAAATAGACCGGTGAGGCGACCAGGATCGGCGCGACGACAGTGATCCAGCCATAGGTGTCGGTAACCCAGGAAAGATTGATCTGGGCGCTGTAGATGCGCCGCATGGCGCCCAGCACCATGCCGAGATCGAATTCGAGGCGGCGCCTGGCATCAGCCTCGCCATGCGCCAGCGCGATGGCATCGACATTCTCGTTGACGCGAACCACCGAGGAGCGCAGCTCCGCTTCGCGCGTATAGCGATCGTTGTTGAAGCGGATCAGCGGCCGCCCGACCAGCCAGCTCAACCACGAAGCGGTGCCCGCATAAAGGATCGCCGCCCAGACCATGTAGCCGGGTATGGCCAGCGAATGGCTGCCTATGTGGAAGACGAAGCCGGAAGACAGCGACCACAGGACGCCAACGAACGAGGCAAGCAGGATGCAGGACTGCAGTAGGCCGATGCCGAGGCCGATGGAAAGATCCGAGAGATGCGCGACATCCTGCTGCAGGCGCTGGTCGGGATTGACGCCGATGGCGCCGGCATGGGTCAGCCGGAAGGCACGCGCCGGCCGCATCCATTCGTCGATCAGGTCGAGCGTCAGCGCCTCGCGCAGCTTCAGGCGGAGCATCTGGTCGAGCCAGGTCTGGCCCACGTTAAACAGAAGCAGCCCGCTGGCTATTGCCGCAAAGACCAGAAGCTGATGCAGGAAAGCCGGCATGTCGCGCCGCGCCAGCGCGTCGAAGAACGGCTGGTTCCAGCGATTGAGCAGAACCTGCCCGACCGAGGTTGCGACAATGACGGCGACGATGCCGATTGCGGCCCAAAACAATCGCTTTCGCACCGGCGAGGTGGTGAGCGCCAATTTGATCGCTGCCAGCTGCTCACGCAGGCTGCTGGCTTCGATCCAGGTGGCAAGCTTCTGGGCGCTGGCCTCGACATCCGGATGATCAGCCATGAGTGGATCCTTGCATTCGAAAGCGGCGCTGAAACCCGGTCATAGAATCGACCGCGTATGCCTTCAATCGGGCAGCCAACCCGTCCGCGACAGATAGGTGAGAAAAAGCCTGCCTCGGATCACGAACGCGTCATCTTGGCGGCGCCGGACGTTCGGCCCGCGATAGCCGGCCGAGCGTAGGCGCGCCATGCGGCGAGAGAACCGGCACGAAGACGCGGCGGGACGCGCGCTGGGCAACCGGCACGCCCTGATAGAGCCGCTTCTGCGCCTCGACGACGATGACGCCGGAGAAGATCGGCCAGAAGCGCCGGCCGGCACGTTCCAGCACATTGTGGAACTGCATCATGAAACGTCGCGGCGACGGCGGGAAGAACAGCGCATCGGACCACGCCGCCGGCGTGAAATTCGCTTCGCGCAGCAATTCGGTCAGCTGGCCGCGCGAGAACGGCCGGCCATTGCCGAAAGGCGTGTGCTCGAAGCGCGCCCAGACGCCGCGCCGGTTGGGCACGACGATGACGACACGGCCGGCCGGCGACAGCACCCGCCAGATCTCGTTCAGCGTCTCGCGCGGGTTCTCGACATGTTCGAGCGAATGGACGAGCAGCATGCGGTCGATGCAGGAATCGACCAGCGGCAGTTCCTCGTCGAAGACCAGGGCGGTCGCCGTCGGCCCCGTCGCCGGCCAGACCACCGCGCCCTGCGTTGCCGGCATGAAGGCAAAGACGCGCTCGGCATCGCTGCCGAAGCGCTCCAGCCACGGCAAGGTGTAGCCGAGGCCGACCAGCCGTTCGTTGGGCACGATGGCCCATATTGAGGACAGCGCCATGGTGATCGAGCGTTCGGCCAGGCGGCCGAGCGTGGTCGAATAGAAGGAACGGAGGTCGACAATGTCTGAATGCATGCGCGGAACGGTAGCTTCGAAGCAGTCCAAGTTCAACAAAGGCAGATGACATCGGCTGGCAGGCGCCTTATGTCTGCGCCAATAAAGGGAGAGATATGATGCCGGTCGAGATCGAACAATTCATGTGCCGCAGCGACAATTTCGGCGTGCTGGTGCATGATCCGAAAAGCGGCCAGACGGCGCTCATCGACGCACCCGAGGAGGCGCCGATCCTGGCGGCGATCAAGCGCACCGGCTGGACGCCGACGATGATCCTGACCACCCACCACCATCTCGACCACGTCGAGGCCAATCTGGCGCTGAAGGAGCGTTTCAAGCTGCGCATCGTCGGGCCGGAAGCCGAAAAGGCAAAGATTCCCGGCATCGACGAAGCCGTCGAGCAAGGCTCGGTCCTTCGCCTCGGCGACGAGCGGATCGAGGTTATCGCCACGCCCGGCCACACGGCGGGCCATGTCACCTATCACCTGCCGGCGTCGAAAGTGGCATTCGCCGCCGACACGCTGTTTGCGCTCGGCTGTGGGCGGCTGCTCGAATGCAAGCCGCCGGTGATGTACGAATCCCTGAAGAAGCTCGCGGCGCTGCCAGCCGACACGGTCGTCTACTGTGGTCATGAATATACGCTGGCCAATGCCCGTTTCGCGCTGACCATCGATCCGACCAATTCGGCGCTGAAAGAGCGCGCCGCGAAAATCGAGGCGCTGCGCGCCGGCGGCAAGCCGACACTGCCGACGACGATCGGCGAGGAACTGTCGACCAATCCGTTCCTGCGCTGGCACGATCCGGCGATCCGCAGGCATCTCGGCCTGGAGAAGGCCTCCGACGCCGAAGTGTTCGCCGAGATCCGCAAGCGCAAGGACAATTTCTGAGCGGCGCCAGGAGCTAGGGTCATGACCAGTTCCGCCGAAATCATCGCCCTGCTCGGCCTGAAGCCGCATCCGGAAGGCGGCTGGTATGCCGAGACCTTTCGCGACGGGGCGGAAGGCGCCCGCGGCCATTCGACGGCGATCTATTTCCTTCTGGAGAAGGACCAAGTGTCGGCCTGGCACCGGGTCAAGGACGCGGCCGAGGTCTGGCACTTCTATGACGGCGCGCCGCTGGCGCTGTCGATACATCGAGAAGGCGGTCCCGTCATCGAGGAGGTCCTCGGTACGGCGCTTGCCGCGGGCGAGCGGCCGCAGATCGTCGTGCCGGCGGGCTGGTGGCAGTCGGCACGCAGCCTCGGCGAATGGACCCTGGTCGGCTGCACCGTGGCGCCGGGCTTCGATTTCGCCGCCTTCGAACTGGCCGAACCAGGCTGGCTGCCGGGCACGCCCTAGGCACCTAGCCCAGCAGGAAACCCAGCGTGATCGCCAGCTGGCCGGCGTAATACAGCGCCCAGACCGCATGGCGCATCCAGGCACGGTGCGGCGAGATGGCGGGCAGCAGGAACTTTTCCGCGGCGTGCAGCCCGTCGGACAGGATGAGCAGGACGACGCCGCCGACGACCCAGACGCTGTTCAGGGTGAGCGCGGCAATGCTCATGGCAAGCAGTGCCGCGGCATGCACACCGATCGGCAAACGCAAGGCCGGGCCGACGCGGCGCCGGAGCGCGAAAAGCATGGCCAGCACCGACACGACCATCGCCAGCACGATCGCTGCCCGCCATGGCTCGGCCGAAAGCAGTCCGAGGCCCCCGCCGGCACGCAGGAACAGCACGACGTAAAGCACATGCGCGGCAAGGACATTGGCGGTGGCGATGCTGGCGGTGCTGGTCGTGCAGCAGGGCG
>NZ_SUEG01000077.1:0-14635 GCF_005063415.1 Mesorhizobium sp.
CGATCTCCCCCCTTGCGGGGGAGATGTCCGGCAGGACAGAGGGGGGTGTGAAGGATTGCCGACGCAGATTTTTTTCTTCCCATCAAGCTTGTTGCCTAGCAGGCCCTACGCGGCCGCCTTCCACCCATCCCTGATGTGCTTATATCCCTCCCGATAAACCGCTTCCGGGCCTTCGGAAAAGTCGCGCCACACCTTGGTGGCCGCGGCCAAATCCTTCAGCGAACGGCCGAACGCCTCGATCGTCAGCCAATCGTCATAGCCGCTGTTGCGAATGGCTGAGAAAGTCTCCTTCCAGGGGATGTGGCCGCGGCCCGGCACGCCGCGATCATTCTCCGAAATATGGATATGGACGACGTTCTTGCGGTTACGCGAATAGGCGCCGATCGGGTCGGCCTCTTCGATGTTGGCGTGGAAGGTGTCGTACATCGCCTTGATGTGCGGCCGGTCGATCGCGTCGATATGCTCCGACAAATCGTCCATCGTGTTAAGCAGATAGCATTCGAAGCGGTTGAGCGCCTCCAGCCCGATGGTGACACCCTTGTTGCCGGCATGGTCGCCAATGGCGCGTTGCGAGGCGATCGAACGTGTTTTCTCGGCCGCCGTCGGCCCGCTGCCGGAGAAGGCCCCGAGTGTCGAATGGAGCGGGCCGCTCAACGTGTTCGCGCCAAGCGCCTGAGCGCAGTCGATCGCCGATTTCATGTAGTCGATACCGGCCTTGCGCGTCGAGGCGTCGGCCGAGATCAAATTCATCTCCGGATCGCCCATCGCCGAGACCGCGGTGCGTTGCAGCCCGATACGGTCGAGCAGCTCGCCGAGCTTCTTGTAGCCGTCCGGCGTGCCGGAGAAGACCGGTATCTCGACGCCGTCGAACCCGGTCGCCTTGATGTCCCTCAACAGCGGCTCGTGTTTTTTTGAGACACTGGTCGTCCACAACAGCATGCACATGCCGATTTTCATCGACGCCCCCTCCCCTTTGACGGCCGGGCTTGCTCCTCCGGCGACTTCGCCACAAGCCCCCTCATCCGGCCGCTTCGCGGCCACCTTCTCCCCGCTGGGGAGAAGAGGCAGACGCCAGCGCCGGCGATCTCCTCTCCCTCGGGGAGAGGTCGGATTGCCCCGAATTGCCCTTGCAATTCGGCCGGCAATCCGAGTGAGGGGGACTTCCCGCTAACCGGACGCAGTGATTAAAGCTTCGTCCACGCCCCATTCTTCTTCGACGACTTCACGCAGGCCTCGATGAAGGCCATGCCTTCGACGCCGTCTTGCACAGTCGGGAAAACGACATCCTTAGCCGGCTTGCCGCCCTTTCTACGTGCTGCACGAATGGCGCGCGCGGCCTCCTGGTAGATATTGGCAAAGCCTTCGAGATAGCCTTCCGGATGGCCTGGCGGAACGCGACTGACCCGACCGGCGACGGGAAGTGCGCCGGCGCCATTTCGGGTGATTAATTGCTTCGGCTGGCCGAACGGCGTGTACCAGAGATAGTTCGGATCGGCCTGCACCCATTCGAGCCCGCCCTTCGAGCCGTAGATGCGCAATTTCAGCCCGTTCTCGTGGCCGGGCGCCACCTGGCTTGCCCAGATCATGCCCTTGGCGGGGTGCGACCCGCCGGCCGGCTTGAAGCGCAGCAGCACATTGATGTTGTCGTCGAGCAGCCGCCCCGCTACGAAAGCATCGAGATCGGCCGACAGCGAATCGAGCTCCAGCCCGGAGACGAAACGGGCAAGGTTGTAGGCATGCGTGCCAATGTCGCCCAGTGCACCGCCGGCACCGGCCTGCTTGGGGTCTGAGCGCCACGCAGCCTGCTTCTGGCCGGTGGCGGCCAGATCTTCGGTCAGCCAGTCCTGCGGATATTCCGACTGCACGATGCGGATATCGCCGAGCTGCCCCTTGGCCACCATGTCGCGTGCCTGCCGCACCATCGGATAGGCGGTGTAGTTATGCGTCAGCACGAACACCTTGCCGGTCTTTTCGACCAGAGCCGCCAGCTGCTTTGCCTCGGCCAGCGTCGTTGCCAGCGGCTTGTCGCAGATGACGTGGATGCCGGCCTCGAGAAAAGCCTTGGCGGCCGGCACGTGTACATTGTTAGGCGTGACGATGGCGACCACCTCGATGCCGTCCGGCCGCTTGGCCTCTGCCTTCGCCATCTCGGCATAGGAGCCGTAGCTGCGCGCCGGATCGAGCCCAAGCTCGGCCGCCGAGGCCTTGGCGCGCTCCGGATCCGACGACAGGGCACCGGCAACCAGCACGAACTCGTTATCCATGCGCGCTGCGATGCGGTGCACCGCGCCGATAAAGGCGCCTTGTCCGCCGCCGACCATGCCGTAGCGGATCGGACCGCCCCCCGTTTCCGCCTTCGATGCACCAACCATGATTTTCTCCCTCGTTATCTGAGATACCCTCCCCCTTGAGGGGAGGGTCGACGCATAGCGCCGGGCATGAAGCTCGGCATGGACCGACCCCATCCGGCCCTCCGGGCCACCCTCCCCTCGAGGGGGAGGGATATCTGTGCTAGATCCCCATCATCCCGCGCAGCACCTTTTTATCGGTCGTGCCGCCAGCGAAATCGTCGAACGCTTTTTCCGTAACCCTGATGATGTGGTGCTGGATGAAGGGAGCGCCTTCGGCCGCACCATCCTCCGGGTGCTTCAGGCAGCATTCCCATTCCAGCACCGCCCATGAATCGTAATTGTATTGGGTGAGCTTGGAGAAGATGCCGCCGAAATCCACCTGCCCGTCGCCGAGCGAGCGGAAACGCCCGGCGCGGTTGGTCCAGCTCTGGTAGCCGGAATAGACGCCTTGCCGCCCGGTCGGATTGAATTCGGCGTCCTTGACGTGGAACGCCTTGATCCGCTCGTGGTAGATGTCGATGAATTCGAGATAATCGAGCTGCTGCAGCAGGAAGTGCGACGGGTCGTAGTTGATGTTGCAGCGCTTGTGGCCGCCGACCGCATCGAGGAACATTTCGAACGTCGCGCCGTCGAACACGTCCTCGCCCGGATGGATTTCGTAGCCCACATCGACGCCGTTCTCGTCATAGACATCGAGGATCGGCTTCCAGCGCTTGCCGAGTTCGGCAAACGCTTCCTCGATCAATCCCGCCGGCCGCTGCGGCCAGGGGTAGAGGTATGGGAAGGCCAGGGCGCCGCAAAACGACACCGACGCCTTGAGCCCGAGATTCTTCGACGCCTTGGCGGCGAACTTCATCTGTTCGACCGCCCATTGTTGCCTGGCCTTTGGATTGTTGTGCACCGCAGCCGGCGCAAAGCCGTCGAACTGCGCATCATAGGCGGGATGCACCGCCACCAGCTGCCCCTGCAGATGCGTCGACAATTCGGTGATCTCTACGCCGGCATCGGCGCAGATGCCCTTCACCTCGTCGCAATAGGCCTTGGAGGAGGCTGCCTTCTCGAGATCGAACAGTCTGGCGTCCCATGTCGGGATCTGCACGCCCTTGTAGCCCAGACCAGCCGCCCATTTGGTGATCGAGGCCAGCGAATTGAACGGAGCGGCGTCGCCCGCAAACTGCGCCAGGAACAGACCAGGCCCCTTCATCGTCGTCGGCATCGGCATCTCCCTATGTTTCACGACCAAGCATAGCGCCGATTGAAAACAGGGCCAGCCTCTTTGGTCTCTTTGCACAGCGCGCTCGGCGCCGCTATTCTGGTATTACCAAATGTCGAAATCTGGTCAAGCCGTTTGACGCGCTGCCGCAGCCCTGCAACCATGCCGAGTTAAGCCACATGTTTAAGTGTAATCAATAGCATAGTCATGAGCCAACGCTTGATGGCAGCACTTCTTGCCGTCCAGATGAAATTACTGTAGACCTCCCATTAAGCCCAATTGGTCGAACCAGTTTGCTAAAAAATGCTGGGACGCCTTGGGGAGGAATCATGCGGCAGGCTTCGGCAGAGTGCGCCGCAGGCGAACTGGTACAGGCGATTCTGGGAAGGATAGACCATGCATCTTTCGACACACAATTGGATGCGGGCGGAGCCGCTGGAAACGACGCTCAAGCGCATCAAGAAATTCGGCTATGAGTCGATCGAGATTTCCGGCGAACCCGAACAATACAAGCCCAAGGAGACGCGCGCGCTGCTGAAGGAGCACGGCATTCGCTGCTGGGGAGCGGTGACGCTGATGCTGGGCGAGCGCAATCTCGCTGCCAAGGACCAGGGCCAGCGCGAGCGCTCGGTGCAATATGTCAAGGACGTGCTGACCATGGTCAGCGAGCTCGACGGCGAGATTATCACGCTGGTTCCGGCCACCGTCGGCAAGGTGGTGCCGGACGGCACCGAGGAAGAGGAATGGAAATGGGTGGTCGACGCCACCCGGGAATGCTTCACCCACGCCAAGAAGGTCGGCGTCAAGATCGCGGTCGAGCCGCTCAACCGCTTCGAGACCTATCTGTTCAACCGCGGCGCCCAGGCACTGGCGCTGGCCGATGCGGTCAGCCCCGAATGCGGCGTCTGCCTCGACGCCTACCACATCCACATGGAAGAATTTAACGTCTACGACGCCATCCGGCAGGTCGGCAAGCGCCTGTACGACTTCCATGTCGCCGACAACAACCGCTTCGCCGCCGGCCTCGGGCAGATCGACTGGCCGAAGATCGTCGGCACGCTGAAGGAGATCGGCTATGACGGCGCGCTGACCAATGAATTCGTCGCCCCCGTCGACCGCACGCCGGCTGCCCCCTATCCCGACATGGTCGAACGCAACCCCGTCGACATCTCGCCGGAGCAGCTGAAATTCATTCAGGACCACGGCTCCAGCGTGCTCACGGAGAAATTCTACACCGACCAGATGCGCATCAACGCGGAAACGCTGCTGCCGCTGATCAAGTAGCCGAGCCGTTTGGAAAAAGCCCTTCCGCCTCACCGCGGCCGGGCCGAGGATGAACATGCGCATCAAGACGGTCCAAGCCTGGTGGGTCCGCATACCGATCGAAGCCGCGAAGCAGCACCGCAGCGACTTCGGTCAGGTCGCGACGTTCGACGCCGCCATCCTGCGCATCGAAACCGACGACGGTCTGGTCGGCTGGGGCGAAGGCAAGAATGCCGCCGGCAGCGCCGGCAGCTACGGCGCTCTTGTCCATTTGCTGAACTACGAGGTCGGCCCGCAGCTGGTCGGCCGCGACCCGGCCGACATCGGCGTCATATGGGAGATGCTCTATAATGGCACGCGCCACGACAGCGCCGCTCGCGCCGGCCATGCCATGCCGCAATTGGCACGACGGGGCATGAGCATCGCCGCCATCAGCGCGGTCGACATCGCATTGTGGGACATTCTTGGCAAATCGCTCGGCGTTCCGGTCTGGCGGCTGCTCGGCGGCCGCAAGCTGGACCGCATGCCGGCCTATGCTTCCGGCGGCTGGGCCACTGCGGAAGCCATCGGCGACCAGCTGCAGTCCTACATCGCCAAGGGCGGCTTCAAGGCGCTGAAGATGCGCGTCGGCGCCATGGACGGCGCCCCACATATCTCGGCCGCTCGCGTCCGCGCCGCAAGACAGGCGCTCGGTCCCGATATCGACCTGATGGTCGACGCACACGGCACGTACACGGTGGCCGAAGCCAAGCGCTTCATCCATCTCGCCGGCGACCTCGATCTCGCCTGGTTCGAGGAGCCGGTGATCGCCGACGACAAGCCCGGCATGGCCGAGGTGCGCGCCTGCGGTTCGATCCCGATCGCCACCGGCGAAAGCGAGGCGACACGCTATGCCTTCCGCGACCTCGCCGTACTCAAATCCGCCGATATCTTCCAGCCGGATCCGGCCTTTTGCGGTGGCATCAGCGAGGCGATGAAGATCGGCACCATCGCCAGCGCCTTCAATCTGCGCTTTGCGCCGCATCTTTGGGCCGGCGCGCCCTGCTTCTTTGCCGGGCTGCATGTCTGCGCTGCTTCGCCGGCGAGCTTCACCGTCGAATATTCGCTCGGCGCCAACCCGATGATTCACGATCTGATCGAAGAGACTGTCGAAGCAAAGGACGGTATGGTAGCGATCCCTGATAGACCCGGGCTGGGATTCACCATTTCGGAGCGGTTCCTGGAGGCGCACGCGCAACACGGCTGACATGAAAGAAAAGAACCTTCTCGCGGAACTCGCCGCCTATCTGTTCTCCCATTCGGACAAGGAGACGGGCCGCACGCCGTCGGAGCGCGAACTGGCAGAGCATTTCAGCGTCAGCCGCGGCCAGATCCGCGAGGCGCTGGCCATTCTCGAGGCCATGCGCATCGTCGAGCGACGGGCGAAATCCGGCATCTACATCGATACGAAGCAGGCGAGCGTCGAGGCGATGGCGCTGTTCGCCCGCGCCGGCCTGCCGCTCGATCCCGTCCAGATCTACGAGACGGTCGAGTTGCGCAAGATCCACGAGATCAAGGCCGCCGAACTTGCCTGTTCACGCGCCACCGAGGAGAATTTCGAGCGGCTGCGCGAGATCCTGAAGGCCTCCGAGGATCGCATCGCCGCCGGTGAAGGCCTTGCCCGGGAAGACCGCGAGTTCCACCTCGAGATCGTGCGGGCGACCAAGAACAGCGTCTTCCACAATATCTGCAGCGTCTACTACATGATGGGTGAGCTGCGCCTGCCGATCTATTTCAACGATCCCGAACGCAGCGTGCGCTCCCATGCCGAGCATATCCAGATCTACGAGGCGCTGCTGCGCCGCGACGGCAATCTCGCCCAGGCGCTGATGAGCGCCCACCTGCAAGGCGCGGAAAGCTACTGGAAGGGGCTGATCGAGGGGCGTGGGGCGGAACCGGAAAGCCCAGCGCTCGAAAAGGCCTGAAATGCCCAAGATCCTGTCAACACACAGACTGCACCCTCGTGCCGCTTCCATGCTGACGGGGGCCAGCGAACTCGTCGTTGCTTCCGCCCTCGACGCGGCCACGCTGGCCGCCGAGGCAAGGGACGCCGATGTCATCATCGTTCGCGCTCCCTTGCCTGCGGCGCTTTTCGAAGGCGCGTCGAAGCTCAGGGCCGCGATCCGCCACGGCGCCGGGCTGGACATGGTACCGATGGAAGCGGCCAATGCGGCCGGCGTGTTGGTGGCGAACGTGCCGGGGGTGAACGCGCGATCCGTCGCCGAATATGTGATGTTCGCGGCGCTGGCGCTGCTTAGGCGCTTTCGTGTGTTGGACCGCGACTTGCGTGCGAAGGGCTGGCTGGCGGGCCGCGAACACACGGTGGTGGCCAGCGAGCTAGCGGGCAAGACGATCGGCATTGTCGGCCTCGGCGCGATCGGCCAGGCGGTTGGCCACATCGCCGCCCATGGGTTCGATCTGAATGTGGTGGCGACGACGCGCAGCATGCGGCCGGCGCCGGACAGGGTCGGCTTCCTGTCGATCGATGCTCTCATCGAGCAGAGCGACATCATCGTTCTGTGCTGCCCGCTGACGCCCGAAACACGGGGGCTGATCAGCCGCGAGCGCATTGACCGGATGAAGCCGGATGCGCTGCTGATCAATGTTTCGCGCGGGCCGGTGATCGACGACGACGCGCTGATCGAAGCCTTGCAGAAGGGCCGCATCGGCGGCGCCGCGCTCGATGTCTTTGCAACACAACCGCTGCCGCCCAACCATCCTTATTTCGGCTTCGACAATGTCATCGTCACCCCGCACATGGCCGGGATCACCGAACAGTCGATGATGCGCATGGGCGTCGGCGCGTCTGGCGAAGCCTTGCTGGTGCTGGCCAACAGATTGCCGGTCAATCTGCGCAACCCCGAAGTGGTCGAGCACTACCGGCGGCGGTTCCCTGCCGATTTCTGAGAGCGCCCTAATTTTCCCGATTTCGCCGGCGACGGTACCGGCATGGCACACGTCACAAAATTCCTGCTGACCGCCGGCTTCTGCGTGGCGACGGCGCAAGCCTTCGCCAACGGACAGGGCAGCTACGTGTTCTGCGACAACGGCTTGCGCTGCGTGGCGGCACCCTGTCCATCGAACAGCGCACTCGACCTCGCTACTGGTAAGCTTATCAAAGGTGTTTCGATCGACATCGATCGCCTACCGCAGCAAGACAAGGCGCTGGATCTTTCGGACAAACTCTATGCCGGCAAGGTCGTTGTTGTCGGATCGATCGAGAACCGCACCCGGACCTTCAACGGCAAGCGGTACACCCTGCCTTGGCTGGTTGCCACCAGCATCGAACGCGCCGCCAAGGACAGCGAACGCGGCCACTGCTCGTCGCGCTGACCCGCGCTATCGGATCAATTTGCAAGCAGCGCCTCCACGCCCGCTGCGATGCGCAGCAGGTGGTGGTCATGGCCATTGCGCGCCACCAGCATCAGCCCGGCCGGACGCGTCATTCCCGGCATCGGCAGCGAGATGGCTGATAGATCGAACTGGTTGGCGACCTGCGTGTTGCGCAGCAGAAGGCCCTCGATCCTGTTGCACAGGGCCTCGTCGTCGGTCGTCGAGACGATCGTCGGCGCCGTTACCGGCGTGGTCGGCAGGGCCAGCACGTCGACAGACGACAGTCGGTCATCCATTGCGGCGGCCAGCGCCGTGCGGCGGCGCATTGCCCTGATATAGACCGTGGCCGGAATGGCGGCGGCGCGCGACAATGGTCCGCTTACCCGCGGGTCGACCGGCGTCGCCGCTCCCGTCGCCAGCCAGTCGGCATGGATCTCCGCCCCTTCCATCGCCGCGATCGACGCGCGTTGGGTTGCCGCGCGCAGATCGGCAAGCAGGTCGTCGATCGACAGCTCCACAAGCCGTGCGCCGCTAAGTTCCATCTTGCGCAGACACCGGTTGAACGTCGTCGCGACCTCTTCCTGCGTATCATCGAACAGCACGCCGCGCGGAATACCTATGCGCAGGCCGTCCAACGGCAGCGGCAACAGTGCCGCCAGGTTTTCGCCCGACATCACTGCATCGGCCGCCGCACATTCGGCGACGGTGCGGGCCAGCGGACCGATCGAATCCAGCGTGGCCGACAGCGGAAACGCACCCGCAAGCGGCACGCGCCGCGCCGTCGGCTTGAAACCGACGACGCCATTCAGCGATGCCGGAATGCGAACAGAACCACCGGTATCGGAACCGATGGAGATTTCGCTGGTACCCTCGCCCACCGAAACCGCGCCGCCTGAGGACGAGCCGCCCGGAATACGCCTGGCATCGCTTGCATTGCCGGGCGTGCCATAATGTGGATTGACGCCGATCGCGGTAAAGGCGAACTCGGTCATGTTGGTCTTGCCGAGGATGACTGCACCGGCTTGGCGCAGCCGTTGCACGACAATGGCATCCCGCAGCGCCGGCGCAGCCGTGGCGAGCAGCAGCGAGCCCGCCGTAGTCGGTTCGCCGGCGACATCGAACAGATCCTTGATCGAGACGATCGCCCCATCGAGCGGCCCGAGCGTGACGCCGGCTTTTCGCCGCGCATCGGCGGCGTCGGCCGCCGCCCGTGCGGCTTCCGGGTAGAGCTTTACGAAAACGCTTTCATCGTCGACGCGATCGGCAAGACGCGAAAGAATTGCTTCGAGGTGATCGCGGGCTGATTGCATTTTTCGGTGTCGGACTCCGCATGCTTGCAACGTCTTGAGGTAGCAGCCAGAAATTGGCCGCAGGAGACATAGCCCGGCACGGTCGGATTTGCACCTGTCGAACCGAAGGAGGAAGGCCCGTTGCTCTACCAAGGCAGCTGCCACTGCGGCAAGGTCGCGTTCGAGGTCGAAGGCGAGCTGACCGGAGCCGTTCGGTGCAATTGCTCGATCTGCTCGCGCAAGGGTGCACTGCTATGGGCAGTGCCGCATGAGAGCATGCGGGTACTTGCCTGGGGCGATGATCTCGGCCGCTACAGCTTCGGCAACCATGTCATCGCCCACCGCTTCTGCCGCAGCTGCGGCATTCACCCCTTCGCCGAGGATGTCGGCGAAGGAAGCGGGCGAAGTGCCTATATCAATATTCATTGCATCGAGGCGTTGGACGTCGCCGCCGTGCCGGTCTTCGACTTCGACGGCCGTTCAGTTTAGGCCTTGGGATCCTCGATCGGCTTCGGGCCAAGGAAGAACGCCGCCAGGGCGGCAAGCAACGTCGCCGCCGCGCAATAGGCGAAGGCGCTGGCAACGCCGGCATTGTCGACCAGCAGGCCGCCGAAGACGGCGCCCAACGCGATGGCGACCTGAAATGTCATAACCATCAGCCCGCCGGCGCTTTCCGCCTGATCGGGGGCGGCACGCACCAGCCAGGTCTGCAGCCCGACTGGGACGGCGCCGAAGGCAAAGCCCCAGCTGGCCACTGCTATTGCAGCCACCACGGGTGAGGCTCCGACCACCAGCAGCAACACCGCCGAAAACGCGATCAGCAGAGGCGCCAGGCTGACGGCTGCCTTGAGGCTGCGTTCGGCGATAAAGCCGCCGGCGAAATTGCCGAAAAAGCCACCAATGCCGTAGGCGAGCAGCACAAGCGAGATCGTCTCGATGTCCAGCGTGGGCACCTTCTCGAGAAACGGGCGGACATAGGTGAAGCCGGCAAAGTGTCCCGAGGCGACCAGCAGCACCACCAGCAGTGCCACCCTGATCATCGGGCGCTTCATCACCTCCAGCAGCGTGCGAAAACCTGCCGTACCTGCCGGCGGCAGCTTCGGAATGGTAGCCACCTGCACCAGCAGCGCCAGCGCGCCGACCACGGCAGCGATCATGAACGCTGTCCGCCATCCCCAGATGTCGCCGACATAGGCGCCGACTGGAGCCGCACAGACCGTCGCCACCGAAACGCCGGTGAGGATGATCGACATGGCGCGCGGCATCAGCCGCATCGGAACGAGCCGCATCGCCATGGCTGCCGACATCGACCAGAAGCCGCCAAGACTGATCCCGAGCATGATGCGGGCGATCAGAAGAACGGGAAGCGACGATGCAAACGCGGCCACCAGGTTTGACAGCACAAGCAGCACCGTCAGCGCCCACATGACCAGCCTGCGGTCCAGCCGCTTGGTGACAATGGCCATGGTCGGCGCCGCGATCGCGCCAATGACGGCGGTGGCCGTTACCGCCTGCCCGGCGGCGCCTTCGGTGATGCCGAGATCCTGCGCAAGCGGCGTCAGCAGGCTGGCGGGCAGGAATTCCGCGGTCACCAGGCCGAAGACTCCGAGCGCCAGGGAGACCACCGCCCCCCATGCGGGCTCGGATCGTTCGCCGGTTTCCGATGGGTCGAGAACGGCGTCCATGACGCCTGTCGCGGGTTCGGTCATGAGGGATCTCCGGTCTGTTGCAGCGCAGCATTTAGCTGCAATGCAACATAGGGAGTGACTAGCTGGAGTTTCCATGCTAGCAACACCATTATGTTTGACCGTTCGTCCAAAATTCCTATCACCGGCGATCCGCTGACAGACATATTGCGCGGATTGCGTCTCGAAGGTGTCGATTACGGCCGTTGCGAGATGAAGGAACCCTGGGGCATCCATTTTCCGGCTCAGGCGGCGGCACGGTTTCATTTCATCGGCCGCAAAGGCTGCTGGTTGCTGCAGCCGTCCGGTGAATGGGTCGAGCTCAAGGCGGGCGACGCTGTGTTGTTACCTCGCGGTTCAGCCCACACACTGGCGAGTGAGCCGGGTATCGAGGCGGCGCCGATCCACGGCTATGAGGTCGAGGAAATCTGCAAGGGTGTCTATTGCATGTCGAATGAGGGCGTGCCCGGCTGCCGTCCGGGCACCTTGCTGTTTTTCGGCAGCATGTATTTCAATCTCGATGGCTTGCACCCCTTGCTCGGCATGATGCCGGACGTGATGCGCGCACATGAGTTGGAGGCCTATGAGCCAGGTATCCCACATTTGCTGGAGGCGATGGCCCGCGAGGTGACGATGGAACGCGTCGGCTCCGGCGGCATCCTGGCGCGGCTGGCCGATGTGCTTGCCGCAACCGTCATCCGCTCATGGGTCGAGCGCGGCTGCGGCGACTCTTCCGGATGGATTGCAGCGGTCAGGGACCGCGAGATCGGTCGGGTGCTCGCCGCGATCCATCTGGAACCGAACCGCGACTGGACGGTGGAGGCTCTGGCGAAGATGATGGGCGCCTCGCGATCAGGTTTCGCCGAGCGCTTCGCAACCATTGTCGGCGAAACACCGGCAAAGTACGTCACGCAGGTGCGGATGCACCAGGCGAGGCAATGGCTGGTCCGCGACCGGCTTAAGATTTCCGTCGTCGCGGCGCGCCTCGGCTACGAATCCGACGCCTCCTTCAGCCGCGCCTTCAAGCGGGTCATCGGATCGCCGCCCAGCCATTTTCGGGCCGAGGAACAGGCGGAGATCCGCTGATGCATGTCGCGCAAAAGTGTGCAGCGGTTTTGCGGTAACGACATGCATCAAAACAAAAATCTAAAGCGCGTCGCATGAGGCCGGTCGAACGCGACGCGCTTTAGGCCGGCTAAACATTGGCCGGGTTTATTGCTCGGTGATGCAGGCCGAGCCGGCGCTGCTCTTGCAATATTTGCCGGAAGCCCCGCACCTGCCATCCGAGACTTCGACGACGGTACCGCTCAACAACAGCTTGCAGTCACTGGTGGACAGATTGACCGCGCCGTTGAGGTCCTTGATCTTCTTGGCGTCGACCTGCGCACCGGCGACAACTTTCTTGGCTGCCTGTGCCTCGCCCAGATGCGCCGCCGACAATCCCATACCGGCGACAAGCAGGATCGTCGCAAAACTGCGTAACAGATTTCCCATAGCCAACCCTCCGTATTTGGGTCTCCAAATTGGGCGTGCAAATCCCTTTTTGGGACCGAAGGATCAGCCTATTCGACAAATCGGAACATCCGCATCCCCCGTACGGGGGATGACCGGAGAACGCCAAGCGGAATCACACGGCGTCGCACAAATGCCAGACTAAAACGGATAGATAGAACGGGATGCACGGTTCACTTTGAACGCATCCCGCTCTAGCGCAGTAAAAGGCTTGTATTTAGCCGGCGTGACGCAGGCTTATTCCGCTGCCCTTGTCGAACAGCACCACCTTGTCCGGGTTCCAGGCAAAGCGCACCGGCTGCTCTATCTGGACGTCGGTCCTGGCCGGCACGGTGGCGCGCAGCATGGCGTCGCCGACCCGCAGCGTCAGGATCTTCTCGACGCCATGGTTCTCGACGTCATGGACCCGCGCCTCGACCGGCGCGCCGGTCTCGAGATAGACGTCCTCGGGACGAATACCGAAGACGAGCGGGCGACCGTCGGTCGCCGCGCCCGTCTTGGCACCCCCCGAAGTCTTGGCACCCCCCGCAAACGGCAATTCGAAATTGAGCGGCGCCATCACCGCACGTCCGTTGACGAGCTTGCCGTCGATGAGGTTCATCGGCGGCGAGCCGACGAAGCTCGCCACGTAGGTGTCGCGCGGATTGTTGTAGATCTCGTACGGCGTGCCGGTCTGGACGATGCGGCCATGGTTGAGCACGCCGACCTTGTCCCCCATCGACATCGCCTCGATCTGATCGTGCGTCACGAACAGGAAGGTGGCGCCAAGCTGTATCTGCAGGTTCTTCAATTCGGTGCGTAGCGCCTCGCGCAATTTGGCGTCGAGCGCCGACAACGGCTCGTCCATCAGGAATACCCGCGGCTTGCGCACGATGGCGCGACCGATCGAGACGCGCTGCATCTCGCCGCCTGAAAGCCTGTCGGTCTTGCGGTCGAGCAGATGCTCGATCCGCAGCGTCCTGGCGGCGCGATCGACACGATCCTTGATCTCGGCATCCGCCAGCCGGCGGATCTTCGGCTTCAGCGGAAATTCGAGGTTTTCGCGCACCGTATAGCGCGGATAGAGCGAATATTGCTGCAGCACCAGCGCCACGTCGCGCTCGGCCGCGCCCCAGTCGGCGACATCGACGCCGTCGATGAAGACCTGACCTTCGCTCGGTTTTTCCAGGCCGGCAATCATGCGCAGCGTCGTCGTCTTGCCGGCGCCGGTCTCGCCAAGCAGGACGAAGAACTCGCCATCGGCGATGTCGAGATCAAGCCCGGTCAAGGCGGTGTGGTTGCCGAACTTCTTCGAGATGTTCTTGAGCTGGATGTGGGCCATCAGAGTCTCACTCCCAGCGATTTGCCGCTCGCCGCGTCGAAGAAATGCGCCTGGCTGGGATCGATTCTGACGAAGACCCTTTCGCCGGGGCCGCCGATGAAGCCGCTCTTGGTGCGCGCACGCAGCATCTTGGAGCCGACCTTGAGGTCGACGATGTCGAAGGACCCGAGCGGCTCGACGATCTGCGTCTCCACCGGCAAGAATCCCTCGGCGGCTTCGCGGCGGACGAGGACGCCTTCCGGCCGGATGCCGAGCGCGAGTTGGCTGCCGGCATGGCTGTTGAGCTTCGACAGCAAGGCGCGCGGGAATTCGAAACCGGCGGCCGCATCGCCGACCGTTACCGAGGCCGATGAGGCTTTCTCGGTCACCGAAGCGTCGGCGACGTTCATCACCGGGCTGCCGACAAATTGCGCGACGAAAAGATTCGCCGGGTGCGAATAGACCTCGTCCGGCGAGCCGACCTGCTGCAGCACACCTTCATGCATGATGACGATACGGTCGGCGAGGCTCATCGCCTCGATCTGGTCGTGGGTGACGTAGATGCTGGTCGAGCCCTGCTTGATGTGCAGCCGCTTGATCTCGGCCCGCATCTCCTCGCGCAGCTTGGCATCGAGCGCCCCGATCGGCTC
>NZ_SUEG01000077.1:14645-24811 GCF_005063415.1 Mesorhizobium sp.
GCCTTGGTGCGGCGGCCGAAGGCGATGCTGATGGACGAGCCGATCGCGACGCGCTGCATGTCGCCGCCCGACAGCGCCGACGGTTTCTTGGCGAGGAGATCGCTGATCTGCAGCGTCTTGGCGACCGAGCGCACCTCGCTGTCGATCTCGGCCTTGCTCTTGCGCGTCGCTCTCAGTGGAAAGGCGATGTTCTCGTAGACGCTCATATGCGGATAGAGCGAAAACGATTGGAAGACCATGGCGATGTCGCGGTCGGCGGCCTTGAGGTGCTGGACCGGCTTGCCGTCGATGAGGATGTCGCCGCCGTCGATCGTCTCCAGTCCGGCAACCGCCCTGAGCGTCGTCGTCTTGCCGCAGCCCGACTGGCCGAGCAGCACGATGAACTCGTTGTCGTCGATCTTCAGGTTGAGGTCCTTGATGACCTGGACGGCGCCGAAATATTTCTGGACGCCGCGAAGCTCGATCTGGGTCAATGTTGTGCCCCCGGATTTGCCCCTTGCCCGGTGCCGGCCTTCTCCTCCGGCGCGATCTTGGAGGTGATGTTGAAGCCGATCAGGCCGATCAGGATGATGGTCACGCCGTAGCTGTGCAGCAGCATGTTCCACGGCTGGCACAGCGCGATGATACCGAGCACCATCAGCACCTGGCTGCCCGGTTCGAGATATTTCTGGTTGATGTCGCGAAAGCTCATTTGCGGATCGCTCCAAACGACATGCCGCGCAGCAGATGGTTGCGGAGCAGGAAGGTGAAGATCGCCACCGGCAGCAGGAACAGGAAGGTTCCGGCGGCAATCACCGTCCAGTCCGGCAGGCCGGAACCGACCTGGCTGGGGATGAAGGGCGGTGCTGTCTGGGCACGGCGGCTGGTCATGATCAGTGCGAAGGCATATTCGTTCCACGCCGTGATAAAGCAGAACACGGCGGTGGCGGCGATGCCGGTGGCGGCCTCGGGCAGCACGATCTTGAAGAAGGCCTCCATGCGCGTATAGCCGTCGACGAGGGCCGCCTCCTCATACTCCTTGGGGATCTCGTCCATGAAGCCTTTCATCAGCCACACCGAGAAGGACAGGTTGAAGGCAGTGTAAAGGATGATCAGGCCGATATGGGAATCGTTGAGGCCGACCGCCCGGTACATCAGGAACATCGGAATGGCGACGACCACCGGCGGCAGCATGCGCGTCGACAGGATGAAGAACAGTAGGTCCGCCTCGCCTTTTACCTTGAATCGCGAGAACCCATAGGCGGTGAAGGTGCCCATGCCGACGGCCAGGACGGTCGAGGTTATGGCAACGATCAGCGAGTTCATGAAACGGCTCGGATAGCCGGACCACTGCACCTGGCCCTTGCCGTCACGCACGATCTTTTCGCCGCCATTGAAGACGACGCGCTCCCACCACGGCGCGGCCGCGTACTCCTCCGGCGACGGCGGGCTGCGCAGCTGCGAGCGCTTGGTGAACAACTTGACGAAGGGCGATATCTCCGGCTGGAAAACCACCGTCGGCGGAATGGTAGTGGCGAGGTTGCGCGGCTTGAACGCCGTCGAGGCGATCCAGTAGATCGGCGCCAGGAAGATGATCGTCACCAGCAGGACGGCGACGATGGCGACCCGGTTGAAGGTGATTTCGGAAGAAGTGCGGACTGCGGCCATCTCAGCGCTCCTTCACCTTGTTGAGGTATTTGACATAGATGTTGGTGATCGCCAGCACCATGATCAGCACGATGTAGGCGAGCGCGCAGGAACGCCCGGTCTGCCATTCCTGGAACGCCATCTTGTAGAGCCGGATCGAGATCAGCTCGGCCGTCGGCTGGCTGGTCAGGATGTAGGCAAGGTCGAAGGTCTTGAACGCCTCCATGGTGCGGAAGATGACCGCGATCATCAGGATCGGCGCAACCAGCGGCAGCGTTATGCGGAAGAAGGTGTAGAACGGCCCGGCCCTGTCGATCGCGGCTGCCTCGTAGAGATGCTTGGGCACGGCCGAAAGGCCGGCCAACGACAACAGCATGACGAAGGGCGACCACATCCAGATGTCGGTCAGCGCGACCGCATAGAGCGCCATTTTTGGATCCGACAGCCATTCGAAGGTGCCGAGGCCCAGCGCATAGTTGATGATGCCGAAGGACGGATCGTAGAGCAGCTTCCAGAACAGGCCGACGACGGCCATCGACAGCATCATCGGCAACAACAGGAGCGTCGTCAGCAGGCCCTTGAGCGGAATGTCGCGGTTGAGCAGCATGGCCACGCCAAAGCCGACGAGCAGTTGGCCGGCGACCGAGATGATGACGTATTTTGCGGTGATGGCGAAGTTGGACCAGACATAGGGATCGCTGAGCAGGTCGCGATAGTTTTGCAGCCCGACGAAATTCGCCGCCGCGCTGGTCGAGGCGCGGAAATCGGTGAACGAATAGCCCAGCGAATAGATCAGCGGGAAGATGTTGAAGACGATCAGAAACAGGATCGTCGGGATGATGAAGAGATTGCGGATCGAAATGTCGCTTAGACCGCGAGCGGCGGCCCGCGAGGACCTGTCCAGCGTGGTGATCATCGTGGTCGCCAAGACCCTGCTCCCGGTTCAAGAATCAGAAAAAGAAACGGAGGAGGCACGAACGCCCCCTCCGTGAAACTTCATGCTTTATTGGCCGCGGCCGTATTTCTTGAAGGTCGCGTTCCAGTCGGCTGCCAGTGCGTCCAGCGTCTCCTTGGCGGTGCCTTCGCCGCCGATCATGTAAGGATAGATGCGCTGGTTGAGCTGCTGCAGCAGTTCGGCATATTCCGGAACCGCCCAGAAGTCCTTGACCTTGAACATGGTCTCGTAGAACGCCTTGTTGTAGGGCGTGGCGTTCTGGAATTCGGGCGACTTGAGCACGGCGGCACTGCAGGTGTAGCCGCCAAGCGCTGCCCATTTCTTCTGGGTCTCGTCCTTGATGAACCATTCCAGGAACTTCGTCGCCTCTTCCTGCTTCTGCGAGTAGGAAACGATGGAGATGCCCTGACCGCCGAGTGCGGCGAACTGGTCGCCGTTCGGGCCGGGAGGATTGGCGAAGAAACCGGTGTTCTTGGCATTCGGGTTCGACGCCTCGTTGATCAGCGAGGGGAAGAACGCGAAGTAGTTCATGCTCATCGCGGCCAGGTTTTCAGTGATCGCCTGGTTGTCCTCGACGAAGAACGACTTGGCCCAGCCCGGAGGCGTGAACTTGTAGAGTTCCTTGTAGGCGTCGAGCGCCGCGATCGCCTTGTCGGAGTTGATGAAGCCGTCGACCTTGTAGGTCTTATAATCACCCAGCTCGCCGCCAAAGGAAAACAGCGCGTTTTCGAAGCCCATCGCCATCGCGTCATACGAATTGTCGGTGTAGATGGCGATGCCGTATTTTTTCTGGTCCGGCCGGTAGAAGAACTCGGCGATGTCGCGCAGCGCCTTGAAATCCTTCGGCACGTCGAGATCGTAGCCATACTTGGCCTTGAAGGCTTCCTTTTCCTTCGGATCCTCGAACCAGTCCTTGCGATAGGACCAGCCGACGGCGTCGCCTTCAAGCGGAATGGCCCAGTACTTGCTGCTGCCGCCCGGATATTCGGCGTAGTACTTCACCGTCGCCGGTGCCATCACGTCGCCGACCTTGTGCTTGTTGAAGAAGTCGGTCAGGTCGACATAGTGGCCACCGGTCGAGCCGGCACCGAGCCATTGCGAGTCGCCGACGACCATATCATAGGCATCGCCATGGGCGTTGAACTCGGTGAAGGCCTTGGTCTGGAAGTCGGGCCACGGTGTGGTTTCCACCGTGATCTTGACGCCGGTTTCCTTCTCGTACTCGTTGCCGAGTTCCTGCAGGTAATTGGCCGGATCCCATTCCGCCCAGAAGATTGTAAGTTCCTTTTCCTGCGCGTAGACGGACGTTCCGCAGGCTAGCACTAAGCCGATACCAGCAAGCAAGCTGGTCATTGTCTTGCGCATAATGATTTCCTCCCTTGTGCGCATTCTACCGCGTCATGCGAGCCGGCGGCGAGGCCGGCCCTGGTAGTCCTCCCGTGACGGCACCGTTCCGGTTTTTGAGCCTCCTCGTTCGACCGAAACGGATCTTAGCCTTCACCCTTTCATCCGCATTATTTGTCCTGATCTGGTATTACCAATTTCAGACGAACGTCAAGCCCTTTCTTGGACGGTCGCGGACACGCAAACAAGTTGGTTTCTGCGATATCTGCCTGTTTTCCCTGAATTTTCCTACTCCTTGATACATGAATGCCTTGCTTGGGCCGCTGCATCGCTAGTAGTATGGATAGTCAGGTTGAAAATCTGGTCGAACCAGATTGGCGTTATCTAGCGGCCGACGTCGGCGCGATCCCATCTCCTTCAATCATCGATTCGGTCATAGCCGCGCGCACCAGAGCGCCGGCCGCCCATTGCGCAACCGACATCATACTGCGGCTATCCAATCCCCATATATCCTTCAATACGATCAGCATCTCAACACCGAAGATCAATGACAGCGCCTGCGCGAGCCGCTTGAATTCGCGCGGCGGCAACCGGCCTTTGAGTGGCGCGATCGCATCTTTCAAAAGATCGACGCGATGGCCGCGCGTGAAGGCAGGTTCGCCGTCAAGCGTGCCTGCCTGTCGCTGCGCCCACTGGTCGAGCGACAGTTTCAGCGCCGCCTTGAACGTCGCTTCGAAGACCTCGATGCGCGGCATGGCGGTCTCGAACAGCTCGGCGACCCGGCGCTCGGGATCGGCAGAGCTCGATTTCCAGGTAAGGATCGGCCCAAGCCCCTCATCGACCACCGCCTGCACCAGCGCCGCCTGGCTCGGAAAATACCGATAAGCGGTGGCGCGGGAGACCTCCGCTGCTTCCGCCACCTCGCTGACCGACGGCGTGGCGCCCGCCTGCATCAGCTTTGTCGCCGTCTCCAGCATGAGACGCCTGGTGCGCGCGCGGGCCCCGCGCTCGGCCCGCGGGCTGGCGCCTTGGCCGGCGTCGTCGTTCACTGTCGCTTGTTGACGTGAGACATCCATGTCAATACGATACGCGCGTCTCAAAAAATTGCAATGGCCGTTCGCGCCGTCGAACGGCCGGGCAAAGGGGCGGCAGCGCCGAGCACGCCCAAGACCGGGGAAACGCGATGAAGCGCATCTATGTGGTGGGCACCGCCGACACCAAGGGCGAGGAACTCGCTTTTCTGGCCGATGCGGTCGCCGCAACCGGCGCTTCGGTTGCCCGTATCGACATCGGAACACGCGGCGCGACCGTGCCGGTCGATGTTTCGGCCGGCGAGGTCGCCAGCCGCCATCCCGAGGGTCGCAATGCCGTGCTCGGCGTCGACGATCGCGGCACCGCGGTGGCGGCAATGGCCGCCGCCTTTGCACGGTTTGTCCAGTCGCGCCGCGATATTGCCGGGATTATCGGCATCGGCGGCGGCGGCGGCACCTCGATCATCACCGCAGGCATGCGCACGCTGCCGCTCGGTCTGCCCAAGATCATGGTTTCGACGTTGGCCTCCGGTGACACCGCGCCTTACGTCGACGTCTCCGACATCGTCATGATGCCGTCGGTGACCGACATGGCCGGCCTCAACCGGCTTTCCCGTGTCGTGCTGCACAATGCCGCCCAGGCGATATCAGGCATGGCGGCAAAGCCGGCGCCGCCGGCCGACGGCAGACCCTCGATAGGCCTGACCATGTTCGGCGTCACCACGCCATGCGTGACCGCGATCGCCGATGAGCTTCGTTCCACCTATGACTGTATGGTCTTCCACGCCACCGGCACCGGCGGCCGCACCTTGGAAAAATTGGCCGACAGCGGCCTGTTGTCCGGCGTCATCGACATCACAACGACCGAAGTCTGCGACTTGCTGTTTGGCGGCGTGCTGCCGGCGACCGAGGATCGCTTCGGCGCCATCGCCCGCACCGGGCTGCCTTATGTCGGCTCGGTCGGCGCGCTCGACATGGTCAATTTCTGGGCGCCGCCGACAATTCCGGAACGCTATCTCGGCCGGCTGTTCTATGAGCACAATCCAAACGTCACACTGATGCGCACCACTGCCGACGAAAGCAGAACGATCGGCGAATGGATCGGTACAAGGCTCAGCCTCTGCCAGGGTCCGGTTCGTTTCCTCATTCCGGAGAAAGGCGTGTCGGCGCTCGACATCGAAGGCGGCGCCTTCTTCGACCCTGAAGCCGATGCAGCTTTGTTCGAGGCGATCGAGCGCACCATCAAACCCGCCAAAACGCGGCGCGTGCTGCGCTTGCCGCTGCATATCAACGACCCCGAATTCGCCTGGGCTGCCACAACGGCCTTCCTCGACATCGCCAGACAGTGAGACACGAAGACATGGCCGCCATACCGCGCAAGAAAATCCTGGAGAAATTCCGTAAGATGATCGCGGACGGCGTTCCGATCGTCGGCGGCGGTGCCGGCACCGGCCTGTCGGCCAAGGCAGAGGAAGCCGGCGGCATCGACCTGATCATCATCTACAATTCCGGTCGCTACCGCATGGCCGGGCGCGGCTCGGCCGCCGGCCTGCTCGCCTATGGCAATGCCAACGAGATCGTCAAGGAGATGGCCTACGAAGTGCTGCCGGTAGTGAAGAAGACGCCGGTGCTGGCCGGCGTCAACGGCACCGATCCCTTCGTCATCATGGCGCTGCTTCTGGCCGAGTTGAAGACGATGGGCTTCTCCGGTGTGCAGAACTTTCCGACCATCGGCCTGTTCGACGGCCAGATGCGGCAGAGTTTTGAAGAAACCGGCATGGGCTTCGGGCTCGAGGTCGACATGATCGCCGAGGCTCACAAACTCGACCTGTTGACCACGCCCTATGTCTTCAACCCCGATGAGGCGCGCGCCATGACGAAAGCCGGCGCCGACATCGTCGTCGCTCATATGGGGGTGACCACCGGCGGCTCGATCGGCGCGACATCGGCCAAATCGCTGGACGACTGTATAGGGGCGATCGACGCCATCGCCGAAGCGGCACGCTCAGGGCGCGAGGATATAATCCTGCTTTGCCATGGCGGGCCGATCTCGATGCCGGACGACGCCAAATATATTCTCGAGCGCTGCAAGGGCCTGCACGGGTTCTATGGCGCCAGTTCGATGGAGCGGCTTCCGGCAGAAGCCTCGATCGCCAGGCAAACGGCGGATTTCAAGGCCGTCACGTTCGGCGCTGCGTAGAAGACCAGCAAAAAGAAGGGTGGGTCGATGACCGACAACAGCAAGGTATTCGTATATCCAAAAGACGTCAGCGCCTTCGGCTTCGACTGGGGCAGGCTGTCGCTGACGGTCGCTCCCGAAGTGAACGGCGCGAAGCGATTTTCCGGTGGTGTCGTCGACCTGCCGTCGGGCAAGGGCCATACGCGTCATAACCACCCGGGTGCGGAGGAGATTATCTTCGTCATCTCAGGCAGTGGCGAGCAGATGGTCGAAGACGAGAAGGGCAGCCCGGTCGTCGAGAAAGTCGGCCCCGGCTGCACCATCTATGTGCCGGAAAGCCGCTTCCATTCGACACTCAATACAGGCGACGGGCCGATGCAGCTTTTCGTCGTCTATTCGCCGGCCGGGCCGGAATTGGCACTGCGCGACCTGCCGGATTTCAGGCTGCTGCCGCCGGGCGGGAAGTGAGATAGAAGCGCCTAAACCCCACCCGTGTTCCAGCCCCTGCCCCGATCGCCGAACATGACGTAGCCGGCATCGGTCACCGCCACCGTGTCCTCGAGCTTGATGAAGCCGCGCGTCGGGTGGAGCATGGTGGTCTCGACCGAAAGCACCATGTTCTTCTCCAGCGGCTTTGCGGCATAGGTGCCTTCATAGGTCACTGGATGGTTGGTCATCAGGAATGGCGCTTCGTGCGTGATCAGCCCCATGCCATGCGCGAAGAAATCGGTATAGGGCGCAACCTTCGACTTCTTCAGCACGCCTTCGGCATGAGAAATCATGTCACCGCCCAGCGTGCCCGCCTTGACCTTGGAGAAGGCCGCCTGCTGCACTATCTCGATCTCGGCCAGCAGATCCTCGAGTTCGGCGTCAGGCTCACCCAGCACGCCCATGCGGCAAAGGTCGCCGATATAGCCGTGGTAGTTGCCGCCGGAATCGATCGACATCACCTCGCCCTTCTTCCACGCCTGCGGCGAGGCGGCACGGTTGTGGCTGGAGCCTAGCGTCAACAGGCAATATTCGAAATGCGCGCCGCGATTGGTCTCCTCGCGCCTGAGTTGTTCGATGATCTCGCTCTTGGTCGTGCCTTCGCGTGCCCAGCCGATGGTCGCCAGCATGGAATCGGTGATCAGCTCCGAAGCGATGCGCAGCTTTTCCAACTCGGCCTCGGTTTTGATTGCCCGCATGCGCTCCAGCATATCAGTCGCGTCGATCAGCTTGGCATCCGGCAGCGCGTTGCGGATCAGCATATAGGCGTCGGATGGCAGGAAGGCGGGCTCAATGCCGATGCGGGCATTGCCCTTGCCGATCTTCCGCAAATGCTCGATCGCCAGATTGGCGGCATCGAGCGTGCCCCAGCAGGCGGCATGCAGTGTCGGCGTCCAGAACGGATGGTTCTGGTGCTCGCCGCCTTCCATGCGGTTGCCGATATAGGCGGCATGCTCCGGCCCGCCTTTCTCATAGACGACGACAGGCAGATAACGGCTGTGGCCGATCGCTTCCATGGCAGCGAAGAAGATGAACTTGTAGCCGCCAAGCAGATATTGCGTGTTGTGCTTGGAGGTGGCGAGCAGCACGTCGATGCCGGCCTCCTCCATCAGCCCGTCCACCCTAGCCTGGTCGAACGGCACGCTGCCGACGGCATTCTTGCCTGGGGCAATGTTCATGTCTCTCTCCCTGAAATCCCTTAGCCGGCCGCTCGCCGGCACCGGCTTTCCGGCTCTGATCCTCGGCTATGCTTAAATCTGCATCATTTTGCCCGATCTGGTCCAGCCAGAATGGGCGAACCAGTTCCAAAAGCTGCTCCAGCTGCTGCACTTTACTCCAGTCTGGTCTTGCCAGAATCCGCGCATCGAACCGTTTCTGTACAACTGGTCCAGCGGACGGAAATTTCAAAGCCACGTAAAGCTGCGCCAATTCCGTCTTTGGCGAAACCCCGCACAAGGCCCATAATCATCTTTGCGGGACGCCCACGAGCGTCCGAGGGGTACGGCGCACCCGGCCGCCGGGTCGCGGAGAGGACGGAGTTCGATCATGCCAGAGTTCACCGTTTCCAGACGTACGATGCTTGCGGGTTCGGCATTGCTGCTGGCCTCTACTGCGATGCCGACGATCGGCTCGGCGCAGACGCCGAGAAAGGGCGGACGACTGGTTGTCGCCGCTGATTCCGAGCCGCGCAATCTCAATCCGGCGATTGTCGCCTCGAACGGCGTCTTCTTCATTTCGAGCAAGATCGTGGAAACCTTGGCCGAGGCCTCCTTCGGCGGCAAGGACGGGCTCGAGCCACGGCTGGCGCTCAGTTGGGAAGGTGCCGCCGACGGCCTGTCGGTGACGTTCAAGCTGCGCGAGGGCGTCAAATGGCATGACGGCAAACCCTTCACCTCAGCCGATGTCGCCTTCTCGGCGCTGCAGGTCTGGAAGCCGCTGCAGAATCTCGGCCGCACCGTATTCAAGGATCTGGAGGCGGTCGACACGCCGGACGAAGTCACCGCCGTGTTCAAATTCGCCAAGCCGACACCGTTCCAGCTGATCCGCAACGCCTTGCCGGCGCTGAGCAGCGTGGTGCCCAAGCACATCTACGAGACCGGAAAGATCGAGGACAACCCGGCCAACAACGCCCCCGTCGGCACCGGACCGTTCAAGTTTGCCGAATACAAGCCCGGCGAATATTACCGGCTGGAGAAGAACACCGGCTATTGGGGCAAGGACGAGCCTTATCTCGACGAGATCATCTATCAGGTACTGCCGGACCGCACGTCGGCGGCCAGCGCGCTGGAGGCCGAAGAGATCCAGCTCGCCGCCTTCTCCGCCGTGCCCCTGGCCGATCTCGACCGCATCTCCAAAGTGCCGGGCCTCAAGGTGATCACCAAGGGTTATGAAGGGCTGACCTACCAGCTCGTCGTCGAGATCAATCATCGCCGCAAGGAGCTGGCCGACCTGAAAGTGCGCCAGGCGATCGCTCACGCCATCGACAAGGATTTCGTCGTTAAGACGGTGTTTCTCGGCTATGCCGCCGCCGCCACTGGCCCGG
>NZ_SUEG01000077.1:24821-26591 GCF_005063415.1 Mesorhizobium sp.
GGTGCCGAAAAACGACCCGCAATTCTACGCCGCCGACGTGCCGACCTATGCCTTCGACGTCGCCAAGGCCAATGCCTTGCTTGACGAGGCAGGCTACAGCCGAGGCGATGACGGCAAGCGCTTTTCGCTGAAACTGCTACCAGCGCCCTATTTCAACGAGACCAAGCAGTTCGGCGACTATCTGCGCCAGGCGCTCGCCGCTATCGGCATCGACGCCCAGCTGGTCAACAACGACTCTGCCGCGCACATCAAGGCTGTTTACACCGACCACGCCTTCGACCTTGCGGTCGGGCCGCCGGTGTTCCGCGGCGATCCGGCGATCTCGACCACCATCCTGGTGCAGAGCGGCATTCCCGACGGCGTGCCCTTCTCCAACCAGGGTGGCTACAAGAACGCCGATCTCGACGCCCTGATCGCCAAGGCATCGGAGACGCTCGACACCGCCGCCCGCACCGAACTCTACAAGGAGTTCCAGAGGAAAGTTGCTGCCGACCTGCCGCTGATCAACGTCGCAGAATGGAGTTTCATCAGCGTCGCCAGCGACACGGTCAAGAACATCGCCAACAACCCGCGCTGGGCGGTATCGAACTGGGCGGACACTTGGCTGGAGGGGTAAAGAGGTCTCTCCAGACTTGCGCGCCGCATGTGTGGGTGCTGAGCTTCAGCGATGAGAGCTTCTTCGCGCCCCCCTCTGTCCTGCCCTCTTTGCCACCACTTGGCATCTCCCCCACGAGGGGGGAGATCGGCTGTCATTTCGCCAATCTCCAGCGTTGCAAGACGGCCGGCAACGCCGAAGCTGCCAATCTCCCCCCTTGTGAGGGAGATGTCCGGCAGGACAGAGGGGGGCGCCGTAGAGCGCGCCGCCGAAGACTCGGCTCTCCTATCGGCATTGCGCCATGAGCCGCGCCGTCACCCTCCTTCGCCGCCGTCTCGTCGGCAGCATCTTCGTGCTGCTGATTGTCGTCATCGGCACCTTCCTGTTGCTCGAAGCCGCTCCCGGCGACGCGGTCGATGCCTACATCGTCTCGACCGGCGGTGATGCCGGCATGATCGAGCTGTTGCGTCACCGTTGGGGTCTCGACCAGTCGGAGGTGACGCGGCTCGCCAATTATCTTTGGGCGCTGCTGCATCTCGATCTCGGCCAATCGGTCACCTTTTCGCGGCCGATCCGCGATGTCATCCTCGAGCGACTGCCCAACACGCTGCTGCTGACGGGCAGCGCCACTGCGCTCTCCTTCGGTCTCGGTTCGGCGCTCGGCATCTATGCCGGCGCCAGACCCGGCAGCTTCCGCGATCGCTTCCTGTCCATCGGTTCGCTGGCGCTCTATGCCGTGCCGGGCTTCTGGCTCGGGCTTGTGCTGATCATTGTCTTCGCCGTCGACCTGCGCTGGTTTCCGATCGGCGGCATCGAGAGTATCGCCTCGGCCAGGACCGGCCTCGATCGCGCCGCCGATATCGCCCGCCATCTCGTCCTGCCGGTTTCGGCGCTCGGCTTCATCTATCTCGCGCTCTATCTGCGCATGATGCGCGCCGGCATGGCCGAGGTGTGGCGACAGGACTTTGTGCTGGCCGCCCGTGCCAGGGGACTTTCCCGCCGCCGCATCGTGCTCGCTCACGTCGCCCGCAACGCGCTGTTGCCGCTGGTCACCATGCTCGGCCTGCAGTCCGCGCAAATGCTGGGAGGCAGCGTCGTCATCGAAAGCGTCTTTTCCGTGCCAGGCCTTGGCCGGCTGGCGCAGGAAGCGGTGGCGGCACGCGACACGCCGTTGC
>NZ_SUEG01000078.1:0-26072 GCF_005063415.1 Mesorhizobium sp.
GGCGGACAGAAGGCGCGGCTGATGATGCTGGCGCTCAGGCTCGCCAATCCCAATTTCTATTTGCTCGACGAGCCGACCAACCACCTCGATATCGATGGCCAGGAGGCGCTGGAAGCGGAATTGCTGGAACATCAGGCGAGCTGCCTGCTTGCCTCGCACGACCGCTCCTTCATCCGCGCGGTTGGCAACCGCTTCTGGCTGATCGGGAAACGGCGGCTGACCGAGATCGACAGCCCGGAAGGGTTCTTCCGGGAGGTTGCCGAGGCAGGCGGTTGACGATTTTGCCCGATGAATGGCGAGCGGCTCGGCACACTTTCCCGCTCGCCGGAAAAGGCGCATCCTGAGGTCTCGCAAACCGAGGGAGGAAACCGGTCATGCGTGGCGCGGACGTCGTCAAGAACCTGTATGATGCCTATGCAAAACGTGACATCGAGGGCGCGCTGGTCGACTGCGCCGATGATGTCGTCTTTCGCTGGATCGCCGATCCGGTGCAGTCGCGCTATGCCGGAGTGGCCCGCGGCAAGCAGGAGTTCCTTGCCCGGCTTGTGGCGCTGGACAGCGATTTCGAATACCGGCGCTTCATACCGGTCGAGATCATCGACGGCGGCGACAAGGTTGCTGCGCAGGTCGAGATCCATTTGACGAGCCGAACCACCGGTGACGAGTTTGTCCTGCGCACCGCCGATTTCTGGACGGTACGCGACGGCAAAATCATCGAACTGGTGGAATATTACGACACCGCTCTGGCCGCATCTGTCATCTGAGTCCAGTCCGTCGGACGGCACGCAGCTCAGCTTCCGGTTGGATGTGCGCTGACTTGGCGGTCGTCGCTCGATTCCCGGCAGGTGAGAAACGCCGTCTTCGACTGAATCCGGCCTTGCGGAAAAAAATTCCGGCGCCCTGTCGGATGATGATCGCATGCCACGTCCTTGGGACGCCGACACGGTGATGCCGGCGCCAATCGAGGAGAAAGCATCATGTCTATTCTGTCATCCATAGGTCACGCCGTGACGCGTTACTCGGCGGCTCGCGCCCGTTATCGCAGCGAACGCGCCATCCTTTCATTGCCGATCGAGCTGCGCAAAGATATTGGCTGGCCGGAAATCATCGTCGACGCGCAAAACAGCCCGCGGATTCGCATCGAAGGTTGAAAGGTGGCAGTTGGCCGTCGCGGCAGACGCCATTTCGAATCCAAAAAACCATCGGCCGTGTAGGATCGTCGCCGTTTCGCTCGTCCTGTGGTTCGCAAAGGCAAACCAAACGCAAAGAGGAGCATGACATGAATGACCAGCCGCAGACCCAGCCCGCCGCCAAAGTGCTTGGCGGATTGACGCCCTACCTTCAGCTGGACGGCGCTTTCAAAGCCGCAGAATTTTACCAAAAGGCCTTCGGTGCCGAGCAGGTCTTTGCCTATCCGCCGGACGAACAGGGCCGCACCATGCATATCCATCTCCACGTCAACGGTTCGACCCTGATGCTTTCCGACTTCTATGCCGAGCATGGAATGGCCGCTGTGAAGCCGCAGGGCTACACCATGCAGCTCCATCTCGGCAGCGACGACATCGACGCCTGGTGGAAGCGGGCCATCGAGGCAGGCTGCGAGGAAGTCGTGCCGTTGCAGGTGATGTTCTGGGGCGACCGCTGGGGCAATATGCGTGATCCGTTCGGCGTCGAATGGGCAATGAACGCACCGGTGAAAGCAGCTTAGCATCCCACGCAGGCTGTGTCTGAAATCACCTCTCCCCGCTCTAGAGAGAGAGGAAAACAATCGCATGGAGGAAGACAGATGTCGTATGTCGACGGTTTCGTACTTGCCGTGCCGAAAGCAAAGCTCGATGCCTACAAGAAGCTGGCGGAAACCGCCGGCGCCGTCTGGAAGGAGCACGGTGCTCTTGCCTATGTCGAATGCGTCGGCGACGACGTCCCTTATGGCGAGCTCACCTCGTTCCCGCGCGCCGTACAGGCCAAGGACGACGAGGTCGTCATCTTCTCATGGGTGGTCTACGAATCGCGCCAGAGCCGCGACGCGGTGATGGCCAAGGTGATGGCCGACCCGCGGCTCAAGTCGGACTGGGAGACCATGCCGTTCGACGGCAAGCGCATGATCTTTGGCGGTTTTCAGCCCTTCATCGAGCTGTAGGCGACCCTCGATCAAGTTTATCGAGCAGCGGCTTCAGCCGGTCGCCATAGCGCTTCCACAGATCGACCGAGCCCTGATACATCGGCTGGCGCACCTGCGCGGCGGACGCCGTGCGCACCGGCCGGTCGGTCTGGTGGAACGACAGCACGGCGTCATCCCATGGCAGGCCGAGATGGGCGATCAGCGCCCGTGACTGGCCTTCCTGGTCGGCGACGAAATCCTCGTAGCGAACGTCGTGCACGACTCCAGGCAGCACGGCGTGCCAGTGCGCCATGATATCGGTGTAGAGATTGTGGAAATCGGCGAGCTCGTCGAGATCGTAGCCGTAGCGATGGCTGTCGCCGCGGAAGTGCACCTTGTAGATCGACAGGCAGGTCGCCGCCGCATCGCGCGCGCAATGGATGATCTTGGCCTTCGGCAGCATCATGTGGATGAAGCCGACCAAGAGGAAATTGCCGGGCATCTTGTCGGTGACGTGCCGAAAACCCGGATAGCGGGCGTGCAGCATGTCGAGATAGGCCTGGCCCGCCTCGGCATAGGCCTTGTCGGGCATGTCGGCGATGCCCCAGGGAAAGCCGCCCTTCATGCTGAGCGGAAACTGCTTGCCGACCGCCGTCTTCAATATGCTGAGCTCGCCGGCGCCATAGACCTGCGGATGGCTGGCGATGATCTGCTCGACCAGCGTGGTGCCGGAACGCGGCATGCCGACAACGAAGATCGGCGCATCGTCGGCGATCCCGCTCGGCCTGTGCCTTTCAAAAAAGGCCTTGTCGAGCACCGCCTTCATCGCCTCGAACTCGCCGCGCGTCTTGCCGGCGTCGTAGTCGATGCCCTGGCGGCGGATCGCGTTGCCTTCGGCGAAATAGTCGAAGGCGCGGCCATACTCCCTGAGGTCGTCATTGGCCTTGCCGAGACCGAAGGAAAGCTGCATGCGCGCCAGGCTGCCTTGCGGCGCCTTGGCGTGTTCCGCCTCCATGCGGGCAAGCTCGGCGTCGCGCTCCTTCTGGCGCTTGACCTGGGTGAGCATCAGCCAGGCCCTGGCCATGCCGGGGTCCACCGCCAGCGCCTGCCTGAAAAGATCCGCAGCCTCGTCGAGATTGCCCTTTTCCATCAGCCCGACGCCCAAGCCGTGCAAAAGATCGGCATCCTTCGGCCGGATCGTCAGTGCCTCGCGAAAAACAGACAGTGCCTCATCCAGCCGGCCCGCTTCCTGCAGCGTTTCGGCAAGCCCGACGCGGGCGCGGACATGGAACGGGTTGCGGCCGATCGTGCCGCGATAAATATCTTCGGCGCCTTCGAATTGGCCGAGCTGCTTCAGCGACGAGCCGAGATTGTCACGCGCCGCCAACTGGTCCGGCCGAATCGCCACCACCTTGCGGAAGAGATCGGCGGCGGCCGCTACCCGGCCGAGGTCGCGCAGCACGGTGCCGAGATTGTTGAGGAAATCGGGATTGCTCGGCTGCAGACGCACCGATTGTTCGATCAGCGCCAGCCCCTCGGCGCTGCGCCCGGTCTGGTGCAGCAGAAGCCCGAGAAAATGCGCAGCAGCCGGATGGTTGGCCTTTTGCGCCAGCACCTGTCGGTAAAGCGCCTCGGCTTCCTGCCGGCGCCCCGCCTGGTGCAACTGTAGCGCCTGCTGCACGTGCTGGTCGAGCCCCAGCGGCGGCTGTCCGCCTGAGCCGTAACGTGCGCCTGCCGGTTGTCTCGGATCTCTGTTGATGGGAAACCTGCCGTGTTGTCTGCCTGCCGCGATCTAGGCCATCGCTGCGGCGCGTGCAAGGGCAGACGGCGGGCGCTACGAAGCAAACCTTCGAACTCGGGGAGCCTACCGAAAGTCGGCCGGCGTCAGCACATACACGTTCTTGCGGCCGTGCGAGTAGGCTTGGCGGGCAATCTCGTAGATCGACGAACGCTTGGCGTCGAAGGCGCTGAGAAATTCGGCCTCGGCTCCGCTTGCAGCCGGGTTTGCCGCCGAAAGTGCCGCAACCTCGACAAAGAATGGGACTTCGAGCATGCCGTCATGGCCGACGAAACGAATGCGCTTGGCCGTCGCGTCATAGGAGCGGCTGGGGTTGGGAAAATTGAGCGTCATGGTTGCGCGTCAAATCAGGCGGTTGCTTTCGGCAAGCTGGCGCGCCCGCCGCGCTGTTCCGTCAGTGTCGGCAATCCTTCGCCTCGCCGCCTCGTCGCTTCTTATAGTGAGGCGCGGCGACAAGACCTTTATCGGCTTGGTCACGGGACTGACTGCAACTGTCGGGACATCAGGTGTTCTTGCGAAATTCATCACTCACATCCTTTCATACCTGGATAAATACAAATGCCGGAGGAATTTTTCCGGAAGTTCTTCCAACGATCTTTGAGGTGCACCAGGATCGTATCATCGTTCTGCAGATAACTATAGAAAAGTAATTTTACGTTGGTAGGGGTAAGAGGCCGAAAACTTCTTGAATAAGCCGTATTTTCAGACTAATGGTATGAAACCGTTTTGGGTCATGCTTGGCCCCGCGGCGTCAGGGTTCTCGGCCCGCCAAACTTATCCAAATCGCCGACACCTGGTACCGCAATGCAGGCTCCGCTTCCGGGGCAGGCCGGAAAGAAACTTCAAGGCACGAGAACTTCAAGGCACAAGCGAGAACTTCGAGGCACAAGAATGTCTGCTCGCACCACCCATTCCATCGCGCATTTCGCGGCACCTTTCGTGCTTGGCGGGCTGGATGGCGTGCAGCCGGCCGGCGACTATGACATCGACCACGACGAGGAACTGATCGACGGCGTGTCGTGGCCTGCCTGGCGTCGCGTCGCCACTTTCATCCATCTGCCGGCAAGGACGGTGAAAAGCCCGACCAGCCAGCTTGTCGCCATTAACCATGCCGAGCTCGACGCAGCGCTTCAGCACGACCAGGAGAACGCCACATGATCCGCTTCCAGCAGAGTGCGCGGCGCACGGACACGCCGGCGCATATCTTCACCGTCGGCCAGACCGTCCGCATGAAGAGCCGCACCGGCCTTGCCCAAAAGACCGCGGAGCTGTTCCAGATCAAGAGCCGGTTGCCGGTCAAGGACGGCTCGCCGCAATATCGCATCCGCAGCGAGCTGGAGACCTATGAGCGGGTCACCACGGAAGACAATCTCGAACCGGTCGACAACCCGGCCAGTTGAGCCGAAAGCAATCCGCAACTCGCATAAGGGATCAGAAAATGGCCAAGGGTCAACAGCGCAGCAATCGCGAGACACGCAAGCCCAAGAAGGACAAGGTGGCGGCAAAACCGGCCTCGCCCTTCGGCTCGGCGGTCAAGCAGGCGGAGACCGCTGTGAAACCCAAGTCCAAAGGCTAGGTTCGATCGCACGACAATCTGCCTGGAGGCGTGCTTGAACTTCGTCATCGAGTTCTACCGCTCGCGCGATGCCGACGAAGCGATACTCGATCGAGTGTCGCTGGAGGCACCGAACCTGCGCGCCGCCCTGCAAGGCGCCGCCACGCTGCTTCACACGCTGATGATGCCGCAGATCCCCGATCGCCTGCGCATCTCCAACGAGGACGGCGCCGAGCTCTACGTCGGCCCCGCCGATGGTGCCTATCCGGACGAACAGTGAGGCCGGTGCGCTAGCAAGGCCCGTCATCGACGACGCGATAATCCGCAGCGCGGGCCTCGCATTCGTTGGCGAATGTGCGCAGTTCGCCATGGCGACGGGCGCAGACCGGGCGGTACTCGCGGGTGCAGAATGTCTGCTCCTCACCGCCACCACCACCGCCGCGGCACTCGCCCTCGCGAATGATGCGGTATCCGGCCCGTTCGGCAAGGCAGGCATTGGCGAAGGTCTGGCGGTCGCCGCCGCGCCGGGCACAGACCGGGTCATATTGCCTAGTGCAGAATTGCGGCCCCGGCCGTGGCGGGCGCGGCCCCGGCCCCTCATCATCCACCACGACGGTGCAAGCTGCGAGAATTGCCGACAGGAACAGGATGGAAAAGCCCTGCCGCGAAAAGATTGCCGCAAGAAGCCGCATGACTGTTCCCTCCCTCGAAACTCCTGCCTGCACAAACGGTGCCTGCGTCCGGCCGATCCTCGTCATTCCGCTGCCAAATGCAACCCCTGTTTGCAACTGGCGAACCAAGGCCTTACGCCGGCGCAAAGCCAAAACAGCACCTGCCCCGCTTGCTGGACCATGCCTGGGTGGCGCCTGGCCGATGACCGCGCGGACAACCGGGGCTATCGGTGCGATGCGTCGGGATGCGCCTGTTGGGCCGCCCGCGGCTCTATCTTGCAAGCATCACGTTTCCGTGCGATAAATTTTGTGTTCGGGCATTTGCGACCCGGAGAGCGGAACGTTTTGGACGACCTTTCCCCGATACTGTGAATCTCTGACAGCCCCGTTTTCGGCGGGGGGTTTTACCATGCGCCAATGCATGACTGCCGAAGCAACCACCGGGACTTGCCCACGGCGCCAGGCGGCGGGCGGAACCACCAAGACTGACACGGGTGAAGGAGTTTCCCCAATGGCCCAGACCGGCACCGTTAAATTCTTCAACGCGACCAAAGGCTTCGGCTTCATCACGCCCGATGGCGGCGCCAAGGATGTGTTCGTCCACATCTCGGCGATCGAGGCTTCCGGGCTGCGGACGCTCGTCGACGGTCAGAAGGTCACCTTCGATGTCGAGCCCGACCGTATGGGCAAGGGTCCAAAAGCGGTCAATCTCCGCGCTGCCTGAACCACAGCGTGCCCCGCGTCCTTTCGGGGTGTGAGGATGCTGCAAGGCTTTTGGAGTGAACTTGAATTCTGTAAAGGCGCGGCGGTCTTCGTCGCGCCTTTTGTGTTCCGGGATGCTTGCAGGCGCTCGCAAAACTTTCTCTTGCCGATGACACTAAAATAAAGGACAAATTTCCGTCCGGGCATTTGCCGGCCCGAGACTGGACTTGTGGGATCAAAGGAGCTTCCCATGCCGCAGACCGGCACCGTCAAATTCTTCAATCACGCCAAGGGCTTCGGCTTCATCACGCCGGACGACGGGGCAAAGGATGTCTTCGTCCATATTTCGGCCGTGCAGGCGTCGGGTCTTCCCGGTCTTGAGGATGGGCAGAAAGTGACATTCGACACCGAGCCGGACAAGCGCGGCAAGGGTCCGAAAGCCGTCAACCTGTCGATCGGCTGAACCGGCCCTGGACAGAATGGACGTGGGCCGGTCTGGCCTGCGGTGTTTGCCGCACGCTTGAACCGCCCAGTTAGATGAACCGCCCGCTCAAATTTCGTTCAGCCCCCGTTCAGCCACGGTCGCATATTAATCTTCGTTAAAGCCGGACCGCATCCCCCGAAAACGACCCGGGCCGGCACGAAGGAGACCGACATGAACCGAATTTTCAAGACTGCCATCCTGTCCGCCGCGGTCGTTGCGACCACGCTTGCGACCTTGCCCGCGGCCAGTGCCGACGAATGGCGCCATCACCGCCGTCACCACGGCCACGGCGACGCCGTTGCGGCCGGCGTGCTCGGCCTTGCGGCAGGTGCCCTGATCGGCGGTGCGCTCGCCAGTCCGCAGCCCCGCTATTACGACCCGGCCTATGATGATGAATACTACAGGCCTGCCCCGGTGCGCCGTTATTACGTACAGCCGCGAGTGGCCTATGCCGAAAGCTATGCGGAGCCCTGGACCCGCGGCTGGTACGAATACTGCTCGGACCGCTACCGGAGCTTCAACTCGCGTACCGGCACGTTCACCGGCTATGACGGCGAACAGCATTTCTGCACCGCCAATTAACGAAGGCAGTTTCCTGCCAGAAAACCGGAAAAAAGCGCGGTCGCAAAGGCCGCGCTTTTTTGTTTCCGGCAAGCGGTTTCAGATCAGGAACGGATTGCTCCGCCGCTCCTCACCAAAACGCCCGCCGGGACCATGGCCGCAGATGAAGCCGATGTCGTCGCCCAACGGCAAAAGCTTCTCCTTGATCGAGGCGATCAGCGCGGTGTGGTCGCCGCCCGGCAGATCGGTGCGGCCGACCGAACCGCGAAACAGCACGTCGCCGACATGGGCGAACTTCGCGGCCCGGTTATAGTAGACGACGTGGCCGGGTGCGTGGCCTGGACAATGGAGCACCTCGAACACGTGTGAGCCGAACGAAACGGTCTCGCCTTCGGCAAGGAACCGGTCGGGGACACAGTTGCGCACGGGATCGGTGATGCCATAGCGCTTTGCCTGGGTCTCGAGATTGGCGAGCAGCGGCCGGTCGGCGGCATGCGGGCCGATGATCTCGATACCGAGCGCCTCCTTCAGTTCCATGGCCCCGCCGGCATGGTCGATATGGCCATGCGTAATCCAGATCGCGCCGGGAGTGATCGCATTGTCCTCGAGCGCCGCCAGCACCTTGTCGATGTCGCCGCCCGGATCGACGACAACGCCTTGTCTGTCGTCCATGTCGAAGAGGATGGTGCAGTTCTGCTGGAACGGCGTGACCGGCACGATGCTGGCGTTGAGCTGACCCATATTCGTCCTTTCACGCTGTCGGAGCGCTGCGCGTCCCCTCGAACGCATCAGGAAAGCTCTAACCTTGAACCAGGCCCTGATGTAGAGACACACGCGAACGGCGTCCACCGCTCCCACAAACGGCAAACGAAATGGGCGGCCGAAGCCGCCCATTTGAAAAGCCTGAAACGTCGAAGCTTATTTCTTCATCGCGTTCATGACCGCACCGATGATGCCGGTCAGGATGGCGCCGCCGCCGGCACCGCCAACGATGTTTGGAATGTTCAACGCGCTGCCGGCCCCTACCGCCGTGGCGGCTGCTGCCGGATCGACCGCGCCACCCAGCAGACTGTTGAGGATGGCCGCACCGCCGACGCCGCCGACAGCGCCGCCCAGGATTTTGGTAAGCTGCCCCATCGCCGCCGTCTTGATAGCCGCACCCACCGCCTGACCACCGATGATACCCGTAATCACCTGAATAATGATCGGAAGAAGCGTGTTCATATCCATATTTCCAGTCCCTCCATAGCTGCCAGCCTCCCGGGCCGACGCCATCATGAGACGCCGAATTGAATGAAAGTCAAATGCGCAAAGGCTTAAATAAAAGGGGCGGCCCGAAAACCGCCCTTACTAATTAAAAAAGCTGTGACTTTCGTTATTCTGCAGCAATCGCGTGCTTGGGTTGAACGGCCGCAGAATAGTCGTTCATCAGCGTCTTGGCGATTTCGCCGACCTCGAATCGGTACGGACCGATCTCCGAAACCGGCGTCACCTCGGCTGCCGTCCCGGTGAGGAAGCACTGCTGGAAGCCTTCAAGCTCTTCCGGCATGATGGCGCGCTCGATCACCTCCAAACCGCGGTCCTTGGCAAGGCCGATGACCGTGCGGCGGGTGATGCCGTCGAGGAAGCAATCGGGCTTGGGCGTATGGATCTTGCCGTCCTTGACGAAGAAGATGTTGGCGCCTGTCGCTTCCGCCACCTGGCCACGCCAGTCGAGCATCATGGCGTCGGCATAGCCCTTGGCCTCGGCGGCATGCTTGGACATGGTGCAGATCATGTAGAGGCCGGCCGCCTTCGATTTCGACGGTGCGGTGCGCGGGTCGGGGCGGCGCCATTCGGCCATGTCGAGGCGGATGCCCTTGAGCTTCTGCGCCGGGTCGAAATAGCTCGGCCACTGCCAGATGGCGATGGCGCAGTTGATCCGGCTGTTCTGTGCGGAAACGCCCATCTGTTCGCTGCCGCGCCACGCGATCGGCCTGACATAGGCGTCCTGGAAACCTTGCTTCTTCAACAGCGTGCGGCAGGCGTCGTCGATCTCGGCGACCGAGTAGGGTATCTTGAAGCCAAGCAGGCGCGCCGATTCATGCAGGCGTTCGGTGTGGTCGGTCAGCTTGAAAATTTCGCCGCCATAGGCGCGCTCGCCCTCGAACACCGCGCTGGCGTAGTGCAGCCCGTGGGTCAAGACGTGGATCTTGGCGTCGGCCCATTTGACGAACTCGCCGTTCATCCAGATAAAGCCGTCCAGTTGGTCGAAGGGAACGGATGCCATGGTAACCTCCCGCGGGCGGCAGCCCGCACATCATTGTGTCGTTGCGTGTTTCGCCTTGGCCGCTGCGGGCGGCCATTGTCTCAAAGCGTAGGCGGATATTTAAGGTCTGGCAAACTCAGGAAGTTCCGGAAAAAACGGCTTCGCTTGCCTTTTCGTTCGCAATCCGCCGAAAAGCTTGCCAAAAATTACCATCGCGCGGAAAATACGTCAATAGTGCTGACATAATTTCCTGCTTCGCACGGAGAAAAGATGACGAGCCACGCAGCCGCAGAGCCGATCAGGACGGCGATCACCGACGAGGACGGCATCGATTTTGCCATCATCGAGTTGTTCTTCTTCGCCTATCGCGACTTTACCTCCGATCCGGACCAGATCCTGGCCGATTACGGTTTTGGCCGCGCCCATCATCGGGTGCTGCATTTCGTCAATCGCCGGCCCGGGCTGACGGTCGCCGAACTCCTCGACGTGCTCAAGATCACCAAGCAGAGCCTGGCGCGCGTGCTCAAGCAATTGATCGACACCGACCATATCGTGCAATTGCAGGGCCCTCGCGACCGCCGCCAGCGCGAACTCTACCCGACGGCCAAGGGCCGTGCGCTGGCGCTGGCACTGGCGCGGCCACAGTCGCGCCGCATCCATGCTGCATTGGAAGATTCCGGAGCCACCGAACGCGCCGTCATCGAACGGTTCCTTGAAGCGATGGTCAATCCGGAACTAAGGGCGCAGATCGACATTGTGCCCGCAAAGATGTCAGGGAAAAGCCATGGAGACCATTGAGAGGGTTGATCATCCGACAGCACCGGAAGACGACGCGCCACATCTGCTGGTGGTCGACGACGACACCCGAATCCGCAATCTTCTGAAACAATATCTGACCGAAAACGGCTTTCGCGTCACCGTTGCCGGAAATTCCGGCGAGGCGCGGCGCAAGCTCGCCGGCCTCGATTTCGATCTGATCGTGCTCGACGTCATGATGCCGGGTGAAAGCGGCGTCGATCTCACCAAGGCGCTGCGAGCAGAAAAAAACGTGCCGATCCTGATGCTCACCGCACTGTCCGAAACCGACAGCCGGATCACCGGGCTCGAGGCGGGCGCCGACGACTATCTGCCAAAACCGTTCGACCCGCGCGAGCTGATCCTGCGCATCAACAATATCCTGCGCCGCGGCGGCCCCGCGACGACGCCCAAGGTCGAACAGCTGGTCTTCGGCCCCTATACGTTCCAGATCGCCAGGCGTGAGCTGAAGCGCGGCGGCGAGGCGCTCAAGCTGACGGACCGCGAGCAGGAAATCCTGGCGATCTTCGCTGCGCGCGCCGGCGAGACGATACCGCGGCATGAGCTTGTCGGCGACGAGTCCGAGGTCGGCGAGCGCACGATCGATGTCCAGATCAACCGGCTGCGCCGCAAGATCGAACGCGATCCGTCCAATCCGGTCTGGCTGCAGACTGTGCGCGGTATTGGGTATCGGCTCAGCGTGGAATAGAATGCCGCCGACAGCGGTCCTTTGCCGGGCCGCCGGTGAGCGAAAAGACGAATGGCGACCACGCAACTCGAACGGCCGGGAGATGGCGGCTTGAGCGCTCGCGCGACGCGGGCGCTCAAGGCCGTGCCGCGCGCTTGGAACCGTTTCTGGCGCCTGGTGTCGCTTTACATGCCGAAGCGGCTCTATGCCCGCTCGCTTATCATCGTCATCGCGCCGATGATCATGCTGCAGTCGGTCGTCGCCTTCGTCTTCATGGAGCGCCACTGGCAGACCGTGACGCAGCGCCTGTCGCAGGCCACGGTGCGCGACATCGCCGCCATCATCGACCTGATAGAGACTTATCCGCACGATGCCGACTATGCCAACGTCATCCGCATCGCCCAGGATCGCATGCAGTTGAAGGTCGACCTCCTACCGCCCGACCCGCTGCCGCCACCCGGGCCAAAGCCGTTCTTCTCGATCCTTGACGAGATCCTTTCGTCCGAGATCACCCGCCAGATCAACCGTCCGTTCTGGATCGATACGGTCGGCAATTCCAATATCGTCGAGGTCCGCGTCCAACTTGAGAACAAGGTGCTGCGGGTCTTCGTGCGCCGCAGCCAGGCCTATGCGTCGAACACCCATATTTTTCTGATCTGGATGGTCGGCACCTCACTGGTGCTGCTGATGATTGCCATTCCTTTCCTGCGCAACCAGATCCGGCCGATTCTAACGCTGGCCGAGGCGGCCGAGAGCTTCGGCAAAGGCCGGCCGATGCCGCGCGATTTTCGCCCGCGCGGCGCCGAGGAAGTCCGCCGCGCCGGCTTTGCCTTCATCCAGATGCGCGAACGCATCGAACGCCAGCTCGAGCAGCGCACGGCCATGCTGAGCGGCGTCAGCCACGATCTGAGGACCATCCTCACCCGCTTCAAGCTGCAATTGGCACTGGCCGGGACCAAGGCGGCCGACACCCAGGCACTCGACCAGGACATCGACGACATGCAGTCGATGCTGGAAGGCTATCTTGCCTTTGCACGCGGCGAAGCGTCGGAAGACGCCGGTCAGTTCGATCTCGAAGCCTTCTTCGATAAGCTTCGCGAGGAAGCCGCGCTGCGCAAGCGCAAGCTATCGACCGTGCTTGTCGGCGATCCGCACGTCCATGTGCGCCCCAATGCCTTTGCCCGGCTGCTGTCCAACGTCGTCGGCAATGCATTCCGCTATGCCAAGACGGTGGAGATCAATGCCAATCATGGTCGCGGTTCGCTGCTCGTCACCATCGACGATGACGGTCCGGGCATTCCGCCCGAAAAGCGGGAGGATGTATTCAAGCCTTTCGTGCGGTTGGACGAGGCCCGCAACCTCGACGCCAGCGGCACCGGCCTTGGCCTCTCCATCGCACGCGATATTGCACGCAGCCATGGCGGCGACATCGTCCTTGAGCGCAGCCCGCTCGGCGGCCTGCGGGCGGTGATCAAGGTTCCGGCTTGACGGCAGCGAGACCCGGCCGTTCATCGGCCCGTCATGAAACCATGGTGAAGAGCGCCAATGAAGCGCGCGATCATGATTGATTCGGCCCTGCGGCCTCATTTCGACCCCGCGCCTGCCCGGGTGCGCTGGTGCGACGCCAGAGCTGCGGCGGGGTCGCCGCTCAGGCGTCGCGGCGAGGCAATCAAGCTCTCCGCCAAGGGACCGCCATGCGCATCCTGATGGTCACCGACGCCTGGCGCCCGCAAGTCAACGGCGTCGTCCACACGCTGGAGCGCCTCTCGGAGACCCTGAAATCCTTCGATGTCGAGACGGACTTCCTGACGCCGAACATCTTTCGCACCCTGCCGCTGCCGACCTATCCGGACATCAGGCTGGCGCTGACGACGCCGCACCGCGTGGCGCAGCTGATCGAGGCACGCAAGGTGGACCACATCCATATCGTCACCGAAGGACCGCTCGGCATTATGGCCCGGCGCTACTGCCGCAACGCCGGCCGCCCGTTCACGACCAGCTATCACACACGTTTTCCGGAATATCTGAGCGCGCGCCTGCCGGTGCCTGAAGCATGGGCCTATCGCTGGCTGCGCGATTTCCACAATTCAGGACAGGGCACGCTGGTCGCCACCCAGTCGCTCGCCGACGATCTTGCGGCGCGCGGCTTCACCAAGCTCCGGCCATGGACGCGCGGCGTCGACACAGATCATTTTCGACCGGATAAAAGAAAGGACCTGGGATTTCCCGGACCGATCTTCCTCTGCGTCGGCCGCGTCGCGATCGAAAAGAACCTGCCGGCCTTTCTCGACCTCGACCTGCCCGGCAGCAAGGTGGTCGTAGGCGAAGGGCCGGAATTGGCGAAGCTCAAGGCCAGATATCCCGATGCCCATTTCCTCGGCCATCGCCCGAACGACGAACTGGCCGAGATCTACGCCTCGGCCGATGCTTTCGTCTTCCCCAGCCGCACCGACACATTCGGCAACGTCATCATCGAGGCGCTGGCCAGCGGCACGCCGGTCGCAGCCTATCCCGTCACCGGACCGATCGATATTGTGGGTGACGGCATCGGCGGCGCGGTATCAGACGACCTGCGGCAAGCAGCGCTCGCCGCCCTTCACGTCGACCGCGCCGAGGCGCGGCAACGTGCTATGCGCTACAGCTGGAAGGCCTGCGCGGAAATGTTCATGGAAACGGTCGAAGAGGCGCTGGGTACCACGCGTAAACTGGCTGCCTGAGCAACAGCGCAGTTAGAACAGCCTGCCGCCGTCCGGCACCTTGCGCTCGATCGCACCAAGGACGACGGCGCCCTCTTCATCGGGAAAGCCGAGCGTCAGCACTTCCGACATGAATGGCCCGATCTGACGCGGCGGGAAATTGACCACAGCGAACACCTGCCGGCCGATTAGGGTTTCGGGCGTATAGTATTTCGTGATCTGGGCCGAGGATTTCTTCACCCCGATCACGGGACCGAAATCGATTTTCAACTTGATCGCCGGCTTGCGCGCCTCGGGAAAAGGCTCGGCCTCGACGATCGTGCCGGCGCGGATGTCGACGCGGTCGAAATCGGCAAAGCTGATCTCGGGTTTTCGCGCGTTGCTCAAACTCATCGACTGTCAGGCATTTCCGTAGGTTTCGAACAGCACGCCGGCCAACGCATCCTTGGCCGAAGTCCCCGACCAGACGACGAACTGGAACGCCTGGAAATAGCATTCGCAGGCCTCCAGCGCCGACGACAGCAGCACCTCGACCTGCTGGCTCGACGGCTCGACCCCACCGGCCAGCAGCAGCGACTGGCGGAACATGATGGCGCCTTCCTGCTCCCAGAGATCGAAATGGCCAAACAGCATCTGTTCGTTGATCAGCGAAAGCAGCCGCATCACCTCGAGCGCGCGCGCCTCAGGCACCTTGATGTCGAAGGCGCAGGCCAGGTGCAGCGCCTCGTAGTCCTCCATCCAGGAGAATGAAACGTGGTAGTCGGTCCAGCTTCCGGCAACCGAAATCGAGATCTCGTCGTCGCCGGCCCGCTCGAAGGACCAGTCGTTGTTGTGCGCCACCTGCTCGATAACATCCACCGGATGGATTTCGCGGGAGAATTCGAGTTCGAGAAGTTCCATGAAATGCTTCCTGTCGTTCTGGGAGCGCCACCACACGCTCCGCGGGAGAGGCACACTCGAACAATTCTGCCTAGAACTCGGACGGCCAGGACTTCGTCAACGCAAAGACCCCGGACCGGACCCCACCGCCCGGCGCATGACCCTGCTCCGAATCATGCAACAAATTCAGTCTATTGATCGGGAGTCGCGTGACCAGCCCAATTTTTCGCACTGCGTCATTCGCATGTGGAAAGGCGCTGTCACAAAGATCCACGCAGTACCGGTAAGCGATTCACGACAAAGCGCTTTTTGCGATCCGGCTTTGTGGAAAAGTTTACGATTTATTTCTTATTATTTTTTTGCACGCGGCTTTGCCGCAGCCGCAGGCGCTACTTGGCCGGTCAATTCGGCAAGCCTGGCCTCGAGCGCCTCGATGCGAGCGGCGAGGCGGGTGTTTTCTTCCCTGGCCTTCGCCGCCATGTCGCGAGCGGCCTCGAATTCCTCGCGCTGCACCACGTCCATGGAGTTGAGTATGCGCTCGGCCTGGACCCTGAAGGCAGTCTCCACCTCGCGCCGCACGCCTTGCGCGGCACCGGCTGCGTCAGTCATCAGCTTGGCGAATTCATCGAGAATGCGGTTCGGTCCGGTCGCCATGGCAAATCCTCGCTTGGTCGAATTGACGTAGTGGCGCACGATGCGGAATGCAAGCATACGCTTGCCTTGACCCTGCCAAAACCCTGCCGCATGGTCCGCGCCCGAACCTGATCGGAACCGGGAGACCCTGTTGAGCGAATATTTGCTGCCGCTGGCTGCCCTGCCCTTCCCCAACATCGATCCGGTCATCGTCCGGATCGGACCGCTGGCGGTGCATTGGTACGGCGTCGGCTACATCGTCGGCATTCTGTTCGCCTGGTGGTATGCCAAGCGCCTCGTGACCAACCCAAAACTGTGGCCCGACGGCACCCTGCCGATGAAGCCCGTCGACCTCGACGACTTCATCGTCTGGGCAGCCATCGGTGTGGTGCTCGGCGGACGCACCGGCTACGTGCTGTTCTACGACCTGCCGCGCTACATTGCCAATCCGCTAGATATCGTCGCCGTCTGGCAGGGCGGGATGTCGTTTCATGGCGGCCTGCTCGGCGTCATTCTCGCAATGACGCTGTTTTCCCGGTCTCGCGGCATCCGCACATGGTCGCTGTTCGACGTGGTTGCCGCCGGCGTGCCGGTGGGGCTTGGCCTCGTTCGCCTGGCAAACTTCATCAATTCCGAACTATGGGGCCGGCCTGCCGACGTTCCATGGGCATTCGAATTCCCCAACGGCGGCCCATTTGCACGCCATCCGAGCCAGATCTACGAGGCGCTCCTCGAAGGGCTGGTGTTGTTCCTTGTCCTGCGCTTCCTCACCCATTCGCGGCTCAAGCTGAAGACGCCCCGTTTCGTCGGCGGGGCCTTCATCGCCGGCTATGGCGCCTCGCGCATCTTCGTCGAATTCTTTCGCGAGCCCGACCAGCAGCTTGGCTACCTCCTTGGCACGAGCTGGCTGACCATGGGAATGGTGCTGTCACTGCCGATGGTGCTGGCCGGCATCTGGGCGATGGCTACAGCCAAGCCGGTGACAAAACCGCAGCCGGCGTGACGCGGCTGAAGACCCGCATCGCCGAGCTGATCGGTGCGGTGGGACCGATCCCCATCAGCGAATATATGGCGCTCTGCCTGTTCGATCCGCAGGACGGCTATTATACGACACGCGAGCCGTTTGGCGCCGCCGGCGACTTCGTCACCGCGCCGGAGATCAGCCAGATATTTGGCGAGCTGGTCGCCATCTGGCTCTACCAGGCGTGGTTGGCGATCGGCCGGCCGACGCCGGTCGCCATCGCCGAAATAGGCCCCGGCCGCGGCACGCTGATGAGAGATATGCTGCGCACGCTTTCGCGGCTCGATCGGACGCTTACCGCCAGCGCATCGTTCGCCTTGATCGAGACCAGTCCGCGGTTGACCGAAGTCCAGAAACGGACGCTTGCCGGGACGTCGGCCACCATCGCCTGGCATGAGGCCGTCGACACACTACCGCAGGGGCCGCTTCTGATTGTTGGTAACGAGCTGTTTGACGCGGTGCCCATCCGCCAGTTCGTCCGCGCTGGAGCCGGCTGGCGCGAACGGATGATCGGTCTCGACAATGCGAACCGGCTGCGCTTTTTCGTCGGCGCCGGCTCGCTCGACCCGATGCTGCTGCCGGAGGGTGCCGAGAATGCGCCGCAAGGTGCGATCGTCGAGGTGGCGCCAGCCCGCGCCGCCCTGATGGCGGCCATCGCCGGGCGACTTGCCGGATTTGGCGGCGCCGGCCTGTTTCTCGACTACGGTCACCTCCAGCCCGGGATCGGCGACACCTTGCAGGCCTTGCGCAAGCACGGTCATGAGGACGTGCTGGCCAATCCGGGGCAGGCCGATCTCACCGCCCATGTCGATTTCGCTGCCCTCGCGGCAACCGTTCGGGCACACGGCCTCGATGCCCACCTCTCCACGCAAGGTGAATTCCTGCTCAAGATGGGGCTTCTCGAACGGGCAGGCCGGCTCGGCGCCAATGCCGATGAGGCAGCTCGCGAACAGATCGCGGCCGACGTCGAGCGCGTCGCCGGCCCGCAAGCCATGGGCGAACTCTTCAAGGTGCTTGCCGTCCTCCCCGCCGGCATTGCCGTTCCGCCGTTTCCAAGCACGGATTGACTTTTCGCTGCCGCATCTCCCACTCTCCCATCTCCGACTAGCGCCCGACATCAACTGCGCCAGCCTTCAACTTACCAACTGCGCCCGTCTTCAACTCACCCGTCTTCAACTCGCCCGTCTTCAACTCGCTTGACGAAATCGCCCATACGGACAACAAAGCCGCCATGCTGAATCAGACCAAACCGGATCCCGTTCGGTCGCCCTTGCTGGAAACGGCGCAAGGCATCCGCCACGGCTACTTCACACGCGTTGGGGGCATTTCCAGCGGCATCTACCGGGGCCTCAACATCGGCACCGGCTCGAACGACGACCAGACGCTGGTGCGCGAGAATCGCCGCCGGGTCGCCGAATGGATGGGCGTGCCTGCAAACCATCTGCTGACCGCTCACCAGGTTCATTCGCCGGACGTCGCCATTGCCAGGGAGCCTTTTGCCGGCGAGCGGCCCAAGGCTGACGCCATTGTCACCGACCGGCCGGGCATTGCCGTCGGCGCCTCGACCGCCGATTGCGGACCGGTCCTCTTCGCCGACGCCGAGGCGCGCATTATCGGCGCCGCCCATGCCGGCTGGAAAGGCGCTTTCACCGGCGTGCTGGAAAACACCGTCGCGGCAATGGAGAGCCTCGGCGCCAGGCGTGACCGCATCGTCGCAGTGCTCGGTCCTTCCATCGGCCCACAGAATTACGAGGTCGGACCGGAATTTGTCGCCCGCTTCGTCGACGCCGATGCTGGCAATACCCGCTATTTCGCGCCCTCCGCAAATGCCGGACATGCGATGTTCGATCTCAACCGCTACACGGTCGACCGGCTGACCAAGGCTGGCGTCAGCGCCGAAGGGCTTGGCCGCTGCACCTATGCCGAGGAAGAGCTTTTCTACTCCTATCGGCGCAGCACGCATCGCAACGAGCCCGACTACGGGCGGCAGGTTTCGGCAATCGTTTTGGAGACTGACTGATGGCGCTGCATTTCGAACGCTCGGAATTCGACGCGCGGCGCGATCGACTGATGATCGAGATCGCCGAAAAGAAGCTCGACGCCGTCCTGCTGTTTGCCCAGGAAAGCATGTATTGGCTAACCGGCTACGACACGTTCGGCTTCTGCTTTTTCCAGTGCCTGGTGGTCAAGGCCGACGGCTCGATGGTGCTGCTGACGCGTTCGGCCGACTTGCGCCAGGCGCGCCACACCTCGATCATCGACAACATCGTTTTGTGGACGGACCGCAACGGCGCCAATCCGGCGGTCGACCTGCGCAATCTGCTCAACGAACTCGACCTGCTCGGCGCCCGCATCGGCGTAGAATACGACACCCACGGCCTGACGGCCTATAATGGCCGGCGCCTCGACGAGCAGTTGCAGACCTTCGGGCAGATCGCGGATGCCTCCGGCATTGTCAGCCGGCTGCGGCTGTTCAAGAGCCCGGCAGAAATCGCCAAGGCGGAAAAAGCCGCAAATCTGGCCGACGACGCGCTGGACGCAGCACTGCCGCTGATCAAGCAGGGCGGCGATGAGGCGCTGATCCTGCCCGCAATGCAAGGTGCGATCTTTGCCGGCGGCGGCGATTATCCGGCCAACGAGTTCATCATCGGCTCCGGCATCGACGCCCTGCTTTGCCGCTACAAGGCCGGTCGCCGCAAGCTCACCAAGAACGACCAGCTGACACTCGAATGGGCCGGTGTCTTCCATCACTACCATGCGGCAATGATGCGCACGGTGTTGACCGGCAAGGTATCGAAACGCCACCAGGAATTGTTCGATGCCGCCCGCGCCGCGCTACTTGCAGTCGAGAAGGCGATGACACCCGGTAACACTTTCGGCGACGTGTTCGACGCCCATGCCCGCACGCTCGAAGCCCACAATTTGACCAAGCACCGGCTCAATGCCTGCGGCTATTCGCTCGGCGCCCGCTTCACCCCGTCCTGGATGGATATGCCGATGTTCTATCAGGGTAATCCCGAACCGATTGCGCCGAACATGACGCTGTTCGCCCATATGATCATCATGGACTCCGAAACCGAAACGGCGATGACCCTTGGCCGCACCTACCTGACGACCGAATCCCAGCCGAAGCCCTTGTCCCGCCATGATCTCGACTTGATCGTGCAGTGAATCCATAATGGAAAGAGTGAGGGGCGTTCGTCGCCAAGGAGTTTTCAGGCTAATGAGACGATCGCATGTGACGACCGTGTCATTGCTCGTGGCGCTGGCACTGGCGGCTTGCACCAATGCGAAGGACGTTCTCGAACCCTCGGCCATCGCCCCGCAATCGACGCAATCGCTCTCCGGAGCCGGAGGTGCCGCAACGCCCCCGTCAACTCCGGCGCAGCCTGCCGGCACCGCGCAGACTGCAGATACAGCGCAGCCTTCCGCTGCAGCAGCCGTGCCGCCCGCCAAAAGCGCGGCTGCCATTGCGCGGACCCGGCTGCAGGTGGCGCCGATCGTCGGCGCCTCGGTAGAAGCCGCGACACCACTGACCGCCGAGCTTCAGACACGCGCCAGGCAGCGCGGCATCACCTTGGCCGGCAGCACCGACCAGACCCCAACGCATGTGCTCAAGGGCTATTTCTCGACCATGACGGAAGGCAAGGACACCACCGTCATCTACGTCTGGGACATCTATGACCCGGCCGGCAACCGGCTGCATCGCATCAATGGCCAGCAGAAGGCGCCCTCCGTCGGCGGCGGTGAGGGCTGGGCGGCGGTTGCGCCGGCGACGATGCAGGCCATTGCCGACCAGACAATCGACCAGTTCGCCACCTGGCTTGGCGGCGGCGCCGGCTGACCTGGAGCATGATTCCGAAAAGTGGAATCCGGTTTTCGGAAAGATCATGCTCAAACCACAAAGATAGCGCCAGCTCGATTCCGCCGGCATGGAACCGGCTCTATCGCCGCATGCTCAAGCCGTAAGCGTTTATTGAGATTAGCCGGCGGATTCCCATTCACGACGCTTGCAATACCGGCGCGGGCCGCTAAAAGCCCGACTAAGAGGCTGGAGTGCTATCGGAGTCTCTCAATCCTTCGCCAGGAACGGTGCATGAAGCTCTTCGCGGGCAATTCCAACAGGGTGCTGGCCGAATCAGTCGCCCGCTACCTCAACATTCCGCTGGGCAAGGCCAGCGTCAGGCGCTTCGCCGACCAGGAAATCTTCGTCGAGATCCAGGAGAACGTGCGCGGCGAGGACGTCTTCATCCTGCAATCCACCTCGTTCCCGACCAACGATCATCTGATGGAACTGCTCATCATGATCGACGCCTTCATGCGCTCCTCGGCCAAGCGCATCACTGCGGTTATTCCTTATTTCGGCTATGCCAGGCAGGACCGCCGCGCCTCCGGCCGCACACCGATCTCGGCCAAGCTGGTCGCCAACATGATCACCAGGGCGGGCGTCGACCGGGTGCTGACCCTGGATCTCCATGCCGGCCAGATTCAAGGCTTCTTCGACATCCCGACCGACAATCTGTTTTCCGTGCCGGTCATGGCCCGCGACGTAAAGGCAAAATACAAGCAGCTTGCCAATGTCATGGTGGTGTCGCCGGATGTCGGCGGCGTGGTCCGCGCCCGCGCGCTCGCCAAGCGCATCGATGCCCAGCTTGCCATCGTGGACAAGCGCCGCGAGCGCCCCGGCGAATCGGAAGTCATGAACGTCATCGGTGACGTGCGCGGCAAGGATTGCCTGTTGATCGACGACATCATCGATTCGGGCGGCACGCTGTGCAATGCCGCCGATGCGCTGCTTGCCGACGGCGCCACCAGTGTCACCGCCTATACTACCCATGGCGTTTTGTCTGGCGGCGCCATCGCCCGCATCGGCGCCTCGAAACTGCAGGAACTGGTCATCACCGATTCCATCCAGCCGACCCAGGCAGTGCTGGACGCCGCCAATATCCGCGTCATCTCCATCGCCGAACTGATGGGCGAGGCGATCTCGCGCACGGCGACCGAGGAATCGGTGTCGAGCCTGTTCGATTAACGCTTGTCGCGCAAAACTGTGCCGCGGTTTTGCGACAACGACATCCATAAAACAAGAATGCGTCGCATGAGGCCGGTCGAACGCGACGCGCTTTAGGGCTGCGACTCAGGCCGAGCCGGGCCGCTTATCCGCCGCACACCTTCACCAGCATCACGGCCGCCGCGCATATAACCGCGTGGCGAGGCTCCCAGCATGCGCTTGAACATGGTGATGAAGGCCGGCACGCTGTCATAGCCGAGATCGAGCGCCACCCTTGTGATCGGTTCGCCGTCGGCCAGCCGCGGCAGCGCGGCGAACAGGCAGGCCTGCTGGCGCCAGGTCGACAGCGACAATCCAGTCTGGCGGTGGAACGCGCGGGTGAAAGAGCGGCGGCTCATGCCGACGATAGCGGCCCATTCATCGATCGTCGCATGCGGTGACGGTGCCGAGACGAAGCGCCGGCACAGCGCTGCCAGCCTTGCGTCGGACGGGAACGGCAGTCCGAGTGGCCGTTCCGGCAGGTTCGGGATTTCGTGCAGCAGGAGCTTCATGATCAGCCCACCCCGCCCCTCCAGCTCGGCGCCCTGCGGCAGCTTTTCCGATTCCACGATCAGGCTGTGCATCAGGTCAGTGATGCCGACGACACGCAACCCGTCCGGCAGGCCGGGAATGGCCTCCGGCATCACATAGACGGACCGCATGCTGACGTCGCCCAGCATCTCGACCGAATGTTCGGTGCCGGCGGGGATCCACATCGCGTGGTCGGGGGGCACCATCCAGCGCCCATGCCGCGTCGTTACCAACACGACACCGACCAGCGCGTGCAGCAACTGGCTGCGGCTGTGATGGTGCCGTGGCACATGGTAGCCGTCCGGATATTCGGTCGGCAGCGCCACTGCCGGCCCTACGGCCTGCTCCAGCCATTGCCAGCGACGCTCATGCAACAGCCCGAGATCGGTGTCGCCCGCTCTGAACATTTCCCTGCCATGCGGCATCAGCTATGGCCCACTTGCGAAACTATTGGACCAAACCACGAAAGAAGTCGCGTGACAAGCAACGTATAAGGCAGCCGGCCCATAAGACCGCCTGCGGGAGCGCCCGCCAAAAAGACCACGGAGCCTGCCTTGACCGACACCACAGCAACCGCCGACGCCAAGCCGGCAGCGGCCAGCCACATTTCAGCTCAGGCGACGGCCTTCACCGTCATCCTGGCGGTGAGCTTCTGCCACTGCATCAACGACATCATGCAGTCGTTGCTGTCGGCGACCTATCCGCTGCTGAAGGACAATTACGGTCTCGATTTCTGGCAGATCGGCCTTTTGACTTTCACCTTCCAGGTGACGGCATCCCTACTGCAGCCTGTGATCGGTATGATCACCGACAAGCGGCCGATGCCCTATTCGCTGCCCTACGGCATGGCGTCCTCGTTGATCGGGCTGGTCGTGCTGGCCTATGCCGGACATTACTCGCTGCTCCTCATCGGCGCCTCGCTGATCGGCATCGGCTCGGCGATCTTCCACCCGGAATCCTCGCGCATCGCGCGCTTCGCCTCCGGCGGCAGGTTCGGTCTGGCACAGTCGCTGTTCCAGGTCGGCGGCAATTTCGGCCAGGCGATGGGGCCGCTGCTGGCAGCCTTCATCGTCGTGCCCTTCGGCCAGACCAGCATCGCGTGGTTTGCCGGCGGCTCGTTGATCGGCATCATCGTGCTGTGGCAGGTCGGTGGCTGGTACAGCCGCCTGCGCGCCGCACAGGCCACCCGTAAGGCGGCAAGCTTCGTCTCGCCCTTCCCGCGCCGCAGGGTGATGAGTGCACTGCTGGTGCTGACGCTGCTGGTACTGACCAAGAACGCCTATATTTCCAGCCTTGCCAGCTACTACACCTTCTATTCCATCCACAAATTCGGCGTTTCGGTGCAGATGTCGCAAGTCATGCTGTTCCTGTTCCTCGGCGCCTCGGCCCTGGGAATCCTGCTCGGCGGTCCGTTCGGCGACCGCTACGGACAGAAGGCGATGATCTGGTTCTCGATCGTCGGCGTGCTGCCCTTCACCCTGGCCTTGCCCTACGCCAATTTCGAGTGGACGATGGTGCTGACCGTGCTGATCGGCCTGATCTTGTCCTCGGCCTTCTCGAACATCGTCGTCTTCGCCCAGGTCCTGGTGCCCGGCCGGGTCGGCATGATCGCCGGCATCTTCTTCGGCTTCGCCTTCGGCATGGGCGGCATCGCGGCCGCCGTGCTTGGCGTCGTCGCCGACATGAAAGGCATCGATTTCGTCTTCCAGGTCTGCTCGTATTTGCCGCTACTCGGGCTACTGACGGTCCTCCTGCCTAACATGAAGGAAGCGAGGAAGGTGGAGGCGGCGGCCAGCTAAAAATCAGTTCATCTTTCGGAATTGATACGAGGGCGCGGCAGTTGCCGCGCCCTCGATGATTCCTTCACCATACGCCGGGTGAAAAGCCTGTTAGAGAGGGTCACCCCTGAAGGTAAAATTTTGGTCAGCAACGCCTTCAAGTTGAACATACCGGGCTCAGCCCTGATGCTCCGCGCCAGGAAAGGCAATTCGCTTATGTCTAGACTAAAAGGCAAGGTCGCATTGATTACCGGCGGTACCAGCGGCATCGGCCTGGTGACGGCGCGACGTTTCATCGAGGAAGGTGCGCGCGTCGCTATCACCGGAACCAATGCGAGCCGTCTCGAGGAGGCGCGCACCATCCTCGGCAGTGATGTGCTTGTCATTGCCGCCGACGCCGGAGATGCTGCTGCCCAGAACGACATAGCGCGGCGGATCGAGGAAACCTTCGGCAAGCTCGACGCTCTCTTCCTCAATGCCGGTATCGCCGACCTGCGCCCGCTTGGCGACTGGACCGAGGCCGCGTTTGACAGGAGCATCGATGTCGACCTCAAGGGGCCGTACTTCCTGGTCAAAGCGCTCGTTCCGCTGTTTTCGAACCCGTCGTCGATCATCCTCAGCGGCTCGGTCAACGCACATATGGGAATGGCTGGAACGCACGTCTATGCGCTGGCCAAGGCCGGCATGATTTCGCTCGCCCGGACGCTCTCGGGCGAACTGATAGAACGCGGTATTCGCGCCAATGTGATCAGCCCGGGTCCGATCGACACGCCGCTCAACGACAAACTTGGGCTGGACCCGGAAGCGGCGAAGGCGCGCGCGAAAGCTGTGGTCGGCCTGGTGCCTGCCCGTCGTTTCGGAACCGCCGAGGAAATTGCCAACGCAGTGGTCTTTCTTGCTTCGGACGAATGCCCGTTCATGGTCGGTGCGGAAATGCTGATCGATGGCGGCTTGAGCATCGCCTGACATCGGCACGACCTGACACAAGAACACCCGGGTGCTTTTTTGTTACGTTCTGAAAGGCCTTATGCCCTGAAGAAGGCCAGCAGGTCGGCGTTGATGACATCGGCATGGGTGGTCGCCATGCCATGGGGGAAACCCTTGTAGACCTTGCCTGCCATGACTTGCACCCCGCTCCGCCTTCCGCTATAGAGCCGCCACCCGCGTAGACACCCTTGGAGGCAACGCGGCGGAAGGCCGCCTTCCCGCATGATCCCGAAAAGTGGATTCCGGTTTTCGGACCAGGTCATGCGTTAGCTATGTCGGCTTTCGACGTTTACGGCCCCGGCACGTTGCCGGCCGCGAACGCTCCAGAACAACGCGAAAGGAAATGCCATGAGCCACGATACTTACGAGCTCAAGGCCGAAGCGCGCGAACAGGTCGGTAAGGGGTCCGCCCGTGCAGTTCGCCGCAACGGTAAAGTGCCTGCAGTGATTTACGGCGACAAGCAGCCTCCCCTGGCGATTGCGCTGACCTACAAGGACATCTACTACAAGATCCATGGCGGCGGGTTTCTGACCACGGTCGCCACGATCGATGTCGACGGCAACAAGATCCAGGTTCTGCCCAAGGACTTCCAGCTCGACCCGGTCAAGGATTTCCCGGTCCATGTCGATTTCCTGCGCATCGGCAAGGACACCGAAGTCAATGTCGATGTGCCCGTGCACTTCATCAATGAAGACAAGTCACCCGGCATTAAGCGCGGCGGCGTGCTCAACATCGTGCGCCACGAGGTCGAGTTCCACTGCCCGGCCAATGCGATCCCGGATTTCATCACCATCGATCTCACCGGTACCGATATCGGCGATTCGATCCACATTTCGGCCGTCACCTTGCCGATGCGCAGGAAATCGACATGGACCGGGAAATCCTTGACCGGG
>NZ_SUEG01000078.1:26082-26440 GCF_005063415.1 Mesorhizobium sp.
CGGCCGTCACCTTGCCGGCCGGCGTCAAGCCGGTGATCTCCGACCGCGACTTCACCATCGCGACCATTGCCGGCTCCTCGGCGATGAAGCCGGAGGCCGCGGAAGAGACGACTGAAGCGGCTGAGCCCGAAGCGGCTCCTGCCGCCGAAGAGAAGTAACCCCTTCCCGCCCGGAGGCGACGATGCTTGTCTTTGCAGGCCTCGGCAATCCGGGCGCGAAATACGCCAACAACCGGCACAATGTCGGCTTCATGGCGGCGGACGCGATCGCCCGCCGCCATTCCTTTTCGCCCTGGTCGAAGAAATTCCAGAGCCTGATCGCCGAAGGCACGCTTGCCGGCGAAAAGGTGATCCTGATC
>NZ_SUEG01000079.1:0-291 GCF_005063415.1 Mesorhizobium sp.
TGAGCGGCTCAAACACGGCCGGCAAGCGCCTGCTCCTGGTCGCGGCCTGCGCGCTCGTCGATGCCGACGGGCGCGTGCTTTTGGCGCAGCGGCCCGAAGGCAAGCAACTCGCCGGCTTGTGGGAATTTCCAGGCGGCAAGGTCGAGCCTGGCGAGACGCCGGAACAATGCCTGATCCGCGAATTGTACGAGGAGGTCGGCATCGAGACCGACATCCCTTGCCTGGCGCCACTCACCTTTGCCAGCCATTCCTACGATGATTTTCACCTGCTGATGCCGCTGTTCGTCTGCC
>NZ_SUEG01000079.1:301-2704 GCF_005063415.1 Mesorhizobium sp.
CTTCCGTGGCATTGCCCAGCCGAAGGAAGGCCAGGTGCTGAAATGGGTGCGGCCGCGCCAGATGCGCGATTTTCCAATGCCGCCGGCCGATGCCCCGCTGATCCAATTCCTCATCGATCTGCTGTAACGGCCGACCTCCCGTAAACCGGGCAGCTCCGCAACGCGATATCCGCAGCGTTAATGAAAGATTTATCTGGCCGTGAAAAATTGACGCAAAGCGGTTACGCCGATTCCACCGCTGGGAGCGATTTGCATGAGCCTCGACAAGGACTGGGACTCGCCTTGGCCCGATCGCCTTCCTGGCGCTGCCAATGCCGGCATGGGAATATTGCGCATCGCCCTTTTGTTCGGCTCGGCCGCGGTGGCTCTGGCCTTGATCGCGACGCCCTACCTCGACAGCCGGACCCGTTCGCAGTTTGCCCGCAACGGGCTTGATACGATGAGCACCGGTTCGATCGGCCAGCGCGACAGCTACACGCTACGCAAGAGCGTGCTGCAGCCGCTGCCCAGTTCGGTCTGCGTTATACGGGCCGATGGCAGAAGCAGCGGCGACTGCTGACGTCCTCAACGGATCTCTGGAATGCAGCTGTTTCACCGCCCGTTAAGCCTGTCGCGTTAACCTTTCTTAACGGGTCGGCGCTAGGTTCGGGCAAGAGGGATGGGCGCCCATGAAAATCTTGCTGCAACGATTTTTAGAAGACGAGAGGGGTGCGACGGCTATCGAATATGGTTTGATCGTTGCCGTGCTGTCGCTTGCCATTGTCACTGGCATCGGCCGGGCTGCCGGTGCGATCCAGTGGCTGTTCAGCGACAACAGCAGCAAGCTTGCCAACGCTTTTGCGCAGTGACCCGCCTAGTTTTTGTGTGGGATACGCTTAGCTTTTGCGCAGGGATTCCGCTCAGGGGCCGCCGGGGTTTTCCAGGATTGTCTTCAGCGATATTTTTGCGGAGCCCGGCTTCAGCGGCTTTTGCTGAGAGGCATCGGGCGCCCAGCCTGACATCCAGACCACCGAGAAACTCGCCCTGACGCGGCCATCGGCATCCGAAAACCGCTCCGCATAGATTTCGGCGGCGCGCGCGAACAGCGCTCGCGTGCCCGGCCGCCTGCTGCGATCGACAAGCGCGCTGGTCTCGCCCATGGCGCGCAGGTCGGCGACCAGGCCAAATAGCGAATCGTAGCGCACCGTGATCGTCTCGACGTCGGCAACCGGCAGTGCCAGGCCGGCGCGCTGCAGCAGCGCCCCGGCGTCGCGGACGTCGGTGAACGGGATCACACGCGGGCTGGCGCCGCCATAGAGCTCGGTCTCGGCGGCAAGCAGGCTTTCGCGCAGTTCGGAGAGCGTGCCTGTGCCGGCGAAGGCGCCGAGGAAAAGCCCGTCCGGCTTCAGCGCCCGGCGGACCTGCACCAGCATGCCGGGAATGTCGTTCATCGCCTGCAGCGACAGCAGCGACACTGCTAGGTCGAGACTTTCCGGCTCGAATGGCACGGTTTCCAACGGCGCCAACAGTCCTGGCTGGCCGCCCAGGAAAGCGGCGTCGGCCTCGACGCGCACGTTTTCCGTCACCTTGCCGCTTTCGGCGAGCACCTCTGCTGCTGCCGGCGTCTGGCAAAACAACGAGGCCGCCTTGCCGAACCTGCGTTCGACGGCGCCGAGCCGGTCGGCAAGATCCTCGGCCGCCCGCCGCATGAGGAAATCCGCGCCGGCGATGGGACGGGTCAGTGCCCGGCGCTTGTGCGCCAGCCAGAGCGAGGTGTCGATTACAGGCTGCAATGGGCAGGTCCTTGTGCTTCGCTCTCTGATATAGTGATGCGGAGGACCAACCACGTGGCCGATCCCATGCCAGAGATCAAGCGTATTGCGATCAAGAGCATTGCCCGCAAGGCATTGGGCTGGCCGGCGCGCCTCTTGTTCCCGCCGGTCTGCGCCGGCTGCCGCCGCCATGTCTCTCAGCCCGGCGTGCTGTGCGGCGCTTGCTGGCCGAAACTCAGGTTGCTGGAACGGCCATGGTGCCCCGTGATGGGCACGCCGTTCACCCACAATATGGGTGAGGGTTTCCTGTCGGCGGAGGCGATAGCCGACCCGCCGCCGTTCGAGCGCGCGCGGGCGGCGGTCGCCTATTCCGGCGTTGCCCGCCAGATGGTGCAAGGGCTGAAATACCAGGACCGCACCGATCTGGCGCCGTGGATGGCGCGCTGGATGCTTCGCGCCGGTGCCGAGCTCATCGCCGAGGCCGACGTGGTCGTGCCGGTGCCGCTGCACTGGCGGCGTTTTTTCAGGCGGCAGTTCAACCAGTCGGCGGAACTGGCGCGGGCGGTGGCGCAGCTCGGGGGGCGGCCTTTCGCGCCATCAGCCATCAAGCGCGTCAAACTCACGCGCCAGCAGGTCGGGCTGGAGCGGCGGG
>NZ_SUEG01000079.1:2714-10207 GCF_005063415.1 Mesorhizobium sp.
GGGAACGCGAGGAAAATGTTCGCGCCGCATTCAAAGTGCCTGACGAGGCGGAGATCGAAATCGCCGGCCGTCGGGTGCTGTTGATCGACGATGTCTACACCACCGGCGCCACCGTCCGCGCGGTCGCCAGGGCATTGAAGAAGGGCGGTGCCGGCGCAGTCGACGTACTGACCTTCGCGCGTGTGCTGCCGGGGGACTTTCGGGCCGACGAATCGGCGCCTATATAACCTAGATGACAGCGGAACGAGGCAGGGTTGCTGACCGATGGTCGATGTGACGATCTACACGCGGATGATGTGCGGCTATTGCACCGCGGCCAAGCGGCTGCTCGACAGGAAGGGTGTCGCCTATACCGAGCATGACGCCTCCTTCTCGCCGGAACTGCGCCAGGAAATGATCTCCCGGGCCCATGGCCGTTCCACCTTTCCGCAGATATTCATCGGCGACACGCATGTCGGCGGCTCCGACGATCTCCACGAATTGGAGGCGGAAGGACACCTGGACAGATTGCTCGCCAACGGCTCGGCCAGATAAGGACATGACCATGGGTGCCATCAAGTCGGGGGGTGCTTTCAAGGCGGCGGCGATTCAGATGCGTTCGGGAACCAGCCCGGAGCGCAATGCGGTCGATCTGGAACGGCTGGTGCGCGAGGCAGCAGTCCTTGGCGCGACCTATGTCCAGACCCCGGAAATGACCGGCGCGCTGATCCGCGACAGCCAAGCGCGGGCCGCTTCCTTCACCTCCGAAGACAAGGACATCGTCGTCTCGACGTCGCGGAGGCTGGCCAACGAACTCGGTATCTTCCTGCATATCGGCTCGACCGCCATTCTGCGTGCCGACGGCAAGCTTGCCAACCGCGCCCTTCTGTTCGGGCCGGACGGCGCCACGATTGCCACCTACGATAAGATTCACATGTTCGACGTCGATCTCGACAATGGCGAGAGCTGGCGCGAATCCGCCGCCTATGAGCCAGGCACCGAGGCCGTCGTCGCCGAAATCGATGGCGCGAAGCTCGGCTTTGCCGTCTGCTACGATCTGCGCTTTCCGCAGCTGTTCCGTGCCGAGGCGCTGGCCGGCGCCGATCTGCTTTCGGTGCCCGCCGCCTTCACCCGCCAGACCGGCGAAGCGCATTGGCATGTGCTGCTCAGGGCGCGCGCCATCGAAAACGGCGCCTATGTGGTTGCCGCCGCCCAAGGCGGAGCGCACGAGGACGGCCGCGAAACCTATGGCCATTCGCTGATCGTCGATCCCTGGGGCCGCATCGTCGCCGAGGCTGCCCATGACGAGCCGGCGGTGATCGTCACCGAGATCGACGCGGCGCAGTCAGTCGCCGCGCGCAAGAAGATACCGAATCTCAAAAACGCACGCGATTTTGCCGTAAACGCCGGTTCGGCGGAGGCAATGCCGCTCAGGGGTGCCGCCTCTTGATCCGCTTTTCCCTGATCTGCGAGCACGAGCACGAATTCGAGGCCTGGTTCCGCAGCAACGACGATTTCGACACACAGAAGAGGCGCGGTTTCGTCGATTGCCCGGCCTGCGGCTCGCACAAGGTCGAGAAGGCGCTGATGGCGCCTGCCGTCTCGACCGGGCGCAACCAGGAAAAGATCGCGCTGGCCATGGGCGAGGCGCAAAAGCAGGCGCTGGCCCAGCTCAAGGCCATGGCGGAGAAGGTGCGCGAGAACGCCGACTATGTCGGCGACAAATTTGCCGAGGAAGCGCGCAAGATCCACTTTGGCGAGAGCGATCCGCGCGGCATCTATGGCGAGGCGACGCTGGACGAGGCCAAGAGCCTGGCCGAAGACGGCGTCGAGTTCATGCCTATTCCAAGTTTCCCCGACGACCGCAACTGATCCGTCAACCTGCTCCGGACATAGCGAGGCATCTCTTCGCCAAGCAGCGCCGTGATCGTGAAAGTCGGCGCCGTCGCCTGCGACAGCCGACCGGCTGCGTCGGGAGCGGCGATGCTGCCGCCCCTTTCACCAGCTTCGCAGTTTCAGGCCGAGCAGCAAGGATGGGCTTCTCGGGTAATCGTTTCGCTTTTTCCTTCATGCCCACTGCTTGACGGGCTTGCTTCACTGGACGGGCTTGCTTCCGCATAGGCTGCAAACTGGCGTTCAAGCGCCTTGACCGCACTGCTGCGCCAACCCTCCGCCAGGGATTCCGACATGGGATCGGGGAAGATTTCCTCCTCGCCGTTCTCAACTCCGTCCAGGATTGCCCGCGCGACAGACTCCGCAGAGGCCTTCGCAATGTCCAGGCCCCGTGTCATGTCCGTGTCCACCGGGCCGGGAAGGACCCTGTGGACGCTCACACCCCGTCCGGCCAAAAGGGTGCGCAAAGACTGCGACAGCGAGAACGAGGCCGCCTTCGAGACCGAGTAGGCCGGACTGAATGGCACGGCGGCAATCGAGGCCAGCGACAGAATGTTGACGATGGCTCCCCGCGACCGGGCCAGCAACGGCAGCAGAGCCTGGGTAACGTCATACGAGCCGAAGAGGTTCACGGCGAGCTGTTGTTCGAGCACACGACGGTCGCTGAGGTCATCGAAGGGCGATACGCCGGCGTTGTTGATGAGGATATCGAGAGCATCGATCTTCTCGACCGCCTCCCGGATCTGCGCAGCGTTGGTCACATCCATGGTCAGGGACGTCACACGCCGGTCCGGATGGGCCATCGGTTGGCGGGTTGCGACATAGACGCGCTTTACGCCTCTGCTCAGGGCTTCCTCGACCAGTGCCCGACCGATGCCCCGATTGGCTCCAGTCACCAGGATGGTTGAACCTTCGATCTTCATTGCGTCTCTCCTAGTGCTTATCGTTGCGTTCGAACTCAGTGCACAATCGCGCCGCAACTCAGGTTGGCTACAGTCGCCGTTGTCGATAGGACTGGTTGGTGAGATGGACTTAGCGCCGGATGTCGAAGCCGTGGGAGTGACAAGCGTGACGGGATTCCGATGGACTCGCTGATCACGGCCGCGGCGCATGCGCTCGCGGCGGGCGATCCGCTCGGCGCCTTGAAACGGGTTGCGCTGCGCGACGATGCGCCGGCACTTGCGTTGCGCGGTATCGCGATGGCGCAGCTTGGCGACCTGGTTCGGGCGAAGGCTCTCCTCAAGAGGGCGGCGCACGCATTCAGTCCGAGGGAGGCCGTGGCCCGCGCGAGGTGTATCGTCGCCGAGGCCGAGATCGCGCTCGTCTCGCGCGACCTCGCCTGGCCGGCCAAGGCACTCGACGCCGCGCGGGCGACGCTTGAAAAGCATGGCGACCGCGTCAACGCCGCGCATGCGCGCAACCTCGAAGTCCGACGCTTGCTGCTGATCGGCCATCTCGACGAAGCCGAGCGCAGGCTGGACGGCTTCGATCCCTCGCCGCTGCCGCCGGCATCGCGGGCCGCCCACGAGCTGGCTGTCGCCGGCATCGCCATCCGCCGCTTGCGGACCGGCCCTGCGCGCGCCGCACTTGGCCTGGCGGCGCGGGCGGCGCGCGCGTCCGGCATCCCCGCGCTGATGGCGGAGGTGGAGAGCGCATCGCTGGTGCTGGACACACCGGCGGCACGCCTTGTCGTGCGTGGCGAGGAACGGCCCCTCCTGCTCGACGAAGTCGAAGCCCTCCTGGCGTCGGGGGCGCTCGTGGTGGATGCGTGTCGCAATGTCGTGCGGGTCGCAGATACCGTCGTCTCGCTGGCGACCCGCCCGGTGCTGTTCGCGCTGGCCCGTGCGCTGGCCGAAGCCTGGCCGGGGGACGTGGCAAGATCGACGCTTATTGCGCGCGCTTTCCGCGGAAAGGACGCGGACGAATCACATCGCGCACGGTTACGGGTTGAAGTCGGGCGGCTTCGCGCGGAGCTTCGGACGTTGGCGGATGTGAGCGCGACGAAGCGGGGCTTTGCGCTGGCGCCACGCCGCGCAGGTGAGGTCGTCGTGCTGGCGCCGCCCGTCGAAGAAGAGCATGCCGCCGTGCTCGCCTTCCTCGCCGACGGCGAGTCTTGGTCGAGTTCGGCCCTGGCGATTGCGCTTGGAGCCAGTTCGCGTACCGTGCAGCGGGCGCTCGAGCAGCTCGCCCAGGCCGGCAAGGTGCAGTCGTTCGGCCGCGGGCGGGCGCGTCGCTGGATGACCCCGCCGCTGACGGGTTTCCCGACAATCTTGTTACTCCCCGGCCCACTGCCGGGCTACTAGGATGGAATCATGGAACGATCCGCAGCCGAAATCCTTCGAGAATATGGGCCCTTTCCGGGTGTCGACCACGTAGACGGCGTTACCTTCGACGGCGAGCATGTCTGGTTTGCCTCAGGCAACAGATTGAACGCCTTCGATCCGGCGAGCGGCAAAGTGGTGCGCTCGATCGATGTCGCGGCACACGCCGGAACGGCTTTCGACGGCCAGTACCTCTATCAGATCGCCGAGGATCGCATCCAGAAGATCGATCCGAAGAATGGCCAGGTGCTGGCGTCGATCCCGGCGCCTGGCAACGGCGGTGATTCCGGGCTCGCCTGGGCCGAAGGAACGCTCTGGGTCGGGCAGCACCGGGGCCGAAAGATTCATCAGGTCGATCCCGAGACAGGGGCAATCCTTCGCACCATCGTTTCCAACCGCGTCGTTACCGGGGTCAGCTGGGTCGACGGCGAGCTTTGGCATGGCACCTGGGAGGGTGAGGAGAGCGATGTCCGGCGGATCGATCCTGAAACGGGAAAGGTCCTGGAGAAGCTCGATATGCCGCCGGGAACAGGCGTGTCGGGGCTCGAATCCGATGGCGGCGACCAGTTTTTCTGTGGCGGCGGAAACAGCGGCAAGATCAGAGCTGTTCGCCGGCCCAAACGAGGCTCTGCGGCCAGGATCTGAGTTTTCGCCGTCCGTAGTCGTTTGATTTCGGGACCATTCAACCAGATCAAGAGCTAACTGGTTTTTGCGGTTTTTAGCCCGGTGGTCCGAACCAGGTGTTCATCGCGTCTTGAAGACCATCCTGCGTCCCGTCACCTACCCAAGCAACATATCCATCGGGTCGGATTAAAACTGCGGTTGGAGCGGAGACCAAGCCCAGCGCAGGCAACTCCCATGGATCGTCACATTTGGCGTAAACCAACTTAATGCGGTCTGACCACGGCTTGATGTCGAAGCTGCCCGGCGCGCCGAGATTCAAGAGCACTGGCCGCGCATTTTGGAGGAGCGCAAATACGCGCATAGAACCATCAGGCGTCGCCAGGTCGAGGTCAGGCATGCGGCGGCCGACCAGCGGATGCCCCTGGCCGAGGTCGTAATGGATGCCAAGTCCGGACATCTCGGCAGCGATCCGTTTGCGAGGCTCCTCCATCCCAAGGAGCTCTGATACGATTTCACGCAAGGCTTCAGTGCGATCATCAGTACGTTGCAATGCGACCTGTGCCATTGTCGTTCGCAACAAGCGGGCCGCAATCGGATGCCGCTCGATGTGATAGGTGTCGAGCAAGCCTTCAGGCGATGTTCCTTTCACCACTTGGGCCAACTTCCAACCGAGATTCACCGCATCCTGCACACCGGTATTGAGGCCTTGTCCGCCCACCGGGGAATGCACATGGGCGGCATCGCCCGCTAGGAGAACACGGCCCTTGCGGTAAGCCGCCGCCTGCCGCGTGTCCGTGAACCTGGAAATCCAGGTTGGGCTATGGATTCCGTAATCTGTTCCGCATGCAGCGACGAGTGCTTCGCGGAGATCGCGCAGCGTGGGCTCGGTCGTGGCGCCGACATTCTTTTCAGTGACCATGACGCCTATGGGACCTTTATCGGCAAAGACGACCTTGCCGTCACGAATTTCGTACTCTTCCCTGCCAAAGGCGTGGATGCCAAGTGCCGTGCGATGAATGCCCAGTGGCGGCTCCTCCGCCATCTCGGCCTGGGCGAGGATGCTGCTGGTCGTCGCATCCCATCCTCGAAACTCAATGCCAGCAGCTTTGCGGACCAGACTGCGGCCTCCATCACACCCGACGAGATAGCTTGCCCGCAGCGACCCACCATCGGACAGTTCGATGGTGACGCCGGCGTCGTCCTGCACGAAACACGTCAATTCACGGCCGCGATAGATCGGCACTGCCAGCTCGCTGACCCATCCAGCTAGAATGCGCTCAATGTGTTTCTGCCTCAGCGCCAGCCCGTAGTTGTGGCGGGTCGGAAAATCGCTGATGTCTAAACGCATCGCCGCGAATCCCGTGACTTGGGCTATTTGCCCTTCCGCGAGGAACCGGTCCGCGATGCCGCGCTGATCGAAAATTTCGAGAGTACGTGAGCTCAGACCGCCAGCACGCGAACCGGCAAGCTCTTGGTTCGGGCGGCGTTCGACTATGGCTACGTCGATGCCTGCCAACGCCAACTCGCCTGCCAAGGTCAGGCCCGTCGGACCTCCTCCGGCAATCACGACTGCATGTTCTGTCATCCGCAAACTCCCCTGGCAGTTACGACTCCCAATGCAATGATCGCAGAGTCCTAGTGGTTGCCGGTTGGGCTAGCTCAGGCTCGCTATCAGTTTTTCGAGCAGACGGGCGAGCATGATCTGCTCCGGGCGTGCTAACCCAGAAAGTATCTGGTGCTCGTTGGCGACGTGGGCGGCCACCGCCTCGTCGATCAGAGCGAGGCCCTTCCCGGTCAGTTGCACGACAATCCCGCGGCGATCATCGGGATGCGGCCCGCGCTTGATCAGGCCGGATTTCTCGAGCCGATCGAGGCGGTTGGTCATCGCGCCCGACGTGACCATTGTCGCCTCGTAAAGAGCCGTCGGCGTCAGCGCGTATGGCGGGCCGGAACGACGCAGCGTCGCCAGCACATCGAATTCTCCGGATTGCAGCCCGTAACTTGCAAACAGCGGCGCCAGCCGCTCTCGTGCGATCAGCGAGGCGGCCTCGCTCAACCGTCCGAGCACGGCCATCGGCGAGACATCGAGATCCGGCCGTTCCTTTTTCCATTGCTCGATCGCTTTTGCCGCGCGATCCATGTCTCTCACCGTTATGTATCTTGACGTGAAGAATCTTTATATTATCTTACCTCAGCTTGCGATATTGGCCAAGGGCCGCGAACGGGCGACGGGACGGTGCGATGAAATTTCTCTGGGACTCGGCGCTTGGCCTTCTGGTCGTCACCGGCGGCCTGCTCGGCCTGACGCTGCCGTTCGGCAAGATCGCGACGGCGGCCGGCGTGCCCGCCATGGTCTGGGCCTTCGTCATCTCGCTTGGTGCCGGCGGCGTGCTTTTGTGCGCATTGCTGCTCAACGGGCAGCGCATGCGGCTTACGCCGCACAGGCTGCGCTATTTCTTCGTCACCGCGGCCGTCTCCTACGCAATCCCCAATCTGCTGATGTTTTCAGCCATTCCGCATCTGGGTGCCGGCTACAGCGGCATCATGTTCACGCTGTCGCCGGTCGTCACGCTGGTGTTCTCGATGCTGCTCGGCGTCAGGCGCCCGACCATGCCGGGCATCGTCGGCATAGTCGTCGGTTTCGTCGGCGCAGTCATGGTGGCGGTGACGCGCGGC
>NZ_SUEG01000079.1:10217-25746 GCF_005063415.1 Mesorhizobium sp.
GGGTTGCGATGGGCCTGCTCATCCCGGTCAGCCTCGCCGGCGGCAACATTTACCGTACCGTCGACTGGCCCGAAGGCACCGGCCCGATCGAGCTCGCCGTCGGCAGCCATCTGGCAGCAGCCTTGATGCTGCTTGCCGGCATTCTGGTCCTGCTGGGCGGCAATGCATTCGGCTCGCTGGGCGGCGTGCCGCTGATCGCTGCGGCACAGGTGGCATCAGCCTCGGCGATGTTCGCCTTCTTCTTCCGGCTGCAAGCCGTCGGCGGCCCGGTCTATCTCAGCCAGATCGGCTATGTCGCGGCGGCGGTCGGGCTGTTTGCCGGGACGCTCTTCCTCGGCGAGCGCTATCAACTACTGACCTGGGCCGGTGCCATCATCATCACCGCCGGCGTGTTCATCACCACCAAGGCGCAAAGCCAGAAGACATAGGGGCCAGAAGACATAGGGGCCAGAAGGCGTAAGCTTCAGACGGATGCCTTCTCCGCCAGCACCATGTAGTTGACATCCATGTCCTTCGAGCGCTGCCAGCGGTCGGCGAGCGGGCTGTAGGTGACCCCGGTGCGGTCGATGACGGTCAGGCCGGCGCCGGCAAGCGCTTTTTCGAGTTCCTCGGGGCGCACCAGCTTGCCGAACTGGTGGGTGCCGCGGGGCAGCCAGCGCAGCACATATTCGGCGCCGATGATGGCCAGGCCCAGGGCCTTCAGCGTGCGGTTGATGGTGGCGACGAACATGATGCCGCCGGGCTTGACCATCTCGCCGCATTTGGCCAGGAACAGATCGACATCGGCGACATGCTCGACCACTTCCATGTTGAGGATGACATCGAACTTTTCGCCGGCGTCGGCCAGATCTTCCGCGGTCGTGGCGCGGTAATCAACGCTCACGCCGACTTCCGCCGCATGCAGCTTGGCCACTTCGATGTTGGTAACGGAGGCATCGGCGCCGACCACTTCGGCGCCAAGCCGCGCCATCGGCTCGCACAAAAGTCCGCCGCCGCAGCCTATGTCGAGGAAGCGCAGGCCTTCGAACGGCCGTGCCGCACGCGGGTCGCGGCCGAAGCGGGCCGCCACCTGGTCGCGGATATAGGCAAGCCGGATCGGGTTGAACTTGTGCAACGGGCGGAACTTGCCGTTCGGGTTCCACCATTCGGCGGCAAGGGCGGAAAAGCGTTCCACCTCTCCGGCATCGATCGTCGATCGTCGGGGCTCTGGCATGGCGTGGTCTCCTCGGACGCTAGGAAGTCGGGCGCGAGGCTGCGAATGTCAAGGCGCGAAATTCACCGCCGGCGGCGCGATGCGCGCGACGCCTGCCGGCGCCGCCTTTTGCCGGCTGCATTTGTGTCAGCACGTGTCAGTTGATGGTGTGCCGGAAGGAAACACCTAGGCTCTGGCGGACGAAGCAGAGACATCGTGTTCGAAGGAGTGCAAAACGATGCGGACGGTAGCTTCCATTCTTTGGCGCCGGCTTGACCAGGAAGGCCACGACGCTTGCCTGCTGTCGGAAGCGAGTTCCGGGTGGGACCTCATGGGACACGCGCTTTTCGTCCAGGACGGCAAGCCGTGCAGCATCGCCTACGAGGTGGACTGCGACGCCGATTGGCATACACGATCGGCGCGCGCCGACGGTTTCCTCGGCACGCAAGAGCTGCATTACAGGATCGACCGGCTGACCGAGCGCCAATGGACGCTGAACGGCGAGCATCAAGCGGAAGTCGACGGTCTCATCGATGTCGATCTCGGCTTCACCCCCGCCACAAACCTTTTGGCGCTTCGCCGTTTTGCCCTCGATGTCGGCACGGCGACCCCCGCACCGGCAGCCTATCTGACATTTCCCGAACTCAGGCTCGTTCGCCTCGAACAGACCTATCAGCGCGTCGATGCGGCACACTACGCCTATGCCGCGCCGATGTTCGGCTACAATGAGATGCTGGAGGTCTCGCCGCTCGGTTTCGTCCTCGACTATCCGCGCCTGTGGAGAGCCACGGCACAGCTGGGCTGAAGCGCGCACCATTGTGGCAAGAAGCAGTGCGGGCGCGATGCTGCGCTGGTGTGGCGCCCGGCCGGCAGCGGCGGAACGCCTTGCGAAACGACTGTCATTTGGCTAAGGAGGCCGCGCATTGAGCGCCCGGCCACAGCTTGGCGCATTTTTCGCTCTTCGGCCTTCGGTCCGGCATCCAGTCAAAGGCATTTCGCTTCCATGGCGCGCATCGTGATGAAATTCGGCGGAACGTCCGTCGCCGACATCGCCCGCATCCGCAATGTGGCGCGTCATGTCAAACGCGAGGTCGACGCCGGCCATGAGGTCGCCGTCGTGGTCTCGGCGATGGCCGGCAAGACCAACGAGCTCGTGCAATGGACGCGCGAGGCTTCGCCGATGCACGATGCGCGCGAATATGACGCCGTCGTCGCGTCCGGCGAGCAGGTCACCGCCGGCTTGCTGGCGATCGCGCTGCAGAATATCGGCGTGCACGCCCGCTCCTGGCAAGGCTGGCAGATTCCGATCAAGACCGACAACGCGCATGGCGCGGCGCGCATTCTCGATATCGACGGTGCGTTCCTGATCAAGCGCTTCGGCGAAGGCCAGGTGGCGGTGGTGGCCGGTTTCCAGGGCATCGGGCCGGACAATCGGATCGCAACGCTCGGCCGCGGCGGTTCCGATACCAGCGCAGTCGCCATCGCCGCGGCGGTCAAGGCCGACCGCTGCGACATCTACACCGACGTCGACGGGGTCTACACGACCGATCCGCGCATCGAGCCGAAGGCGCGGCGGCTGGCCAAGATTTCGTTCGAGGAAATGCTCGAAATGGCCTCGCTCGGGGCCAAAGTCCTGCAGGTGCGCTCGGTCGAGCTTGCCATGGTGCACAGGGTGCGTACCTTTGTGCGGTCGTCCTTCGACGATCCCGATGCACCCGGAATGGGGGATTTGCTCAATCCGCCGGGAACGCTTATTTGCGACGAGGAAGAGATCGTGGAACAGCAGGTCGTCACCGGAATTGCCTATGCCAAGGACGAGGCGCAGATTTCGCTGCGCCGCGTCGGCGACCGGCCGGGCGTCGCCGCCGGCATTTTCGGGCCGCTGGCCGAGGCCAACATCAATGTCGACATGATCGTCCAGAATATTTCCGAGGACGGCAAGTTCACTGACATGACCTTCACCGTGCCATCCGGCGACGTCGACAAGGCGCTTGCCGTGCTCGAGCGGCTGAAGGCGACGATCGGCTACGATGTGGTGCAGTCGGAAGCCGGCATGTCGAAGGTCTCGGTCATCGGCATCGGCATGCGCAGCCATGCCGGCGTAGCCGCCACCGCCTTCAAGGCGCTGGCCGACCGCGCGATCAACATCCGCGCCATCACAACGTCCGAAATCAAGATTTCGATCCTGATCGACGGTCCCTATACGGAACTAGCAGTTCGCACTTTGCATTCCGTGTACGGTCTGGATAAGCAGTAGCAGACTGCATCGGCCCGAAATCGGGAGTCGATTTTCGGAAGGCAGGATGCAGCGGATCGAAAGTCTTGGAGCGGCCTTTATGCGTCCAATTGGACGATGGCGCTCTAATTGAGTTGTTGCGTTTGTGCCGCTGTGCAGGGCAACCTGCACCGGTTGAAACGCTATTGGAGAAGAAGCCGCGATGCGTGATTCGGCCAGTGGCCCGCGCGTTTTGCTGAAACGGCTCCGCGAGCTCATGCAAGAGCCGCTGGAGCCGCAGGAGCGGCTTGACCGAATCGTGCGCGACATCGCCTCCAACATGGTTGCCGAGGTCTGCTCGCTCTATGTGCTGCGCGCCGATTCGGTGCTCGAACTCTACGCCACCGAAGGCCTGAACCCGAACGCCGTCCACCTGGCGCAGCTCAGGCTGGGCCAAGGCCTGGTCGGCACGATTGCGGCCTCGGCGCGGCCGCTCAACCTCTCCAATGCACAGGAGCATCCTGCCTTCGCCTACCTGCCGGAGACTGGGGAAGAAATATACAATTCCTTCCTCGGCGTGCCGGTGCTGCGGGCAGGGCGGACGCTCGGCGTTCTGGTCGTGCAGAACAAGACCATGCGCCATTATCGCGACGACGAGGTCGAGGCGCTGGAAACAACGGCGATGGTGATCGCCGAGATGATCGCCACCGGCGATCTGGAGCGGCTGACAAGGCCCGGCCTCGAGCTCGATCTGCGCCGCCCGGTAAGCTTTACCGGCCTGTCCTTCAATGAAGGCGTCGGGCTCGGCCATGTGGTGCTGCACGAGCCTCGCATCGTCGTCACCAACCTTTTCAACGAGGACAGCGAGGAAGAGGTCAGGCGGCTCGACGCCTCCCTCGGCTCGCTCAGGCTGTCCATCGACGACATGCTGGAGCGCCGCGACGTCGCCTTCGAGGGCGAGCATCGCCAGGTGCTCGAAGCCTATCGCATGTTCGCCAACGACCGCGGCTGGGTGCGCCGGCTCGAGGAGGCGATCCGCAACGGCCTGACGGCCGAAGCGGCGGTCGAAAAGGTGCAGAGCGACATGCGTGCCCGCATGCTGCACATGACCGATCCGTACCTGCGCGAACGAATGAGCGATTTCGACGATCTCGCCAATCGGTTGTTGCGGCAGCTTATGGGGCGCGGTCCGGAGGACGTCGCGGCCTCGCTGCCCAAGGACGCCATCATAGTCGCCCGCTCGATGGGTGCTGCCGAGCTGCTCGATTATCCCAGGGACAAGCTGCGCGGGCTGGTGCTGGAGGACGGCGCCGCGACCAGCCATGTCGTCATCGTGGCGCGGGCCATGGGCATACCCGTCGCCGGCCAGATGAAGGGCGCCGTTTCCATGGCGGAAAACGGCGATGCCATCATCGTCGACGGCGAGGAAGGCGCGATCCATCTGCGCCCGCAGCCCGACCTCGAGGCGGCCTATGCCGAGAAAGTGCGCTTCAGGGCGCGGCGGCAGGAGGTCTACCGCGAGCTGCGCAAGAAGCCGTCGGTGACCAAGGACGGTGTCCAGGTCGATCTTCTGATGAATGCCGGGCTGGCTGTCGATCTGCCGCAACTGGCCGAAGCGGGCGCGGCCGGCATCGGCCTGTTCCGCACCGAGCTGCAATTCATGGTCGCCTCGACCTTTCCGCGCGCCGAAGCCCAGGAGCGGCTCTATCGTGACGTGCTCGAGGCGGCGCGCGGCAAGCCGGTGACGTTCCGCACCATCGATATCGGCGGCGACAAGGTGCTGCCCTATTTCAAGGGCTCGATCCAGGAAGAGAACCCGGCGCTCGGCTGGCGCGCCATCCGCCTGACGCTCGACCGGCCCGGATTGCTGCGCACCCAGATCCGCGCGCTGCTCAAGGCGTGCGGTGGACGCGAACTGAAGCTGATGCTGCCAATGGTAACGGAACTCGGCGAGATCGCGCAGGCGCGCGAGATCATCGATCGCGAGGTGCGGCATCTGTCGCGTTTTGCCCATCATTTGCCGACCAGCCTGAAGCTCGGGGCGATGCTGGAGGTACCGTCGCTGCTGTTCCAGCTCGACGAACTGATGAAGGCGGTCGATTTCGTCTCGGTCGGCTCGAACGACCTGTTCCAGTTCGTCATGGCGGTGGATCGCGGCAACACCCAATTGTCCGACCGCTTCGACCCGCTCTCGACGCCGTTCCTGCGCGTCCTGAAGCAGATTGCCGACGCCGGGGCGCGCAACCATACGCCGGTGACCCTGTGCGGCGAACTTGCCGGCAAGCCGATTTCGGCGATGGCGCTGATCGGCCTTGGCTACCGCTCGATCTCGATGTCGCCGGCATCGATCGGCCCGGTCAAGGCGATGCTGACGGAACTGCCGCTCAGCGAGCTGGAAGCGTTCTTCGACGACAATCTGATGGCGCCGGCGCATGGCCTGCCGATGCGGGCGCTGTTGCAAGCCTTTGCCGACGACCGCTCTATACCGCTATAGACTTCGCCATGATCAACCTGCCCCGCGACCGTATGGATCAAGTCGTCAAGCGCTTCGACATGCTCGAAGCGCAGATGTCGGCCGGGCCGGCGCCGGACGCTTATGTCAGGATGGCCTCCGAATATGCCGACATCCAGGAGATGGCGGCAAAGATCAGGGCACTGCGCGCCGCGGAGCGCGAACAGGCCGATCTGGAGGCGATGCTCGCCGACAAGGGCACCGACGCCGAGATGCGCGCCTTGGCCGAGGCCGACCTGCCGGAGGTCAAAGATCGCATCGAGGCGCTGCAGAAGGACATCCAGATCCTGTTGTTGCCAAGGGATGCCGCCGACGACAAGAACGCCATCCTCGAAATCCGCGCCGGCACCGGCGGTGACGAGGCGGCGCTTTTCGCCGGCGACCTGTTTCGCATGTACGAGCGCTATGCCGCGGCGCGTGGCTGGCGTTTCGAGACGGTGTCGGCCAGCGAGGGTGAGGTCGGCGGCTACAAGGAAATCATCGCCACCGTTTCGGGCAAGGGAGTCTTTGCCCATTTGAAATTCGAATCCGGCGTGCACCGGGTGCAGCGCGTGCCGACGACCGAGGCGGGCGGACGCATTCATACCTCGGCGGCAACGGTCGCGGTGCTGCCGGAAGCGGAAGAGGTCGATATCGAGATCAGGGCAGAAGACATTCGCATCGACACTATGCGCGCCTCGGGTTCCGGCGGCCAGCACGTCAACACCACCGATTCGGCCGTGCGCATCACCCATCTGCCGACCGGCATCATGGTGGTGCAGGCGGAAAAGTCGCAGCACCAGAACCGGGCGAAGGCCATGCAGATCCTGCGCGCCAGGCTCTATGATCTCGAGCGCAGCAAGGCGGACGAGGAACGCTCCGAATCGCGCAAGTCGCAGGTCGGCTCGGGCGACCGCTCGGAGCGCATCCGTACCTATAATTTTCCGCAGGGGCGCGTCACCGACCATCGCATCAACCTGACGCTCTACAAGCTCGACCGGGTGATGATGGGCGAGCTCGACGAGATCATCGACGCGCTGATAGCCGATCACCAGTCGAAGCTGCTCGCCGATATCGGCATCGATGGCTGACAGCCTGCCCGGCACGCTTGCGCCGCTGCTGCAGGAGGCGCGAAACCGGCTCGCCGCAGCCGGGGTTGCGGATCCGGCGCTCGATGCCAGGCTCATCGTCGAGCATTTTTCCGGCACCAGTCGCACGCAGGCCATCGCCGATCCCGGGCGAGCGGTCGATGCGGACGTGACGGCGGCAATCGAAGCCGCCTTGCGGCGGCGCATCGCCGGCGAGCCGGTACACCGGATCCTTGGCTACCGCGAATTCTACGGCTTGCGCCTTTCGCTTTCGCCGCAAACGCTGGAGCCGCGGCCGGATACCGAAACGCTGGTCGAGGCTATACTGCCCTTCGTCAAGGCAATGGCGGCACGCGAGGGCGATTGCCGCATCCTCGATCTAGGGACGGGTACCGGTGCCATCGCGCTGGCGCTGCTCAGCGCCGTTCCGGCCGCGACCGCCACGGGCGTCGACATTTCGCAGGAGGCGCTGGCCACAGCCATGCGTAATGCCGGGGAATTGGGGCTCGCCGGCCGGTTCACGGCGCTCAAATCCGACTGGTTTGAAAAAGTTTCTGGCCGGTACCATGTAATTGTCGCAAACCCTCCCTATATACCCTCAGACGACATTGGAAATCTGCAGGACGAGGTCCGCGGTTTCGATCCACGCCAGGCCCTCGATGGCGGCGTGGACGGTCTGAGCCCCTACAGGAAGATCGCCGCAGGAGCGGCAGCGTATTTGGAACTCCAAGGCAGGATTGCGGTCGAGATCGGCCATACGCAGCACCAACAGGTTACGGAGATATTCTCCGCGGCCGGGTACCGTTCTGTCGGTGCGTTTCGTGATCTCGGCGGAAACGACAGAGTTCTTGTGTTCGAACGGTGGAAGCCGTGATGCAGTGCGAAAAAAGCGCTTGGCAATACCGGGGAATGCGGCTAGGGTCGCCTTAACCGGATGAGACGAAGCAGGCAGTGCTCTTAGCGATTCGGTTTTCCTTGGAAATAGCTGCCTTCTTGCGCAAACGACGCCCAAGCTTCGTGCGGGAATCGTCCGGCAAGTGAAGTAACCGGAACAGGATGGCACGTGGCGCCAACGCAATTGATGCGGGCGAACGCCGGTGAAGGAACGAAACGGCTGGCCGCATGAGCGCCTCCGTTCGTGAAGAGTTTTTCGAAAATTTCAAAGTGAAGAGAGTCTAATGAGGCCACAACAGCAAAACAGGCGCATGCGCGGTCGCAACAACAATGGCGGCGGCGGCAACAACAATAACAACAACAACCGTAAGGGGCCGAATCCCCTGACGCGCAACTACGAGAGCAACGGCCCGGACGTGAAGATCCGCGGATCGGCTCAGCAGATTGCCGAGAAGTACGCAACCCTTGCCCGTGACGCGCAAAGCTCCGGCGACCGGGTGATGGCGGAAAACTATCTCCAGCATGCAGAGCATTATAACCGCATCATCGCAGCCGCTCAGGCGCAGATGCCGATCCAGAACGCCCAGCAGAATCGCGACGATTTCGACGATGACGGCGACGAGGATCGCGACGAGTTCGACAATGCCGGCAACAACAATGCCAACGAGACATCGGGCTCGACGATCAATCAAGGGGCCGGCCCGCAGCCGGTCATCGACGGCACGCCGGCCGAGCTGGCGCTGAACCAGGAAAACAGCCGCGACAATCGCGGCGGTCGCGACAACCGTGACGGCCGCGACAACAATGGCGGACGCCACCGCGACCGTCGCCCCAATGGCGGTTACGGCCAGAACGGCCAGCGCGGCGAGTATAGCTCGCGCGGCGAGCAGCAGGGTGGCCAGCGCGTCGAACAGCCACGGCGCGACGAGACGCCGGCGCAGGCGGAGCCCGTGCCGGCCGCTGAGCCGGTCTTTGTGAGCGAGCCCTCACCGCAATTCGACAACCTTTCGCCGGCGGGTCTCGCCGCCCAGGCCGAGCTCAACGAAGCCGCTGCCGAAAGCAGCCCGGCCCGCCGCCCCAGGCGTCCGCGTCGCCCGCGCCTCGATGTCGAACAGGCAAATCGCGGCAACGACAACGCCGGCCCTGACAGTGCCGGGACAAGCAATGCCGAGACGGGCAATGCCGAGACTGGCAACACCGACGCTGGTAATGTCGATGCAGCGCCGGCTGAAGGCCCCGGCGGTCAAGCTGTGATCGCAGACGTCGAGAATTGATCGAAAAAACGTTCAGCCGATCTTAGCGCATCCTTTACCCTAAAGCGCATCGCGTCGACCGGCCTCATGCGACGCGCTTTAGGTTCTTGTTTTGATGCATGTCGTTATCGCAAAACCGCTGCACGCTTTTGCGCGACATGCACAGACGGCGGAGAGAAATCTCCGCCGTTTTTGTTTTGCGCGCTCGGGATATTATGCGTCCGCCAGTGTCGAGGCGTCTTGAGGGTCCGTGGTTTGCGTCCCATATCTTGCGTGAACAGGATCCGGCTCGAACGGGCGGGTCCGTCACCGCAATCTGATCCGGTGCCGCGAAGCGGGCCGGTGACGGAAGGAGACAGGCATGAATCTTGAAAAATATTCCGAGCGTGTGCGCGGCTTTATCCAGTCCGCGCAAACCATGGCGCTTTCCCGCAATCACCAGCAATTCACCCCCGAGCATATCCTCAAGGTCCTTGTCGACGACGACGAAGGCCTGGCTGCGTCACTGATCGAGCGCGCCGGCGGCAATGTCCGTGACGTCAAGCTTGGCGTCGAAACGGCACTGGAGGCTATGCCCAAGGTCGAAGGCGGCAATGGCCAGCTCTATCTGGCGCAGCCGCTGGCAAAGGTGTTCTCGACCGCCGAGGAACTGGCCAAGAAGGCCGGTGACAGCTTCGTCACCGTCGAACGGCTGTTGCAGGCGCTGGCCATGGAAAAGTCGGCCAAGACCGCCGACATCCTGGCCAAGGCCGGTGTCACGCCGCAGGCGTTGAACCAGGTCATCAACGACGTACGCAAGGGTCGCACCGCCGATTCGGCGAGCGCCGAGCAGGGCTACGACGCGCTGAAGAAATACGCGCGCGACCTGACGGCGGACGCCCGTGCGGGCAAGCTCGATCCCGTCATTGGCCGTGACGACGAAATCCGCCGCACCATCCAGGTGCTGTCGCGTCGCACCAAGAACAACCCGGTGCTGATCGGCGAACCCGGCGTCGGCAAGACGGCGATCGCCGAAGGGCTGGCGCTGCGCATCGTCAATGGCGATGTGCCAGAATCGCTCAAGGACAAGCAACTGATGGCGCTCGACATGGGGTCGCTGATCGCCGGTGCCAAATACCGCGGCGAGTTCGAGGAGCGGCTGAAGGCGGTGCTTTCCGAAGTCACGTCTGCCGCCGGCGGCATCATCCTGTTCATCGACGAGATGCACACCCTGGTCGGCGCCGGCAAGGCGGATGGCGCCATGGATGCGTCGAACCTGCTGAAGCCGGCCCTGGCACGCGGCGAGCTGCACTGCGTCGGCGCAACGACGCTCGACGAATACCGCAAGCATGTCGAGAAGGATGCGGCCCTCGCCCGCCGCTTCCAGCCGGTCTTCGTCGACGAGCCGACGGTCGAAGACACCGTCTCGATCCTGCGCGGCCTGAAAGAGAAATACGAGCAGCACCACAAGGTGCGCATCTCGGATTCGGCATTGGTCGCGGCCGCAACCCTGTCCAACCGCTACATCGCTGACCGCTTCCTGCCGGACAAAGCGATCGACCTGGTAGACGAGGCCGCGTCGCGGCTCCGCATGCAGGTCGATTCGAAGCCCGAGGCGCTGGACGAGATCGACCGCCGCATCATGCAGCTCAAGATCGAGCGCGAGGCGCTGAAGGTCGAGAAGGACGATGCCTCGAAGGACCGGCTCGCCCGGCTCGAGCAGGAACTCTCGAACCTCGAGGAGGAATCGACCGAGCTGACCTCGAAATGGCAGGCCGAGAAGCAGAAGCTCGGGCTTGCCGCCGACCTCAAGAAGCAGCTCGACGAGGCGCGCAACGAACTTGCCATTGCCCAGCGCAAGGGTGAATTCCAGCGCGCCGGCGAACTTGCCTATGGCAAAATCCCGGAACTCGAAAAGCAGCTGAAGCAGGCCGAAGCCAGGGATGGCAAGGCCGGCATGGTCGAGGAAGTGGTCGGCCCCGACCATGTCGCCCATATCGTCTCGCGCTGGACGGGGATCCCGGTCGACAAGATGCTGGAAGGCGAGCGCGACAAGCTGTTGCGCATGGAAGACGAGGTCGGCAAGCGCGTCGTCGGCCAAGGTGAGGCGGTACAGGCGGTGTCCAAAGCGGTTCGCCGCGCGCGCGCCGGCCTACAGGACCCGAACCGGCCGCTCGGCTCGTTCATGTTCCTCGGGCCGACGGGCGTCGGCAAGACCGAATTGACCAAGGCGCTGGCCAGCTTCCTGTTCGACGACGAGAGCGCCATGGTGCGTATCGACATGTCGGAGTTCATGGAGAAGCACTCGGTCGCCCGGCTGATCGGCGCGCCTCCCGGCTATGTCGGCTATGAGGAAGGCGGCGCGCTGACCGAAGCGGTGCGGCGCCGGCCCTATCAGGTCGTGCTGTTCGACGAGATCGAGAAGGCGCATCCTGATGTCTTCAACGTGCTGCTGCAGGTGCTCGACGACGGCCGGCTGACGGACGGGCAGGGCCGCACCGTCGACTTCCGCAATACGCTGATCATCATGACGTCCAATCTCGGCGCCGAATATCTCGTCAATCTTAGCGAGGACCAGGATGTCGACGTCGTGCGCGACGAGGTGATGAACGTCGTCAGGGCTTCGTTCCGGCCGGAATTCCTCAATCGCATAGACGAGGTGATCCTGTTCCACCGGCTGCGCCGCCAGGATATGGGCCAGATCGTCCAAATCCAGCTCAAGCGCCTGGAAAACCTGCTTGTCGACCGCAAGATATCGCTTTCGCTCGATCAGGAGGCGATCGACTGGCTGGCGGCCAAGGGTTACGACCCGGCCTATGGCGCGCGGCCGCTGAAGCGGGTGATGCAGAAGGAATTGCAGGACCCGCTGGCGGAAAAGATCCTGCTCGGCGAGATCCTCGACGGCTCGACCGTCAAGGTCACCGCCGGCTCCGACCGCTTGAACTTCCGCTCGAAGCCGGCAGTCGTGGCAACCGAGGCGGCGGCCTGACTTCAAGCCAAGAGCCTGTTCCATCCCGATCGAATCGGGATGGAATTCCTATCTTCAATTTTGACCATGATCTTTTCCGAAAAATCGGCCGACCTTCGGTTCATGGTCTAACACCACTGGCGGGGCGCAGATGACGTTGGACGACTACAACAGTTTCTGCGCCTCGCTGCCTTCGACGACCCACGTCGTGCAGTGGGGCGGCGCCCATGTCTGGAAAGTCGGCAGCAAGGTGTTTGCGATCGGCGGCTGGAGTGAAGGCAAGGAGCCGTTCGTCACCTTCAAATGCTCCGATATCGCCTATGACGTGCTGAGGGAACAGCCGGGCCTTCGGCCGGCGCCGTATCTCGCCTCGCGCGGCATGAAATGGATCCAGCGCCAGACAGGCGAAAGCATGGATGATGAGGCGCTGAAGGATTATCTGCGCGAAAGCCACCGTCTTGTCGCGCTGAAGCTGACGAAGCAGGCACGCAAGGAATTGCGGCTCACTGTCGGTTGATCGGCCAGAAATCCGCCATCTTCATGCCCGGTTCATATTGGAAGCTTATGGTTGACAACTGATTTGCCGTCGAAGGGGTTCGCCTGCCGCATCGGCCCGAAGATCGAATTCGATGTTCGGAAAGCACGATGCGGAGATTTAGGTGTTGGAGCGACCTTTTCGCGTCCGAAAGGACGCGCGGCGCTCTGAGGGGACAACGCCGACGGCGGCATTTACGGACCGGAGAATCTTGGCCACCATGTTGCGCACCATCTTCACCCTTTCAGCGCTTGCTGCCGGGCTGCTGGCGTCTAATGCGATGGCCTCACCCCTGGCGGACACCGCGCCGGGGGTTGTTCGCGCCGCCGATCCGGGCGGCGTTCTGATCGCCCAGAACGGCAATCTCGATATCTACTACGACGCTAGGGGAAACCGCGTCATCGTCGATGCAGAGACCGGCAAGGTTATCGCCGTCCAGCCGCCGCAGACCAGGCTCGACCGCCGTGCCTTGCGCCGCGAGCGCTTGCGCAATCTCGGACCGGTCGAGGACGACCGCTATTATCTCGACGACCCGCAGGACATGGCGCGTTACCGCCGCAGGCAGTTGGAAGACCAGGGCAGGATCATCGTGCCGCCGGCCGACGACTACGACTTTAATGGCGACAATTCGGTGGAAGCGTTCCCCGAAGCGCCGCGGGATGACGGCTACGGCAACGATTATCCGGAGGCAGCGCAGCCGGTGACGCCGCGCACCATCGAGCGCCAGCCCCTCAACGAGGCCTCGATCGAGCCGGTCGAGCCGACAGTGCCGAACGAGCAGGCGGTCTTGCCGCCAACCACCGGCGGCAAGACGGCGGTCGACCCGTCACTTGCGCTCGGCGCCCGCGAGGACGTGGCGGCGCTGCAGGTGCTGCTCGACCGTGCCGGTGCGTCGCCCGGCGTCATCGACGGACGCTTCGGCTCGAATGTCGATAAGGCGCTCGCCGCCTATAATGAGATCACCGGCAGCAATCTGAAATCGACCGACGCGATCGGCATCCAGGCGGCCCTGGCGCAATCCGGCGGCGATGCCTTCGCCTCCTATACGATCACGCCCGAGGATGCGGCCGGCCCCTATGTCGCCTCGATACCGGAGGACTACAGCCAAAAGGCCCAGCTCGACCGCATGGGCTACACGTCGGTGCCCGAAGCGCTGGCCGAGCGCTTCCACATGGACGAGGCCTATCTGAAATCGCTCAATCCAGAGGCCAATTTCAATCGCCCAGGCACCATCATCAAGGTCGCCAATTTCGGCAGGCTGGTGGCGACGCCGGTGGCGCGCATCATCGCCGACAAGGCCAACAAGCAGGTCCGCGCCTACGACGCGGCTGGCAAGCTGGTCGCGGCCTATCCGGCAACTATCGGCTCGTCGGACACGCCGTCGCCGTCCGGCACGCATACGGTGTCGCGTGTCGCGCTGGACCCGAACTACACCTACAACCCGAACATCAATTTCAAGCAGGGCGAAAACGACAGGATCCTGACCATCCCGCCCGGGCCGAACGGCCCGGTCGGCTCGGTCTGGATCGCGCTGGACAAGCCGACCTACGGCATTCACGGCACGCCGGATCCGTCAAAGATCGGCAAGACCGAAAGCCATGGCTGCGTGCGGCTGACCAATTGGGACGCGCGCGAGCTGGCCAAGATCGTGTCGCCCGGCGTGACGGTGGAGTTCGTCGAGTAGGGTATGTTGATACTCAGGTGATGCCGGCCTGCAAACGGCGGCTTCCTGCGCTTCCGGTGCTCACGTACCCAAAAGTACGCTCCGCTCCGGTTCTCGGAAGCCACCATTTTCGGGCAGGAAGCGCGGTGCCAGTGCTGTGATCGCGGTGATCAACTCGCTTTCGGAATGTACCGTTTCACGCGACGGCACCCTGATCTCGAGAACGATCAGGGTCAGCGCGATGGCGAACACGCCGTCGGTGATGCCGACGACGCGCCCGCGTCCTTCCGCCGAGGGTTCGAGCGGTCGTTTCATGCGGTATTTCCCCCTTGTCTTTAGCGCTGCTAGAAGCTTAGCACGGCATCTGCCGTTTGCACCCGGATCGGCGTGACCCTGCCTGAGTGGCCAGGTTCGGGCTGTTTTCAACGAGAACAGCCTGCTGGCCGGTTGTCGCCGGCGCATCGGCGGTCTAGGTAAGGCGGCATGCACACGCCAACCAAAGTCGGTTCCGGCGCCGTTCCCCTGACCGGCTCGCTTCCCGCCGACACGTTCTGTCCGCGGGCGCAGCGGCGGTTCGTGCTGATCGCCGCGATCCTGGCTTCCGCGCTCGGCTTCATCGACGGATCGGTCCTGGCCATTGCGACGCCGGCGATCCGCCTTGACCTCGGCGCCAGCCTTGCCGAGGCACAATGGATTTCCAATGCCTATGCATTGACGCTTTCAGCCCTCATTCTCGTCGGCGGCGCCGCCGGCGATCGCTTCGGCCTGCGCCACTCCTTTGTCGCCGGCATCGTCCTGTTCATCGCCGCCTCGCTCGCCTGCGCGTTGGCGCCTAACCCGGCGGTGCTTATTGCGTTTCGGGCTATCCAGGGTGTCGGAGCGGCCATCATGGTGCCGGGCAGCCTGGCCATTATCGCCAAAGCCTATCCAAAAAAGGAACGCGGGCGGGCGATCGGCATCTGGGCCGCGGCATCGGCACTGACGACGGCGCTCGGCCCGGTGCTGGGCGGCTTCGTGCTGTCGGCGTTCGGCGACGGCATCTGGCGGGCGATCTTCGCCATTAATCTGCCGCTCGGTCTTATCTCGATCTATCTTCTGCTGGCCAAGGTCCCTGCCGACGCGCCGGCGGAAAAGCGCAGCCTCGATCTCGGCGGCGCTGGACTCGCCATATTGGCGTTCGGAGCTCTCGCTTACGGCCTGACCTCGATGAGCGGCGACGGGGAGGGGCTGATGTCCGGCCCGAGTATTGCC
>NZ_SUEG01000007.1:0-5886 GCF_005063415.1 Mesorhizobium sp.
GTCAAGGATGCAGCCGGCGATGTGCCTGGCTGGATGTGGATGCTGGCGATCGCCGCCGTCGCCGTCAGTGTGCCGTTCCTGCCATCGACGCCGCCGACCTCGGTATAGCCGAGATCCCTGAGCTGCTGCTGGACGCGCTCGATGGTTTCCTTATCGATGGCCGGCGCGGGCGCAGGAGCGGGTTTGGGCTTGGCAGGCGCCACCGGAGCGGGAGCGGCAGGAGCAGGCTTGGCTGACGCCGTCGCGGCCTTGACGAACGCTGCTTCGATCCTCCATGGCGTCGTGTCGTCCTGGAACTTGTCGAGCACCGAAACGTGAAGGTGCTTGGTGTGCTTGTTCGGCCCCGTGTAGTTGCGTTTGGCCCACGGCCGCGGTCCGCCATTGCCGGCGATGATCTTGCCGTTGCAGATCAGGTAGCTGACGCGCCGGTCCTTCGACGCAATGATGGCGTCGCAAAGCTTCTGGATGTCGACGCCGTTCTTCGGGTCGTGGGTGATATCCAGCGCGTCGACCGTGCCGTCCGGCTCCGGATTGTGGTCGGACTTGCGCATCGAGTGCTTGGCGTCGCCGAGCCAGCCGTCGGAAATCCTGCTGCGCTTCGGCGCCAGCTTGTTGACCTGGCTGCGCAGTGTATCGAGACTCTTGGTGATGCGGGCTGCTGGCCTCTTTGCCATGGCAATTCCTTTCCGCCCTCGCGGGCAGGTTGTGCAGTTTCGGATTTTTCGGTAGGGATTTCAGCCTGTTCGGGAGGCTTAATGCTCAATTTCTATGTGGCCAAGATGCGCGGCGACGATGTGAAGGCACTTGCGGCCGTGCATGCTCGCAGCGATATCCTTGCGGCACTCGCTGGGTCCGACAAACCAATTAAGCCTGGCCGAAAGCCAAAAGACCCTGATGCCCCGTGGGTGCTCGTGACCCACATCGCCAGCGGCCGGACCAGCGAGTTTCTGTTTGCGTGACTTGCAAAGAGGATCGGCTTGCCGCAAATGTCGGCTAGCGATGCAAAGGATAGCTGTGGTGACAAACACGGACTTGCCGAGAGAGCGGACCGATCTCCGGTTTTCGGTCCAGTGCATCGATAACCGGCGAATTCCGATGGCGATGCTGCAAACGAATGACGAGGAAGAGGCAAGAGGAAAGTTCGAAGACCTCTGCGCTCATTTCTACTGGCGGCACCTTTTCCTCGTCGATGGAGGGCACATCGTTGAAGATCGGCCGGCGCTGAGACCACGCGGAGAGAACTAAATGCCGTTCGTTCCACCCTTCTTATATCGCATGGCCGGCATAAAAGCAGGCGACGGCACCAAGATGAGCGTCCGGAGCGTCCGCACCGCTCGAAACGGCCATCATACGATCGGCGGAGGTTCCAATCTCAGTTGTTATTTTTCGTATGATCGCCCTGAGGCACAAATCACGATCGGCGACCGCAGCTATATTGGCAAAAGTCATTTGGTCGCTGCTGACCGCATAACCATTGGCAATGACGTGATGATCTCGTGGGGGACGACGATCGTAGACCACAATTCTCACTCGCTCGATTGGAAGCAGCGAGCACATGATGTTGCCGGCTGGAACCAAGGCAAAAAGGACTGGTCTGGCATCGGCATCGCACCGGTCACTATCGAAGACCATGCCTTCATCGGTCTTGGTGTCACCATCCTCAAAGGCGTGACGATCGGCAAAGGCGCGGTGGTAGGTGCCGGGTCCGTCGTGACCAAGGATGTTGCCCCGTTCACCACCGTTGCCGGCAATCCGGCGCGCCTCATCCGGGCGAAATCACCCGCCCTCAAAGCAGTGTGATGCCGCGTGCCAGAAGCCTTTCCTTTGAACGAGCGTAAATCGCGGCGACCTGGCTTGCCGTCTTAGCCGCAGGGAAAACCATCAACTCGGCGAACTCGCCGCCACCCGCGTAAGCGGGCACGTTGCTGCCGATGCCGACCCGGTGGTTGGGGTCGGACAGGCCGAGCACACCCGCCTGATTGTAGGTCGGGCCGTTGCCCCAGTCGATACGACGTGCGCCAGCCGCGTCGTGGGTGACGGCAAGGAACAGCCAATCGCCGACCGCTCCAGCCGGTGGAGCTACCGCCTGTCCGTCGCCAGAGAAGTTGCCAGACGCACTACGGGAGAAGGCGACGTAGTTGGCGGCGGTCACCTGCACCATCCACAGAGGGGCGCGTGTGACGCCAGCAGGCCACCAGCCGACGATCATCGTCGTGTTGGCCAGCGCCTTGCGCTTGACGGCCAGGCAGACCGTCTGATCCCGCTTGATCTCGAACGGCGTCTGGTAGCCGTTGATGCGGTTGGTCGTTGCGTCCGCCAGCGTGAGTGTGCCCGCACCATGGGTCGGGGCGGGAGCGATGCCGGGCGAGAAGACCGCCCCGGTGCCACCACCAACCACCGATACTGTGCCCGCCGCCGTCGCGTCCGCCGAGCCGGGATCGGTTTCGGTGTAGCCGTTGACCGCGCCACCCGAGATCGAGGCAGTGAGTGTCTGCGGCACGCTTTGTCCGCTGCCGACACGGGTCAGGGTCGGGGCCACGGTGTAGCCGCTGCCGCCCGCTGTCAGCACCTGTGACAGTCGCGGGGTCATCAGATGCCCGGAAATCATGTCGGCCATGGTCGGGTTGTCGCTGCCGAACAGCCAATGCCCTTCGGCGTCGGGCTCGGCCAGCCCTTGGAACATCGGCTGAAGGGTGGACGGGTCCACGGAATAACCCGTGCCCGACACATCGAAGGGAAGTACGAGGCAGGGCCAGAAAGTGGGCATGAGGGGGGCCTATCCTGTTCTAGAAGTGGGCGAAAAGGTTTGTCCTGATCTCGGAACAGCCGAGATCATTCGGATGTGTCTGGTCACCAACAAGGCGGTCAGCGCTGTTCACCATCAAGGTCTTGCCGTCGACATAGGTCAGGTTCGGATCCGCGGCGGCGACAACGATGGCCTGCAAAACGTCGCGGTAATCTTGCAACGGATAGGTATGCGCCGTCTCGTGAGCCGGGCAGTAGAAGGCTCCGCAGAAGACCATCGGGACGGTCGGGCACAGCCCACGGAAGCCGGCCAGATACCCCTCAACAGCGGTCTTGAATGCCGCGGTCGGCACGCGGTTGGTTATGCAGTCGTTGATACCAATCGAGTAGAGCGCCTTGGCGTCGGCGATGCCCGTATCGAGGATCGCCTGCGCAACGAGTGCGCCTTGCGATGCAACCGCCGTGTTGCTGCCATTGGCCGTGTTGAGAAGCTGGCGGCCGAGGTCTGCCGCCAGCCCGAACGACCAGGTGGTGACAATGGAACTGGCCGTCATGCCATGCGTGGTGCTGTCGCCATGCACGTTTAGGATCTTGGTCGGACGAGCATCGGCAATGGCCAAAGCTGCGTTGGCCGAAAAACGTGTCTGGCGAAGCTCCATCCCGGCAGCGTAGCACCACACGATTTCGACCTTGCGCAGGCCGACCGAGCCGAAGTCGAAAGTATAGCTCTGGTCTCCCGGCGTTCCCGGGGCAAAGCCGCTGGAGAATGTGGAATGCAGCACACCGTCGACCAAGATCGCGCAGATCGTGTTGTAGGTGTCGAGCCGGGTGACGAGGTTGTTCCAGTGCACGTCAAGCTGCATGTACTGCGCGGTCGTGATGTAGCCGACGCGGGCCCCCGGCGCACAGTGCTGGAAATTATTGCCATCGTTGACAGGGCGGATGAAGCGCAATGTCTCGACGGACTGCTCCACGATCTCGGCATAGTCGGAGACGCGGCCACGAAGATCGTTGGGGAACAGCGCCTGATACTGAACGCCTGTCAGCGTGAAGGCACCGCTGAGTGTTGGCGGATCGACGCTGGTGTCCAACCACGCGAGCACGCCGCCATTCTTGCCGGCGATGATCGGTTTACGGGCATCAACGCCGACATAGTTGTGAAGACCGCGTCCCGGAATGGCGACTGCCCGGTCAATGGCTCGTAGGACGCCGACGTTCTCGGGTGCGATTTCGACGCTCTCCGATGCGAGGTTGAGAATCGCCTTGCCATCGGAAAGGCGCATGCCGAGCAACGTGCCGCCGTTCGCGCCCAGAATGATGGGCTGGACGACGGCCTGTTGTGGCAGCCGCTGAAGGCCGCCCGTGTGGTTGAATTTGGACTGCACTGCCGCGCGATCGGCGGCTGTTGCCTGCCTGTCCAGGCCGGTCGCGGTGCGATCTTGCCCGGTGGCTACGCGATCCTCGCCAGTCGCGGCACGATCCTGCCCCGTCGCCACCCGATCAAGACCGGTTGCGGTGCGATCCTGCCCGGTCTGAACACGATCAGCAGCCGTCGCCTGCGCGCCTTCTGTCGCGACCCCCGCCTGTTCGGTTGCCGCGTCGACCTGCGCGGCGCCCTGCTCCAGCAGCGTGCCCCAGAAGTTTTCCCCGGTCGCGGCCCACATGCCTGCCGTCTTCAGCCACTCGTCGCCATCGGCGCGGATGATGGCGCGATCGCCGTCGCGGCCGAAATCGGCGGTCAGTTCGGCGACATCGTCGACCGGTCGGAAGGACTGCCCGGCCGGGCCGGAGACGACGACGACATTGGGGATTTCGAGGATCGCGTTATACGACATCGCGGGTTACCGTCTCCAGAACTGGCCAGATCACTTGGTCGAGCACGATGCGGCTGTCGCCACCATCGAAGCGAGCAATATCGAAGACGACGATGGTCGAGGCGGCGAACGGCTTGGTCGCTTCCTCAGACAGGAAGAAAGCCAGCGTCGACGGCGCCTCACGTTGGATCGTCAAGGCAACAGTGTCAGCTTCGAACAGCACCGGGCCAGGCACGGCCGAGCGGAACTGCGCCACCAGCCGGCCAGTGCCGATCTGTTCGCCATCCCACAAATCCTGCGGGAATTGCAGGCGAAACTCGATATCGTAGCCTGGCCGGATCGGCTCGACATTGGGATAGACATATTTGGCCATCAGAGCGCCGCCGCGGCGGTGAAGAACGCGTCGACCTGCGCTCCCGTGAAACCAAGCGCCGTGAAGCCGGCCTGCATCGTTGTATCAGTGCGGACAAAGCTGCCGCTATTGTCATAGGCGATCTGGACAGCCGCACCCTGCGACGCGATCCAGGCTTCGACCTCGGCCAGAAGACCGGCGCTGAGAAGCTGCAGCTTGAACTGGCGTGCCGAAACCCGATCGGGAATGGCAGGCACGATCGGCGGCAGGGTGAAGACTTCGCCGTCGAACAGGAAGCCCGGGCAGACAGATTCATCGGCTTCGATAAAGCCCTCCGGCGCAGTGCCCGAACGGTCTGACTGAACGACTATGCCGTTTTCGACAAGGACGAAATTGCTCATGCGTCTCCCCAATATTTCAGGCGGGCGTAGACCTCGATCGAGCCGAAGCCGAAGGCGACACCGAGACCATCGGCACGGGTCGCCCCGGTCCGATATTCCAAGCGGTAGGCGTGCCCGCCGACGACGCCACCGCCGCCGACGGCGATGCAGCCGCTGTCCGGCGAGGAGTTTCCGTGCCCGCCAATGCCGATCGCGACTTCGGCGCCGGCTGTTACGTCGAACAGCCGTACCTGAATTGGGATAGCGTGGGCGACGACCTGCCATTCGACCCGGCCATCGTTCGCCGGCGTGAAGACGTTGCTGACCAGCGCCATCAAGCTGTAGGGGTCATAGACCTTGGTGTTGAGTGTGTGGATTGCCCAGGCGCCATTGCCGGGCGCCGAGCTGCCGCCACTGGTGCCGGACGGCTTCTGGTCTTCCAGGACAGCATCGGCCGGGCCGTTGCCGCCGCCCCACTCCGGTACGGTCGCGCCAGCGTCCATGCGCAGCGTGCGCCGCGCAGCACCCTTGGGCAGGCGCGTTAGAACTTTCGGGCCGCTGGCGTAAAACAGGTCGCCAGCTGCCACACCGGCAG
>NZ_SUEG01000007.1:5896-8879 GCF_005063415.1 Mesorhizobium sp.
TTTTGGCCCGCGCCGTCGCCGACGACGATAATGTTGTCGTCGGTGTCCCACCTGGCGTCGCCTTCCGCCGTCGGCAGAGGATTGGCGCCCTGCTTGAGGATGATGGTGTCGATGACCGGCGCACCGCTCGCCCGCAAGAAGCCGACCATGCGCCAGTTGCCGGAGCCGAGAGACTGCATCAGGGCAGTGTCGCCCGCCGCTACTGCCAAGTCGGCGGCACCCGGCAGGATCATGCTGGTTGCATTGTAGGTCAGCGTCAGCGGTGCGGCGAATGTCAGACGGCGAACGGCCCCGTCAGGAGCCGAGCCGAAGGACGAGATCGCGGACGTGCCGGTGATGCGGACATTGATGCCAGTGGCATCACCAAGATCCGTTGTCGCCGCGCTGGCAATGTCGGCGGACATCGCCGACAGATTGTCGGCGGCATCGATCAGGCTCGACGCGCCGGTACCGCCACGGTCGATGTCGATCAGGCCGTCATTGTTGGCGTCATAGATGGCCTTGGCCATCATGCCATAGCCGCCGACATCAACACCGGACAGGATGTCGGTCACAGCCATGCCGAGATAGAGCTGCAGGACCGTCTTCACCAACTCCGGGTCGGCGGGATCAAGCGTCGACAGGTCGACGCCGGAGCCGATCAGCACGACGCGCAGGTTGGCGATGATGCGGTTCCAGTCGTCGGCGGTCAGCTTGGTCGAATCGCCGTAGGAAAGGCCGTTCCTCGCCCACGAGAAGCCGTCGACATGGGCGGTCTCCAGGCCAGGCGGCGCCGTCAGTTTCTTGACGACATCGAGGATGCCGAACAGATCAGGTGCAGCCATTACTTCAATCCGTCGAATGAGGAGGAGGGTCTATCGGCCACAGGCCGCAAGCCCGACCGGGCGTCGCGCCAAGTGGCGCGCCCGGCCGGAGGGCCAGCCGCCGACAGGCGGCGATGCGGCCCGTGAGGCGAAATCAAGTTTTTATAATATACAGCACCGCCCGGTTGCGCGGCCGCGTCTCGGCATCGCCGGTCACGACGTTGACGATGTCGACATAAGGGTTGGAGCCGCCGCCCGGATCGAAATCGCCGGTGACGATGCGCTCGCCAGTCTTCGACGCACGGACAAAACCCACCTCCGACGGATTGGTTGCCGGCGGCTGGCCGACACCGGCCTGCTGAAGGGTGACGGGATTGCCGGTCGCCGGATCGACGCGCTGGACGGTGTCGTTCTGCGGCCGCGCCGTCGCATAGTCCTGCCAGGTGCCGAAGGCGCGCCCGGCGTCGATTCCTCGCCCGTCGTCAAAGCCGCGCAGGAATTCACCGCGGAAGTCGGGCACGTTGAAGGTGGTAACCGCATCGCCGGCGCCCCAACTGGTGCCGATTGCCGCGAACAGATCGGCATAGGTGACGCGGCTGACGGCCTGGCCGTTGCATTTCAGCCACCCCGTCGGCGCCCCAGCGGCCGCGAACATCGAGATAGAACCGGGCGGAACTTCGATCGACGGGCTTTCACCGGCAACAATGGACGCGATCAGCGCCTGCAGGGCCTGCCACAGCTGCGTCGGATCGTTCGGGTCGGGCGTCAGTCCGGCCTCGGTGATCACCTTCAGGATCTCGTCCTGTGTGTCGTTCAGCACCTTCGCCGGAGGGATCGAGCCGTCGAGCCCGGCCGGCTTGTTCTCGTCCCAATAGGGAATGCGCGACGTCGAGGGCGGCGCGTTACGAGGATTGACGAATTTCATGAGTTCACCCTTTTCAGGCCGAGAAGATAACGGTGGTCCACGCCGGCTTAAGCGCGTTGAACAGGCAGACCAGGTCGTCGGGCAGGCCGAGCTTGCCGAGCGGCGTTTCGCCCATGCGGCCGACGCCCATGCGGAAATGGTCGACCGACACGCCGGGCACCTTGACGATCCAGACATATTCGGACGGGTAGCCGCCGCCGAGCGCTTCTGTGCCGCCCATGGCCGAGCCGCCCATGCGGAACGGCGTCGGCTCCTCGATCGAGATCGCGTAGCCGGCATCGGCTGCGAGCTTGATGAAGTCCGCCGGCGTGATGGTGCCGCCGGAGCGGATCTTGAGCAGCAGCGAGCGCATGCGCGCATCGATCGTCTGGTCCGGCCCAAGACACGGGTCGGGCAGACCGTATTCGATTTCCCAGTCGTCGAGCGAATTGACCAGCGTGACCGCTGTCGATTCGAGCGTGACGCCAAACAGCGCCCGGTAGGCGTCGGCGAAGGCCGATCCGATCACCCGCCAGAAGCGCGCCAGAACCGACAAGGGATCAAGCGCCTGGTTGTCTGATGTGCCCCATGCCGCACCCTTCGGCAGCAGCGCGGTCAGAAACCATTCGGCCGTCTCATCGGAGGGATCGGACAGGACGTCGCCTTGTGGCGGCGGGCCAATGAACGGATCATCCGGGGCGAAGTGGAAGAAGGCAAGCTCGTCTTCGCCGGAATAGCGCGGCCATCTGTAGCCGTTAGGAATGGGCGCGGCGTCAGACATAGCTGATAGTGTCCAAAACAGGCATCTCGCCGCCGACATAGGTGATGTCGCCGGACGGATCGATCAGAAAATGCCGATCCTCGCCAACGGCAAGGCTGATCGCCTCCGAAATCCATGAACGCGACAAAGTGAACGGCGCCGAGGCGACACCCGGCCGGGCGCGCCTGACCAGCATGGCAGCGATCGAGGCTGATATCGCTGCGCGCGTCTGCACCGTGTCGACGGCAAGGCTGGCGATGGTGATGGTGAGCGGCGCCGGGACGGGTGCCGCGACCGACAGGCCGGCCCGGATCAGGCGGCGCGCCTCCAGCGCATCCTGCACCAAAGCGATGTCGCCTGCCTCCGGAATGCCATTCTCGCGGCCTTCGAACAGAAACCAGACGCCGACCGTGCCGGGCGCGTCGGCGAAAGGAAACGCCCATGCCTGGATGACGCCTGGCACGGCACGGGCGAACTGCTCGTAATCCGAATAGGCGCCGCCCTGCGGCGGCCGCC
>NZ_SUEG01000007.1:8889-11910 GCF_005063415.1 Mesorhizobium sp.
CCGCCGCTTGCGATCGAGGATACGGGCGCGCAGGCTTGCATCCGTCTCGGTGTCGGCGCCACCGCCGATGCCGCCGCTGGCCACAGTCGCTTCCAGCTCGAGGTTAGGAAACTGCGTCGGGTCGGCGCGCTCCACCGTCTCGCCGGCGGCGATGTTGGTAGCGACACCATAATCGTCGGACAGGATGGTCAGCGTCAGCAAGCCGGCCAGGTCGGACCGCGCATCCGAAATCGAGTGATAGAGCCGGTTGCCGGCGATGAAGGCGATGCCGGCCGGATAGATTGTATCGGCAAAGCCATTGAGCGTCACCACACCCTCAGCTCGCGCCATCGGCCGGCGATAGATGCCAAGTTCGGCGCCGTGGCGCTCGAGGTGCTGAACGCTGGCCGTGGTGGCGAAGATCTGCTCGTAGAGCCAGGCGGCGCGCAGATGCATGTCGTGCAGCCCGGCGGCGACCGTCTTGACGATCGCTGTCAGATTGTTCGGCCATACCAGCGCATCGGTGCCCGGCAAATAACGGCGCAGGGCGCCGCGCAGCCGGGCCGATATCTCAGACGGCGAGAGGACGGTCCAGGCCACGCAGTTGCTCCCATAGGACGCCGAAGCGGCGATCGAAAACGACCGCGCCATCGCGGTCCTTCAAAAGAATTTTAAGATCGATGCGCCGCTCGGCCGGCAGCGCTGTGCCGGTCACCTCGACGAACGAGACCGCGCCCTGGTCGACCAGCGTCTGCAAGGCGGCACGGGCATAGTCTTCAGCCCGCAAGGCGGTCGCATCGCTGGCGGTCGAGCGGCGCAGCAGCCAGAGCTTTGAGCCGATCGCGGTCTCGCCAAGGTCAGTGCGCAGGTCGAAACTGTCGCCGGGCCAGCCGCGGTTCTGTTCCTCGGGCGGCAGCTCGTCCGGTTCGACGCGGGCATCGGTCATCAGGCAGAGCAGCACGGCGGTGGCCAATGCCGCCTTGGCGCGCAGGCCGCCGGCATTGACCTTGTCGTCGCCGGCAAGCGCCCAGTCGCCTGACGTGCCGTCCCAAAGCGTGTCCGGCGACAGCAGCGGTTCGCCGTCGCCGGTGAGCGGAACAATCCTGATCATCAGTGCGAATGGTGGTTGGTGTTGCCGCCGGCATCGATAATCGAGCCGGTCGCCGTTATGTTGCCGTCGACGTTGAGATCGCCTTTCAAATTCCAGGTGCCGCCGGTCAGCGTGATCGTGCGCGAGCCGAAATCCATGGTCACGCCTCCAGCGAACAGTTTGATGATGTTGCCGGACGCATCGTAAAGCGCCGCCGCCCCGTTCGGCAGGTCAGGCCGGTGCGAGGTGTGCTCAATGCCCATGAGCAGCGCCTGCGTGCGCCGGCCTGGCATGACCATGGCGACGCCGACCGCGCCCTTCGGCGGGCGGCTGGCGGCGCCATGCGGCTGGACGTAGAGCAGATCCTTGAACGTCTCGCCGGCAAGGCCACGGCCAGAGATGAGCAACTGGCCGTTGTCGAAGCGCGAGCTGTCGATTTCGAACCGCGTCAGATGAGCCGACGATTTCATTGCGCCGAATACTCCGCCTTGGGCTCCGGTGCCGACCAGCCCTTGCCGGATTTCGAGCCGGACGAGGAGCCGCCAAGCGCGCGAGGATCGGTCAGCGTCAGCGTCGCCCGCGTGCCGTCGCCGTCTGCCTGCGTGTCCTGCGTCAGTTCCACCGACTTGATGACCATCATCTGGTCGAGATAGACGCGCGGATGCCTGACATAAACCAGCCAGTTGGGCGTCCAGATCTTCCCGCCGGCGTCGCGCCAGCCCGAAACGGTGACCGTTGCCGTGACGGCAAGGCCGGCTGCCGCGCGCGCCTCCCACTCAACCGCGTTCTTCATATGCGCCGTCGTCGCTTCGCCATCGAGCACGACGATCTTGGGCCTGGCGCGGCCGACCGAGGTATCGCTGGCCTTTGCTTCCGGCCGCATTGCCTGCGGGGTAACGCCCCGTGACTGCTGGCCCCGCACAACGACCGGGTTGAACCTGCCCTGCCCCGAGAATTCAGCGCTGGCCGATATGATGTTAACGCCAGCCTGGAGGCCGCCGCTATGCGAGCCTTCCGGCTTCTTGACGATGCGCAACTTGCCTTCCGGCGTGTCGTGGATGATCGCTGCTTCCGCGCGGGCCAGCGGCTCAAGCGTCGAGTATAACGATTCTCCCGGCTCAATCTGATGTTTGGCGATCGTCTCGAACGATCCTTTCGCCTCGATGCCAATGCCCAGATTGTCGAAGGCTTCGCCGATGCCCTTGATGTTCCGGTTCTCGACCAGACCGGTCTTGTGCAGAATCGATGTCTCGACCGCGTCGACGGTGCGCGAGACCAGCGATATCGCGGCTCGCCAGTCATCCGATCCCTGGTCGGGGCGCAGATCCCTGACATAGCCAGTGAGCAGCAATGTGCCGTTCGCCGAGAGAGTAGCCTTGGTGTCAGGCCATGGCGGTTCGATGCCGGGCGGGATGTGCCCGTTCACCACAGCGGTGCGCACCGCTTCCTCGGCCGAGATCGAGATCGAGACATCCTGCCACGGCAGGAATAGTCCGCCCGCTTGGACAGAAATGACTTCAAGGGGCACGCGGAATTCCCCTTTACGGCGCTATGGCTTCGAAGCTGATCGGCATCGCCGCCGGCGTGGCGACGCTATTACGCCTCACCAGCTCGCCTGCGCGGGCGGCATCGCCATAGAGAGCGTAGGCGAGCGCTGTCGCCGGCAACGAGATTTCGGTCTGTACGCTGACCAGCGGCGCGCGGTTGGCGGCGACAGCGCTGAGATCGGACGCCGCGGTTGCGGCGATGTCGGACAGCCATTCGTTGACGGCAACATCCAGACCCGTCGACAGCGCGTCGAGAACGGGATCGACGACCGGCGAGATGCGATCGCGGGCGCGACGCGCATCCTGGCGTGATAGATAATCGCCGGCCGCCAGCGTCTGGCAAAAACCAGCGGCGAAGGCAGCGGCCGACACCAGGTCGAAGACATCGTCGCCGGCCGGAACAGC
>NZ_SUEG01000007.1:11920-17978 GCF_005063415.1 Mesorhizobium sp.
TGCGCAACCGGCTCGGCCGCAAGCCGTGTAACGGTCGCGATCGCGTCGGCGATGGCCGGCCGCTTGTCCTCGGCAAGTTCCGCGGCGTCGGCAACCGCGGTGATCCTGGATGCGGCTGACGTGACCGCCAACGCCGATGGCGCCGCCTGCCCGGGCGCGACATCACGCATGCGGAAGCCGGTCGCGGCGGCGATCATGTCGATCCCGGCAGCGATCAGTGATGCAATGGCCAGTGCGCCGGGCACAGCAGCGAACGGCAGCGACGGCAGGCCGGCCGCGATAAATTCGATGTCGAAGCCGACATAGCCGGCGCGGCCGCGCTCACGCGACAGAGACCAACGTGGCACCCTGACCAGCACCGGTCCGCCCATCGGCAGCACCAGTGTGGCGGCGCCCGGTGCATTGAGCGCGGCAGTGAACGCGCGAGCGGCGGCGTCAGCGAGATCGCCAGCGACGTAGGCGCTGAGCGAAAACCGCCTGACATCGCCGCCCATGTCCTCGGTGACATGCAGATCGGAATAGGCGATCGGCGAGACGGCGACGCGGCGGCCGCCCTCGGCGTCCTCATAGTCGACGAAGAACGGCACGCCGCGAAACGTGGCGGGCCGGAACGCTTTCAGCCAGTCGCGCATCAGTTCAGGCTTACCGGATTGAGCAATGCCAGCACTTCACCTCGGCTAATCAGCACCGCCTTTGTGACGACGGTGCCAAACGCTATGCCGCCCCGGCTCGGTTTCGCGCCAGGAAGCTGCGCCAGGGCGATGCGCCAGTCGCCGATCCACTGCGTTTCGGCAAAGTGCCGGGCAAGGAAAGGATGCTGGTTGGCGACCGCAATCATGCCGGGCGCTTCCTGCGGGTCGATGACGATGCCGAATTCCTTCATGCCGCGCGCCGCCAGCCTGTCGTGAATGGCAAGCGACATCACCTGGCCGATGGTACGGCCATTGCCGGCGGCCGCTCGCATCAGATGGTGGAAGCATCCGACAGGATCGTCATCTGCGGTCCCAGCCAACACCGACACTGCTTTCTGCGACAGTTTCGGCAGGCCGGGCTCGGTTTCCCACAGCGCACGTGCCGCAGCCGGGCCATAGATCGAATTGGCGACCGATATCATCCGCGCCGCCGCATTGATCTTCGCCACCCTCATGCCGAAGACCTTGCCGTCGGCGAGGCTCGGAAGATCTTCGTCTTCGGCCGTCATGACATAGGCGCCGGAGCGCCGCAGCGCCGGCAGCACTTCCGCCGTCACCCATTTCTTGAAACGCTTGGCGGCCGGCTTGCGGCTGGTCAGTATCAACGAGTAGAGCCCGCTCTCGTTGATGATCGTGATGTTGGGATTGCCGCCCGCGGAGGTAACATCCGGATTGCGGATGCTACTCCTCTCATCATCGTCAAGGCGCCCGGCCGCGTTTCCGACGTTTCCAATATCAAGCACGCGACAAACGTCCGACAGCACGAACCACGGTTCATCGTCGCGCACGGTCATGCGCACGCCCTGCCCTTCGAATTCGAGGTCGCGAAGATTGAGCGCGTTCACGCCGCACCTCCTTGTCCGAAGTCCTTCATAACGGCCACCACGCCCGTATCGTGGTCGATCAGCACCCTTGCACTGCCATGCAGCGCCGTCATCGCGGCCGCAAGCGCCGCGGCGGCCTGCCGAACCCGCTCACGGGGGCACTCAGGAGCGGCGGCTGACGCCATGACCGGCAAGGCAGCGGCCACGACCAGCCCTCCCAAAATGCCCCTGCGCGTGATAGTGCTGATTGCAGCTTCTTTCATGGCTTAACTCCATGTTTGGGGTGAGGCCCGATCTGGTGTTGCAAGCACTTGATCGGGCCGTTGCTTTTTGTATAGAGAACTGCTAGATATCTTCTTCACACCAAATTGTAAAGAGGTTTTCTATACAAATGGCAAAAGAGGCGAAGACAGCGCAGGTTAACCTTCGCCTGCAACCCTCACTTAAGGAAGCCGCCGAAAAGGCCGCAGAGGCGGAGCACCGATCTCTGACGTCGCTGATCGAAGTTCTATTAACCGGATGGCTTCGCGATAAGGGATACTTGCCGCCCCGACTCGACTAATCCGTGTTTCTCTGCTTTTTAACCGGATCGCCAAAGGAGGGCTTTCCGGTGAGAATTCTAATGATGCTGGCGCTTTCACTGCTGCCAATAAACGCGCAGGCAAAAGACATAGCGGCTCAAAACAACTTGATCATACAGATCGGCCGCGCGACAGCTCTGGGGCAACTCTGCGGAAGACATGGCATCCGCGAGAGACAGCTTGCGAAGTACCTCAACCCATTCGGTCTTCGCCTAAAAAACCCAAATATCGCTGACTGGATCGACGCCGAAAAGTGGAACGCACTCAACACCGAATTCGAAACGATGCCGCGCCCGTCAGCCTGCGCTATGGCCGAGGTTCTCTATGGCCCGACGGGATCGGTGCTGCCAGGCCTCTTCGAAGCTGACTAACGCGGCCCCATAACGCGGCCGGCTTCGGAGCGGCCGGTGTCGGCGCGAACCGGCCTGCCAACGGTGACAGCAGTGCCGTTAGGCAGCTTCACATTGGCGTTGAATGCCGCCGCGGCTTCCGCACCGAACTGCTTACCGACGCCGGCAAGCATCGCCGCAAATGTACTGCCGCCTGCCTGGGCTTGCGCGTTAATCTCCCTCGCAGATTCTGCGATCGACTGTCCGGCGGATGCTCCGCCTTCTTGTATGCTCTCAGCCATCTCGGCAGCAGCGGCCGCCATTGTGAAATCGGCAGTCCGCTCGAACCCGCCAGCGTTGACTGCCGCCGCATGACCGCGCCCATATAGGCCGTATTGCTCGGCGACCGATCGCGGCGGGAGGCTGGCAGCATTTGCGTCCGGGCGAACCGGAACCGGGAGCCCGTTGGCGTCGATGGCGGCACCGAACGTCGTTTCGCGCGTCTTTGCGCCATCACGGCGCGAGGCGCCATATTTCGAGTACTCGTCGACCGTTTTCTGCCGGCGCGCCATTTCCTCCTGCGCCTCCAGGTCGAAGCTATGGCGCAACCACCACCCGAGGCGCTCGGAGCCGCTGTAACCTTCACGGGTCAGTCGCTCGTTAACCGCGCTGGTGCGGTCCTGGTTCTGACTGGCGGTATCGAGAAGCTGCGGAACGCCGGCGCCGGCAAGCCCCCGTCCAACCGACAAAACAAACTTGTCCCAACTGTTCGACAGATGCTGGATGCTGGCCATGGCGTCTTCGGTGACCGCTTTTACGTTCACTTGGATTGTGCCTTGCGACTTGTCGCGCAATTCATCGATCATCTTCATGAGGCCGGGCAGATCCTGCACCAGCATGCGCGCGAAGTTGCGGCTGTCCTGTTCGCTGAACAGATGGCCGAGCAGGCTGACGTCGCCATGCGTCGCCTTTTCGATCAATCTGGCCATAGTCACGAACAGATCCTTGCCGTCGCGCTTGGCTTCCTTCAGCGCCTTGGGCAGGTCGACGCCCATCTTCTTGAAGTTCGCCGCGACGGTCGGGCTGTTGATCTTTTCGAGGAAGTCCTTGGTCGAGGTCGCTGCCTCTTCTGACGTGCCGACCCTGTTGCGCATAGCTTCCAGCGCGCCGACGATCGAAGCCGATCCGGAAAGTCCGCTGAAGCCGTTGGCTGCGGCGACGGGCAAAAGACTGGGCAGATAGCGCGCCAGGTCGCTGCCCTCGAATTTGCCGCTGGCGCCGCCGGCGGCAACGATGTCGAAGAAGCGCTCGCTCTCCTTCGACAGAAGCCCCATCGACCGGCGCGCGGCATCCCACGTATTCACCACGTCGGCGCCGGACGCCCCCATGCCTTGCTGCGCCTTGACGATGCCGTCGATGTCGGACCGGATATCCCTGAGTTCGGCGCCTGTTTCGGCGTAGGCGTCGATGGCCTCGACAACCGCATCGTTTGATACGGCATAGCGCTGCGCGATGCTCATGGCATCCCGGCCAAGGTCGGTCATTTCCTTGCGAGTGGCGCCGATCTTCAGGCCGGTGCGCGTCAACTGGCGCTCGAATACCGCATACTCCTTTGTCGCCGTGATCGCGCCATACCCAATGGCGGCGGGGCCGAGGTACCGCATAGAAGTGGTCGACATCAGGCCATTCACGGCATTCTGCGCGCGCGCCATCGCGGTTTGGGTGCGATTGAACGCCACGGCCTTCCGGTTGACCTGATCCAACTTGTTGCCGAGCTGGCCGAAGGCGCCCATCGGGCCGAGCTTCGCCGACAGGCGAAGGATAGCCTCGACCGTCCGGTTGCTCATCACTTGCGCCTTTTCTGGAATTCAATCCCGCGGCGATGCCACGCTAGGACCGACGATATGCTCATGCCTGCCACTTCCGTCGCCGACATGTGGAAATGAAAAATCAGGTCATCGGCGCGGATGCCGATGTCGTCGGCAACTAATCTGCCGACTGCCCGCCAGGGGTAAAAAAATCGAGGACCGCACCCCGCACCTTTCGGGCATCGGCGATCGACAGTTCGCCAAGCTTTTCAGCACCCGGCGCAACGATGCAGCGACGGACGTAAGCCGCAACAGCAGCCGTGTTTTCGATCACGACATCCTGTGAACCAGCTCGCTGCAGTTCGAACGGCTCGCCCAAGGCAAGCAGATCCTCGAAACGAGGCTCGCGCACGGTCACCGTGTCGAAAACAGTATCGTGCGCCTGATACTGACGCGAAAGCTTGATGGTCTTCTCTGCCATGTCAGATCTTCTTGTAGGCACGGGCGATCAGCGCGACGCCGGTCACCTCGCCAGACGCCCGGTTGATGGATGGCCGCCCGGTGAAGGCAGCGCCGGTCCACAGATGCTGCGCGCCGTTGAACACTTCGTTCAGCGTCACGTTGAAATCCGAGACACGCATCAGCCGGTTCCAGTCGTCGGCCGTCATGTCCTCGAAGGTCAGTTCGGCCGTGTAGCCGACCGGCTCGGCGGTTCGGTAAATCGAACCATCCTGGTTGGCGGCACCGGTCATGTTGAGGTTCGACCCCATCACGGTTGCCGCGCCGCGCACCACGATGCGGTCGCCGGTCGAAAGGGCGAACGTCATCTCTCCACCGAAGTTTTGCATCGGTCATTCCTTTCCAGATTTGAAACGAGATCGGCCGCTTCGGCCGGTGAGTGGCGTTATGCGGCGCGGTACTGGCTGTAGAGCCTGGCGTTGGCGGCGATCACGTCGAGCGCGTTGACGCGGTCGATCGGCGCCAGGATGTCGACACGGTTGGCGTTCTCGGTGTTGCGCTGGACGACGAGGCGATCGGCGAAGCCGCGCGCGTTCTCGAGCACGCCCTGTTTCTCCATCGTCTCGGCAGCATGGACCAGCGTTGCCTTGATCGCCTTCGGTGTCGACAGCGAGCCGAGGCCGCCGGGGTTTTCATCGGCAAGCGCCTTCTGTCCGTGCTCGTAGGACAGCTGCGCCCTGAAGAAACGCAGGATGGCGACCAGCTGGCCGATGGCCTGTATGTCGCGGAAGGTCTCGTCCGGCTGCGCGTTGGCGTCCTTCTGGTAGGTGGTGATGATCTTGTCGATCGCCACGCGGCCATCGGCCGTGATTATGAAGCTGGAAATGCCGGAGCGCAGCAGCGTGTTGCGGCCGGCATAGGTTGGCACGGTCGCGCGGTTACGCTGCGCCTTGACGCCTTCGACGACAAGCCCGGTCTGGTTGCGCGAGACGTTGCCGGTAACGCCATCGGACAGCCATGGCACGATGCGCGAAACGAGGGCTGCGGCCCACAGCCAGGCTGGCGACGCGTTGCCGGCAGCTGCGATGCGCGGCAGGATCGTAAGATGGCGGTCGTTGAGGGACAGGCCAAGCGTGGTCAGCGCCGCGGTCGAGCCGGTCGACGGCGCGAAGACATGGCCATAGACCTGCCTGTTGTAGGCCCAGCGACCGGACGTATCGTTGAGCAGCGCAGCATAGCGGCCGATATTGGTCGCGTCGGCGAAAGGCGAGACGATCCAGTCGAAGGGATCATCGCCGAGCGAGGCGAGTGCCGCCGACAGGTCGGGATCGCCGGCCGCAACACGCTGCTGCGCTCCGGCATTTC
>NZ_SUEG01000007.1:17988-88745 GCF_005063415.1 Mesorhizobium sp.
CGGGATCGCCGGCCGCCGCTACGGTGTTGATCAGCGTGAGTGCCGCGCCGGCAAAGGCGTTGGCCGCGATCGTCGTCGGCACATAGAAGTCGAGATCGCCGAAGATGGCGCCGGCATGCCGGGCCGTGGTGGTGACGGTATCGGTAACAACCGCCGCCGTCACCGGCAGCGAGGCGCCGGTCAGCGGATTGAAGTAGGCATTGATCGCGGCGGAAAGGGCAGCGGCCACGGTGTTGACGCTGTCGCCGGCGGCGATCTGCACCTGCACCGGCTCGCCGGCAATCTCGATCGTGCCGACGCCGCCACCGGCCGGAACGGAATTGACCTTGATGGTGTCGGCGCGCGCCACGCCAACTGCGGCGGCGGCAACGATCCAGGTCTCCTGCACGGGCGCATTGAGGAAGGCGACACGGGCCATTTCGGCGAGCATCGAGCCGGCGCCGGCAAGGGCAACGGCCTCCTGCGCCGAACCGATCGCCTGCGGCAAATTGTCGGCAATCGCCGCGCCGGCATTCTTGTGGCCGATCAGCAGCAGCCGCGATTCCGACTGGTAGCTGCCGCCCGAGGTGACCTCGAAGGCGAAGAGCGGCGCGACCAGGCCGGCGCCGGGGATGTTGTTGAACAGGATGCCCATCAGTTTTTCTCCTTGCGCTTGCCTGCAGCCGGGACGGCAGGCGCTTCGATTTCGTCGACGATCAGCGAGCCGTCATTGATGAGCTGCATCCAGACCGGATCTTCGCGGTCGATGGACTGGCCTTCGGCCGGAAAATCGGTGGCCGGACGGAATGGATGCGGCAGGCGGTGCGAGGCATCCGCCAGTCTGGCGTGAACGAATTTGGCCATGGTCTAGTCCTCAATATCGGGGAACGGCGGTTCGACTGCGGCGGCGGTACCGGCCTGTCCGGACACACCGGCCTGTTTCACGTCGAAGGCGATCGTGTCCATGACGGGCAGCGGCGCTGAAGCCGCGAACTGTGCCGCCATGTTGTCCAGCGTGGCCCGGGCATAGGAATTCTCAGGTAGCAAAGCCGCGATGGTAGCTGCCGGCATCGGCAACCCGCCGGCCGGCGAGAATTCGTCGTCAGGGATCTGACATTCGAAGAGCATCGTCGTGCGCTGCCAGCGCAGTCCGAGCTCGGGAACGGCAAAGCCTTCCTCGTCGATGCTCTCGATCGCCATGACGATCTTGCGGAAGATCGCTCCGGTCGGCCCTTGCGTCAGGACGTAGCGAGCCTGCGCACACAGCGCCGACAGCACGAGGCGCGCCTTCGGATCGGAGCCAGCCATGGCGTCTACGAATTCCGCGCCGTCCTCGTCCCTTGCCGCGACCGCCAGTTCGGCGACGACTTCCAAAATGGTGCTGCCATTGCGGGCAACACTGCCCTGCCCGGGTCCACGGCGCGGCGATTGCGACCGGCGCGTGAACAGCGACAGAACCGGCGTGTATTCCTCGCCGGGATCGAGCAGGTCGACCGACGGGCGGCGGCTGTCGAAGACGCGGGCGCGGGCGAGGGTCGGGAACCCTGTCTCGGCCAGGATGGCCGCGGTCGGGCAAAAACTCTCGACGGCCGCCAGCCGGGTGATCTCGGCAGCGATGGTCATGGCTTGCCCTTGGTCCGGTTGACGAAGATGGCCAGCCTTTTTCCGCCGTCGACAGGGATGGCTGCAACGAGAAAGCGACCCTTCACCTCGCCGGCCGGCCCCTCCCACACAATCTGGTCCTCGACCTTCACCGGCTCCGGCCAGTCGGCCGAGAGCGCAGTGATGACCGCCTCATGGCTCGGCATCTCACGGGACCGGTCGCGGTTCGACGTCAATGTGGAGGGATGCGAAAAGCCAGGCGTGAGGACAGCCGGGCCGAAGTCGATCGAGCCGAGGAAGGGAAATCCCACGCGATCCGGATCGGCCATGCGGGTTTCGTTGACACCAACGCGCCGCGCCGTCGGCACCACGCGGAAGCTTTCGCGGTCGAAGACTTCGGCGACGGTCGAGTCGGTCGCCGCCAAAGCCTCGTTCCAGTCGATCATGGCAGTCCCGATCAGGTGTTGCGGGCGCCCATCAGCACGCCCGGCCGAGTGCAGAGCTGAAGCTCGTTCATCTGCAACTCGCCATTGATGCCCTTGTCGTTCGGCATCGGCCACTGCTTGGCATAAAGACGCTGGCCAAGCGTATTGACGGTCTCGATGTAGTCGGCCGGCGACTGATATGTCTTGAACAGGTTCGGCACGCCGATCGGAAAGAAACGCGCCTTGGTCGTCGGGATGCCAACGCCTTCGCCATCGATCTCGCCGTAGTTTTCCCAGACGATGCCGCCGAACTCGAACATCGGATTTTCCGAGCGGTTTTTGCCGATATACGATTCGCGCAGGATCTGCGCTTCCGACCAGCCCTTATAGGTGTCGCGCACTTCCTTGTGGGTCAGCAGCTGATCGAAGAAGGTGTCGCCGACGAAGGCGTGGACTTCGGTGAAGGGCACAGCACCAAGCGCCTTCTTTTGCGCCCGAATGACCTTGGTGGCCGCGAGGCGCAGCGCGCCGTCGGCTGGTGTGGCATTGTCGAGATCGAAGTCGACTTCCGCCACCTGGGCAACGCCGAATTCGGTGAACAGGTTAAGCGTGGACCCGTCGGCATAGGTGATGATGCCAGTGATGGCGCCAAGACGCGCATGCTCCTCAGTCAGGTCCATGTCCGACGTGTTGGCGGCAATCACTTCGCCGACGATCTGCTGGACCGTGGCAAGTTCGCCCTCGGTGCCGCGGGCGCGTACGTTCTGCACCTGGTCGGCGTAGACCGCCCAGTCGCGCTGGAAATGCGGCACCTTGAAATCGGTCATCTTGCGCTTGGGCATATCGCGCGTTTCGCCGGGGCCGCCGCGCGGCGACGGCTTGACGAGCTGCAGGATGTCGCCGACGCGCTCGATGGCGATCGAAGTCGTGGTGACGGGATGGGCCGAGAACAGCCCCATCTGGCCGATGCGGCCGGGCCGGTATTTCAGGTCATTGACGAAGTCGGTCAGCGACGTGCAGCTGAACGCGTCATTCCTGAAGATGTCGAGGATGTTGTCCATTTTGGGTTTCCCTTGGAAATCCTGCCAGGCAGGAGATGGTCGACGCGGCGTGCCGCGGGCTCAATTCAAAGAGGCCGGCGGTCGCCCGCCGTGCCGTCAGTTGCGGATAATGATGCCGCGCGCCTCGAGCGCCTGGATGGCGTCGGCCTTGGCCGCAGCGGTGATGCCGGCCGGCCATTCGATCTGGTGGCCGTTGACTTCCGCATCACGGGCGATGATGACGGCCGGCGCAGTTGCGTCGGCGGGCGTCACGACACCGTAGATCGCAAGGGCGACAGCCACTTCGGACCCGTCCGCCCCTGCCGGATTGTAGGCGACGTATTGGAAATCCTCTGCATCGGCCTCGACCGTGACGGTGAAGCGGTCACCGGCGACGAAGTCGTTCGCGTCGGCGATGGTGAACTTGATTTCCTTGTTGAAGGCGACACCGACCGTCGCCTTGCCGATCGACTTGCCGGTCGGGTCGGTCACCTCGAACGTGCCGCCATTGGTCGCCGGTTCGGTGCAGACGATGTTGTAGACGCCGTCCTTCACCTTGGATGAAACGGCGGGATTGGCGAGCGTCAGTGCGCCGGCGCCGGCCGTGTTGCCGGCATCGGCGGCAGCGGTGGCAACGACGCCGGCCACGACCGCGATCCGCCCGAGCACGGTGCCGGCAAGAAGAGTCTGCGAAAAGGCGATGGTGGCGTTCTCGCGCGAGCGGTGGAAGTTCGCCTCGCTGAGCAGGAATTCGCCGGCATGCCGGCCTTCGGTAACAGTCGTCATGGCTTCAGCCCTTCACGATGTTTAGAGGTGGGAGATGCGCGAAAGGCCGGTCAGCCGTTGCGCTTGTTGATGCTGTCCGCAGCCTTCTTCCAGCCGGCTGAGGCATCGGCCGGCTTCGGCGCGCCAGGTTGTGCCAGTCCGGACGCGGCAAGGCGCTGCTGCTCATAGGCGGCGGCATCCGCGCCGCCGGCAGGCTTGCTCGCCGCCACATTGGCAACGACGAAGGCGGCAACGTCCTCGCCGGACATGGCCGGCGACTTTGCTGCCAGGTCGAGCGCGGCCGACATGCGGCCAGCATCGCCCTTTACGCCCTCGGCGCCGAGGGCGGCGGTCAGGCGGGCGGTCGAAGCAGCCATGCCGGCGGCGTGGCCCTTGGTTTCAGCCGCCGCAACGGCGGTCTTCAGCTCGGCCTGGGTGATGCCCGCATCTTCGTTAGCGGCGGGCGCGCCGTTTGTCTCGCTCATGGATGATCTCCTTTTCTGCGAGGTTGAGCGCCCGACGGTCAGCGTGGAGGCGCGGGAAAGTTCGGCAAGCACGGTCTCGAACGAACCGACGCGGTCGGCGATACCTACGTCGACCGCCGCCTGGCCAATGAAAGTGCGAGCTTCGGTCTTGCGGGCGGCGGCGGCCGTGAGCCGGCTGCCGCGTCCCTTCGCCACCGTGGTGAGGAAGGCGCCGTAGAAGGCGTCGACTTCGGCTTGTAGGTCCTCGCGAACATCTTTGGACAATGGCTCGAATGGATTGCCATCCACCTTGTGCGCGCCGGCATGGATAAGCGTCGGCGTGATACCCTCGCGGTCCAGCTGCCGGCTGAAATCGGCATGGAGCAGAACGACCCCGATCGAGCCCGAGATACCGGTTTCGATGGTGACAATCTCGTTGGCTCCCGACGCGATTCCGTACATGGCGGATGCCGCCATGCCGTTGACAACTGCGATCGTTCGCTTCTTCGCAGCCAGATCGCGGACAAGGGCGGCTGTTTCAAAGGCGCCGACGGCCTCGCCGCCGGGCGAGTGCAGGTCGAGGATGACGGATTTCACCGCCGGGTCGGCGGCCGCTGCCTTCAGTTGGAAGCCGATGCCTTCATAGGAGGTCAGGCCGGAACTGGCGCCGACCCAGGCACCTCTGTTTACGAGCGAGCCGGTGATTGTGATGATGCCGACCCCTTCGCGGGTCACCCTGTACGGGACGGCTCGGCGTGCGCCATTCTCGTCCTCGACAACTGACGAACCTTCGAAGCGCGATGCTTCCGGGGCGTTCACGCCGATCCTGCCGGCGAGAACCGCAAGAACGACCTCGGCCTTGTCGCGGGTGATCAGCAGCGGCCGGTTCAGCACCCGGTCGGCAATGTGGATCAGCGACATGGACCGCCTCCGACAAAACGGATCGACTTTGCGTAGCGCGAGCGCTTGCCCTGCTTTGCCGAACAGGCAGCGGCGAGCCGCATCAGCTCGGCATCGAGCGCGGCAACGCTGCCAACCGAGATACGTACGCGCCGATGCGTGACCGGCGAGCGGATCTCTGTCTCTTCGACCCGTTCGCCGGCGATCAGCTTCAGCTTGGCCGCATAGAGCGCCTGATAGAGCGCGCACGGGTCTTCGGCATCTACCGAGACGCCGGCAATCTTGACGAGAGTAGCCATGTCAGGGTGCCGCTTTCTGGACCGGCTCGGCCGCGCCCGGCTTGCCGGTGTTGCGCGGCACGAAGGGCGAAGGCATTTCGGCGGCAACATATTTCTGATGCTCGCGCACGCGCTGCTCGAATACTTCGTCGGGATCGTAACCGAGTTCGGCGCATTCGCTGGCCAGCGTCGAAGTGCCGTTGATCAGCCGCTCCGTCGCTGCATTGGCGCTCTTGCCGTCATCGGCGGAGGGTTTCGCCGGCCCCTGCCACAACGCCCAGCTGACGCGGTCGCGGTTGGCGGCAAAGGCCTCGTAGCCGCCCTTGAACGGAATGCGACCTTCGCCGATCTCCTCGTCCAGCCAGGGCTCGTAAATAGCCTGGCACACTGGTGCTGCAATCCGCTCGCGGCGGCGGGTGACGACTGGCCAGATCGACGAATTCTCCATCCGCACGCTCGAATAGGTGGCGGCCGTATGGTCCATCGTCAGGCCGCCGAAGGTGATGCCGATGGCGCGGGCCATGTCGCGCGAAAGCTCGGCCGAGACCGGCAGGAATTCGGGGCCGGGCGTGCCGGTGGTCAGCAGCTTCAGCTCCTCGCCCGGCGCCAGATGCGAAACCTGCGGATCGCCACTGATAGAAATCTTGCCTTCCGCCGCTCGGCTCAAGGCGGCGGCGAAGTAGTCATGGAAATCGCCCTGCAGATCGCTGTCGTCGGGCAAAGCCTCGATGGCCTCGAAAGCTTCCTTCGACGGATTGGGGCTGGTCAGAGCGGCGGCGAAGACGGTCTGCAGGATGCCGGTCTGGATCTTGGCGTCCACCAGGATCTCATGCTGGATGTGCTTTCGGAACGCCGGCGCGATGCGCGAGATGCCGCGCACGTCGGTCGCATCCCAGGGATCGAAGACATGCATCACCTGCAGCCGGCCGGCCGCATCATAGGCGCGATGGTCGCGCCTGGTGACGATGCCGTTTTCCTTTTCCTCGAAGCGGTAGGCGATCGGTCGCCCGTTCGCCTCATGGATGACGCCCTGGTAAAGGCCTTCATACTCGCTGCTGTCCTGGACAAGTGCTGTCGGCGGCACCATGCAGACCTTGGTCCCGGTCGTGATGCCGTAGCCGCGACGCTGCGCGATCGGCATGTAGGAGATCAGGCCCGTCGCCTCCCCATAGGCCATGTCCCAGCGCAGCGCGATGTCGACCATCTGCGGGACGGTGAACTTGCCGCGCATGTCGCATTCGCGAGGGTTCCAGGCGTAGCGCTTCCAGCGGCGCTTGATGATCCTGATCAGCTCCGCCGCCTCGGCGTCGCTGTAGCCGAGCCCGGTCAGGTCCGGCTGCGGGTTGAGCACCAGCTCGACGCCAACCGTGTCGGCGAGCACCTGGTCGGCGGCGCCCTTCAGCCGGCCCGAATTCTGGATCAGGTCGATGGCGAGGCCGGCGGCGCGGCGCCAGGCAAGGCGGATTTCGTCGCGGCTGTCGCGCAGGATCGCCGGCCGCGTGTTGATGATGGCCGATCGAGAATCGCGCAGGAACGCCGCGCCGGGCAGCGGGCGTGCGGAAACATCCGTGCCCGCCTTTCGTCCCAGGAGCCGGTCGATCAGTTTCACGTTCTTTTCGCCCATTTTTCGCGGTTTGCCTTACGGCGCGCGTCGCGCTCCGGATCGGCTTTTCTGGTCTTGCCTTTGAACGGGCCGTCCTCAGCCGCTTCGAACAGATCGGGTTCTGCCCGCTTACCGTGCACTTCGGTCAACAGGTCGGCCCAGCGCTCGGCGTTGAGCCGCCGCTTGTGCTTCAGGTGCCAGGCCAGCGCGAAGGCATAGACCGTGGTGTCGAACCAGTCGTTGGCGCGACCGAGGATCTTCTTCCACTCGCGTGGCGCCTTCGGGCTGATCAGGTTGCGCGCCCGCCGCGACACCGTCGCGCGCGCTTCCTCGTCTGGATCGACCAGTCGCTCTGCCGTCATCTCCTTGGCGAACTCGTCGTCGCAGAGCTCGTTCGACAGATGGATGGTGTTGCGCGGCCAGCTGCCGCGCTCGTCCGGCCCGAGCACGAAATTGGCCAGCGCCGCCATCACCGAGGTCTTGATGTCGTAAAGCCCTACCGGATAGAGCATCACCTTGGCGACGCTGCGCTTGCGCTGGTCGCGAATGTCCTTCTTCACCGGCGTGCCAAGCCATGGCAGGCCGATCGGGTGGCGGCCGTCGAGCGCGTAGACGTTTGGCCGCGAGGCGCAGAATCTGTAGACGCGGTCGGTGGCAAAGCCCGAATCGACGCCGGACAGATCGATGCCCTTTTCGGCGCCGGCGGCTGTACGGTATGTCTTGCCGAGCGCGTCGGCCAGTTCGATCCATGCGTCGTCGACCTGGTCAGGCGCGCCCATGAACACCTGGCGGTCGATCAGCCAGGCGCGATCGCGCGGCCCGATGGCCCATACCGACCACTTGATGCCGTAGCCCTGAACGTCGGCGGCCGAGACGATGATGCCGGCCTCGGCGGGAATGACGCCTTGCGGGAACGGAAACTTGCGCGCCGCCTCGACGATCTTTTCCCATTCGACGGCGACGCCGCCCGGATCATAGGGCAGCGCCAGATCCTGCTGGTAGAAGGTACGCAGCTTCGTGGTATCGCCTTCGGCGTCCTTGAAGCGGTTCCAGATGTCGGCGAAACGCTCGCGAGGCGCATAGGCGGCCCACAGATGATAGCTCGGCTGCCAGTCTCGGCAGCGGCCCTCGCATGGGTCACAGCGCCAGCGGTTGATACCCGCAGGCTCGATCGCCTCTGGCACCGGCTCCTCGCCATCATGGACGCGGCGGGCGATCCAGTAGGCCCTGGCATTCATCTCGGCCTTGTGACCGTCGAGAATGGCGCCGTTGCAGGCGATGCAGGCCATATGGACCGGAACGTTTCGGACCGGATCGGCCTCGCGCAGTTGGTCGAATTCGAGCGCCTGATAGATGCCGCAGTGCGGACAGGGCACGTAGCTGTAGCGCTGGTCGCCGGCCTCGAAGTCGCCGGTGATGGCGCATTCGCCGGTGATGCCGGGCGTCGAGCCTTCCCATTCCTTGGCGGCGTCGCCATACATCTTCTGCCGAGCGCGGGCCTGGTCGCGCGGGCTGCCCCGGCCATCGACATCCCTGGGATAGCCGGTGACCTCGTCCATGGCGAGGTATTTGATCGACACCATCTGCAGGCCCTTCGAGGAGCCTGCATTGACGATCTGGCAGAAGCCGCCGGCGTAGCGCTTGAACGACGTGGTCGAGCCCTGCTCGTCGCGGCTGTTGACTGGCATCACCTTGTGGGCGATGCGCGGGCTCGCCTCGATCGTCGGCTGCAGCTTGACCCGGTTGAACTTCGTCGCTTCCTCAAGTGTCGGCAGCACGATCATCATCGAGCCGGGCGCCTGGTCGACGATATAGCCGAACCAGTTCTCGATCGCCGTTGACTTGCCGAGCTGCGCCGCCCAGCGGCAGGTCACGCGGCGCGCCGGATGGTCGGGATGCAGGCAATCCTGCGGCTCGCGCAGGTATGGCACACGATCGGTCTTGAACTGGCCGGGCCAGGGCGATCCCGATTCCGGCGAGACGACACGGTAGCGGTCGGCCCATTCGGAGATGGTCAGGTCGGCGACGGGGCGGCTTGCGGCCTCGAGGCCAGCAAACAACACCTCCGCACCATTCGGCAACTCAGGAAATGAGAGCCGCGCGTCGTGATAGCTCATTGCAGGGACGCCTGGTCGAACGGACTGGCATCGCCGGCCACCCGCTCCCGCTCGCGCTGGTCGAGGCGTTCGCGGATCTCGCGGTTGAAGTCGTCGAGGCCGACACGGACGAATGCCTTAAGGGCGATGCGCGCGACGCGCTCGTCCCAGCCATATTTTACCGACAGGCTCGCCGCCTCGCTCTCGATCGCCCGCTCGAAGGCGCTTTGCATCAGCGCGATCGCATCGCGTCCAGCCTTGTCGACCTCCGCCGTCGGCGTCAGTTCGCCGCGGCGCTTGGCGAGGTCCATCTCTCGCATCTCGGCATCGGCCTGCGCCTTGCGGGCGAAGCCGTCCGACTGGCTGCCGGCGAACCGTGAAGGCGGCGACTTGGCCTTTGTGCCGAGGCCTGGAGCCAGCCCGGCAACCGGAGGGATGTTGCGAAGGCGGATGTTCTCGCCGCGGTGCGCGACAAGCGCTCCGTACTCGACCAGGTGCGACTTGCCTTCCTCGCGCGTCGGCAGCGCTTCCGAGTGTTGCTTCAAATAGCGCGACAGCGTCGAGCGGTCGATCCGGTCACCGGCCGCGCTCAAACGCGCCGCGGCATCCGTGATCGAAATCCACTCGCCGGCGGCGGCGTCGGTTTCGATGACCATCTCGTGCAGTGTCCCGTGCAGCACGCGTGCATCACACGTTCTTGCGTGTACCGCTTTCCGACGCGCCTACTAGAAAAATCCCGGGCTCCCCCGGGCCCGTATGGGGTGGAAACGCTGATACGGTCCCTACACCGGGGGTGGGGTCAGCGGGGCAGGAGGCGATCGACCTCATGCAGGTACCGAGGCATCAGGCTCTGTTCGATGACCTCGGTCAGCACCTGGAGGTAGACCTCCGGGTTGTTGGTGATGTCATGCGCCGGGTTCGGCCCGAACAGTTCCCGGATGGGCAGCCTTGCCTTGCCCTGCCGCCTGAACACGCCAGCATGGCCGCTCTTCATCTCGGCGATGAAGGCAGAGCGATATGATCCTCTCAAACGGACGCGCACACCCTTGGCCGTCTGGGTCGCGCCAAGCTTGTAGAGCGGTATCCAGCCCGATCTCAGGATAACATCGGACGTGTTGCCGCCCGCATTGAACTGCGCCGTGGTGACCGCCCGCACCCGCGATGGCGGGATGTCGATGCGCTCGGCATTGCGCTTGACGATGCGGCTGCGCGCCATATCGGTGACGCGGCGCATGGCGCGGGCAGCGGCTTTGGCCTTGATCTCTTCCGGCAGACGGGCAATCGCCCGGCCGAGGTGCTCAAAGTCCGACGCATCGACATGAAGCTCGACGGTCACGCACTTTTCCCAATGAAAAACCCCGGTCGCTTGGGGCGCCGGGGTGATTTCTTTTTTACCGTGTTCAGATGTATGTCAAGTTTCTGCTGCACGTCAACAAGCAACGGCAGTTTTTTTCGCGGGCCGATCAGCCGCCCTTTCGACGATGGCGACGCCCGGCCGATCGGCCTCCAGCCATGGCGTCATTGAGCGGTCCGAGAACACCAGCCTGTGCCCGACCAGCTGCGTGGCGATCTCGGCCTCGAGCCGGCGCAGCGCGGCAACCCAGATCTGGTAATCGAGCCGGCCGAGGATATCGCCGGTCGGATCGATCGAGAACTCATACTTGCGGTAGGCGCCCTTCACCGGGCGCTGAGTGCGGCCATTGTAGCCGTCGACCTCAAGATCGTAGGTCTGGCCATCCTCGTGCTTCATCCGCCGTGTGACGAACCAGGCCGGCCTGCCGCCGCGCTCGATCATCCTGACCTTGGACGGCTCGGCGCCGAAGTCCGGCTCGCGGCCGAGAATTGCCGTGCCGACGACAAGGCTGACGATGCCGGCGGCGCGCCGTTGCGGTGTCCGCACCATGTAGCGCTCGACCGCCTTGCGGACCGCCGCCTCAGCCATGCCTTCGGTGTCCGGCCAGTCGGCCAACGCATTCCAGCCCGCCGGTACCGCAATGTCGCAGCGCGACAGGCCGGCGACCGCGCGCCCGACCGCGACCGCGTCGTCATGCGGCTCACCCTGCTCGATCCAGTAATTCTCGGTATCGCCCCTGCCCTGGTCGACGATTGCGCCAAGCTCGGCAAAGCTGGTGATCTTGCCCCATGACGATGCCTCCAGCATCCGCCAGGCCGAGTTGGCGTTGTCCAGCCCGTCAACCCCGCCGCCTTTCGGCAATTCATGGACAAAGGCCCATGTCAGCAATTCCTCAATGGTCACGGTCTTCATGGTCTATCGCCCCAAATTTCCGCTTTGCGACCCATTTTCTTATCTATCGTCCCTTTTTTGGCTTTACCAAGCCGTTGAAAATAAAGAACAAACCTAGAGAGATGGGGAGCAAGGGACGCAAGGGACGCAAAACCACGCCTCCATATAGAACACTTCCACAAGCCTTTACCCAAACCCTTTGTTCATGATGCGCGCATGTGAAACCCGGGTTTATCGTCCCTAGCGTCCCTATCTTCCTAACCCGCTGCTTTCCCACACCCTTTTATTGGGGCGCAGGACGCAAGGCATCGAGATAGCGCCCCTGTAAGCCCAAACAATCGGACATCCAACCGCGGGGGATGGTGCAGGCCGATGCGCCTGTCGCCAAAGGGGGGACAAGGGTCACGCGTCATAGCCATAGTCCTCCGGCGCCGGAGTTCGGTCGGCGCCTGCCTTGATGAATTCATCCTTCACGCGAATGCCGCGGTAGACCGTCGTGCCGGACTTTGCCTTCCAGAACTGGTGCATCTTGCCGTCCGGCCCCGGCCAACTGAGCCGTGCATAGTCAGGGAAGCGCCGTGAAAAGGTGTTCTGCTTAAACTCCGACGCGCCCTCTTTGGTGGCGAAGTTCGAATAGCCGATGAATAGATCGCCCGGCGTGGCGCTGTCCTCCTCCACGCCCGTCACCACGCAAGCGGCGCGGATAAACGCGCCGATAGGATCGCTCTCCTCACGATACTCGCGCGTCGCAGCCAGCACCTTCTCGGGCGGCGACAGTCCATAGTTGAGATAATCGAGCGCGCCCTCGACCATCCAGGCGAAGACCCCGGACGCCTCCTTGCGCAGCTTCACAGGCAGGCCTCGATCGACATCGGCCAGCGGAACCTGAACCTCCCATGGCAGCAGATAGACACGCCGCCAGATGCCGTCGGAGTTGTCGTCAATACGCGGCTTGTGGTTGCCAGACAGGATGATCTTGAACTGCGGAAGCACCTCGATGAAGTCCTGGTGCAGCCGTCGCACAGGGATCTTCTCACCGCCCGTCAAGGCCTTGATCAGCGCATCCTTCAGCTTGACGCCCATTTCCGGTTCGGACGCCGCAACTAGCCGTGCGCCCGGCAACCTGGCCAGGTCAGGCGTCGCCTCGTTGCCGCCTCGGCGGCTGTCGCCAGCAAAGCTGTCGATTGACAGTGTCACGGCATAGTCGCCGAGGATGTCGCATAGAAGATCGAGGAATGTCGATTTGCCGTTCCGGCCCGCGCCATGGAAAAAAACGAGGCATTGCTCGACAGTGATGCCGAGAAGGCTATAGCCGACAAACCGCTTCAGAAAATTTCGGATGTCGATATCGGGCTGGACTACCTTCAGGAAGTTCTCGAAGGTCTCGCATCTTGCCCGCTCCATATAGTCATGCGGCGCGAGCTTCGATATGAAATCCGACGATCGATGCGGGTCGAGCCGCGCGCGCCAGACAAAGCGCGGGTCGTCCGGGTCGGATTCTTCGTCCTCGACGCGAATAAACCGCAAGGTGCCGTTGCCGCAGTTCAGCGCATAAAGATCCCGGTTGAGGTCGTTCACCATCTTGGCGACATGCGGCGACGCCTCGATCATCATATTGTTCAGCTTCGAAGTGCCGGCGGTCGACTTGGCATGCCGGTGACGGGAACTCTTGCGGCCGTTGACCTTTTTCTTGGACTCCTCGGCCTCCTCGATCTTGTCGTCGAGCGCCATCCAGTGCGCCATTTTTTCAGGGTCCCAGTCCTTTTTCGGCTGGCCCATGTTCTTGCGTTCAATCTTGGCGGCCCGGCCCGCCTCGATCGCGGCTTCCTCGTCCTGCGTCGCTGTGAGAAGCATCGCCTCGTCCGAAATCATCTCGGCCGTCCGCTGGGCGAGCGGGCGCACACCGGAACCGTCCTCATCCTCCTTCCATCGCTTTTCATCGAAGGCATGCCATCCGACACGGGCGACATGGATGACCTTGTCGCCGTAACGGGTGAGAAACCGGCGGCCGTTGCCGATATCGGTTTCAGGCTCGGCCGCGCACTCGGCCAGCAGTTCTTCCTTCGTAGGGATGCGATCGTCAGGACGTTCTTCCACAGGCAAGGGGGACGGGACTTTCTGTCCCGCCGCGGCTGCCTGGCGCGCAGCTTCCTCGAGTACAGCCGCGACCTCGTCGGGCATGCTTTTCTTCTTTTTGGTCACAAATCCCCCGCAACGGCCTCGGCCGCCATGCTCGAAAAATCATAGCCCTCGCGCGGCCAGACGATCGGGATCAGCCGGCCCGGCCGCGCATGCCTGGCACGGGCCCGGGCCATGGCGGCCGCCGTCATCACCCGCTCGGAATCGCCATCGGCCAGCAGCACCAGCTCGCTAACGTGATCCTCCACCCACATTGCATCATCAGCGTCCTGGTCCGCCTTCGGCACCGGCCCGGCGACCATCACCGGCCGCGCGACGCCCTTAGCGTCCGGCTTCTTCAGCGCCGGATGGGCGAAGCGTGACGACGGATCGGCCGGGCCCGACAAATTGCCAAGATCGCCGGCGGCGAAGTAGAAGGTGTCCGAGCGAAACCCTTCCCAGACGCCAAAGGCGACGCCGTTCTCAATGCCTTCACCGCCGACCCAGCGGCTGCAGTCCGGATGGCCGGCAATCGGGATCAGCCCGCCCTTCTTCGAGCCGCGCATCTTCTTGGCCGGCAGCAGTTCGCCGGTCGACGGGTCGGAAAGCTCCGGCCGGAACTTCGGCGGCCGATCAAGATCGATCCAGGTGATGTGGCAGCCGATCGGCACCAGGTCGGGCATGATGAAGGGCGCGACCATGGCCGGGCCCGAATAGAGCGCGAGAGGGCTGCCGCGCTCGTCCTGCCCGTGCCAGTAGGTCACGTCGGCGCCGACGCGCAGCCAGATGGCGTCAGGATAGCCGCCGCAGCGGCGCTGAAGATAGAACCGGCCATGCATCTGCGCGGCCGTGCGCAGGGCGGCCAGCGATTGATAGATGCCGCGCGCCTTGTTTCGCTCCCGTTCGCGAAAATCGGCCTGGCTGTCCGCGCGCGCTGCCGCGTCGGTCTCATTCTGCAGTCGCCGCTGTTCCAGCCGCTTCTTGCGCGCTTCGCGATCCTCGTCGCTTTCGCGCTCGCCCTCGTCCGGAATGTCGCGGCCGAGCACTATCGAGCAGGCCTCGAGGAGGCCCTCGCGGCTCTTGATGTCGAGATCCTCGCAATGAGCCGCCATACCGATGGCGTCATTGCCACCGATGCCGCCAGTGCGGCAGTTCCACTTTTCCTTGCTCGTGTTGAAGGAGAACGTGTCGGTGCCACGGCAATTCGGGCATGGCTGCGGATGCTCGAAGCCGGTCCGCTTGAACTTGAGGCCCATGGTTTTCGCCGCGGCCTCGATCGACACCGCGCGCGCATCTTCGACGAAGAGCTTGATCGCCTCGCTCATGCTGCCGGCACCGCGTCAAATAGATCGGGGGAGCGCTCACTCTGCAGAGCCGTTTTGGCCGAGCGCTGATAGCCCTCGAAATCGGTGTACTTGTAGAGGTAGCGGTTCGACCAGCGAGCCAGATCGCGAAGCGATTGCTCAGACCAGTCGAAGCGAACATGCGGCTTCCGCTCAAGCGCGTTCAGCTTCATGTAGGGCTGCACGTGAGGCTCGCCGCCCCATGCGATCACCTCACGGACGCGCTCGATGCATGCCGCCATCGGTTCATTACCGACCAGCACGTAGACGCGCTTTTTGCGCGAAGGGACATCGCGCAGCATGTGCATGACGCGCTCGACGAACGGCCGCTCGGCCTGGTCGTCATAGGCGAAGCGCCACGGCCCGACATTGATCGTGGACCAGCGCGCGAAAACCTCGTCGTCGAAGGTGCGCGGCTCGAAACCGGAGTTGGCGTCCATAAGCGGCACGCCGGCAGCCCGATAGCGGCTGATGATGTGATCCTGAAAATCCGTAGGCAGCGCTGACAGATTGTTGTCGCAGAGCACCGGCCGCACCGGGAAATCGGGGATCAGTGTGAAGGTCTTCCCCTCGAGCTTCGGCACGATGCAGAACCAGCAACCAACCGGACAGCCGCGACTGGCGAAGGTGGCCATCGGGTTGTGATGAACGACAGCATCAGGAATCGAGCCGCCGATCTCGGCCACATCTGCAAGGAAGTGCTTTCGGGTGAAGATGCCAGGCCCGCCGGCTCGAACCTTGTAGCCCGCCGCCTTATACCAGCAAGCTCGCTGATAGGCGTCGTTGAGCCGCCAGGTGAAGGCCACTGAGAGATAGGCGGTGTCGACGTCTGTCCACTCGGCTAAGCCGCCAGACCAACGGCCGATGTCGAAGCCTTGGCTCATGCCGGCACCCTGAAGTCGAGAAGCGGCAGGCCGGTCAGCACCGGCTTCGGCGCAGCAGGGAGAATTGGCGCGAAGTCAATCGGTGGCCGCTTCGCGATGCTGAGTGCCCAGTTGATCGCCTTGCGGCTATTCTCCACCGCGACCGCGACCGGATCGTGGTTGATCGCGACATGAACATGGAAGCCGGCATCCTCCAGCCCGTCGCAGCCGCCACCCATGCCGGCGAAGAGAACCACCGTCATGCGGTTGTCCAAGGCGAAGCCCGTCATCGCGTTCATCGTGCAGCCCTCGCATCCGCACGCGCGCCGTCATGCGCCATTGCCAGGGTGCGGCAGACGGCATCCTCGCGAACGGTCAGGACGGCTGCGATGGCGTTGGTGTCGAACTGGCCGCTGGACCAGAGCACGATCGCAGCCAGGGCGGCGTCGCCGGTCAGCCAGCCCCCGCCCAGCCGCATCAGAGCCTGCCGAAGCTCGACCTCCGATGCTAAGTCGGGTGTGGAAATCTTGTGGCGCAGCATCACATGCCCTCCGCCACGACGTTGACATCGCCGCCGCGGGTGAACGGCTTGGCCTTTTGCAGGATCAGGTCGATCGTGCCGGCCGACAGGCCGACGCATTTCTTCACCTGGCTCATGCTCAAGCCCATTTCGAAGAGCAGCCGGATGCCTTCGGCCTGCATGGCGAGCGGCAGCTTCATCAGCCTGGCCGGATCGATGCTGCCCGGCTTGCCAAAGCCGGGTGCGGGTCTCTTCATAGCGGCCATGCGTCGGGCTCCCAGCAGGGTTTGTGATAGGATTGGATGGAGACCAGGCCGGCGACGCCGAACATGAAATCGGAGCGGTTGCGGATCAGCCGCCCGCCCTTGCCGTCGTCGACCGTGTCGAGCCGAGAGCCATTGACGACGCCGTGCTGGCGCAGCTCGCGGTCGAGATCGGCAGTCGTCGCAAATGGGCATTCGAACACGACGACGAACGCCCTGGCCTTCGGCCCGAAGCCGTTGACCAGCTGCACCCAGTAGACGTAGCGCCTGGGATCATCCGACATCGGCCTGCCCCTCTGTTTCAGTGCTCTTCCCGTGAAACACTTCTGGTGTTTCACGCTCTGGCTCGGCTGCCTGCGGCGGGTCGTAGAAGGCGCGAAACGACAGTTTCAGCCAGTCGCAGACGGCGATGACCTTGGGCGCCGACACGCTCTGGCCGTTGCAGATGCGCGACAGGTCGGAGGCGCAGACGCCGATCTCGGCCGCGCAGACGCGCCAGCCGCGCCCGTCATCCTCCAGCCGGGCGCGCAGCAGCCGGCCCAGCGCGCGATAGTCATACGTGGCGAGCCTAGCCATGCCGGAACTCCCTTTTCAGGAAGAGCGCCGGCTCCTCGCCGATCCAGTCGCAGAGCGCGAAGAACTCTTGAGCGCCGGGGTTGCGGCCGCGCGCGGCACGCAGGACAGCGTCGAGCTCGACCTCGGCCTCTTTGGCAACACGCCGCTGAGTTTTGCGGCGATGGACGCGGCGCGCCTCGAGGAACATGGCGAACACGTCGAAATCGACATGGTTGGGGTCGAAGGCATCGGCGACGATCGGCGCGAGGTTCATTCCGCCGCCTCGTCAACTTCATCCGCCGATTGCTCGGCCGCGATCAGATCGAACAGGCCTGGGCCCTGCCCGCCGCCGGCGGCGATCTCGGCATAGGTGCAGCCATCGGCGAAGTAATCCGGGTTTAGCTCGACCGCGACCGCCTTGCGGCCCATGCGCAGCGCGCAATAGGGCACGGTCATGATGCCGCCGAACGGGTCGAACACCGTCTCGCCAGGCATGGAATGCTGCTCGATCGCCCGCTCGACGATGTCGAACTGAAGCGGGCAGAGATGCATTTCGCGGCCCTTGCGCTGCTGCAGCATGTTCAGCGTGCGCATGCGCGCCACATCGGTCCAGATCTCGGGATGGTCGCTGTGCGGCGGCGCGATCATGAAGGTCGGCGGCAGCCTGCCTTCGGCGTCGAGCACTTCGGCGAATTCGACATGGATTGCGTGATCGTAGACGTTCTCTTCCGCCCATTTCTTCCAGCCGCGATAGATCAGCTTGGCGTCGAGCTTGATCAGGCGGCGCAACTCGTCGGGCAGCAGCGGCCGGTCGCCGCTTGACCGGCGCACGCCATGCGCATCGATCTGCCAGCGGCCGCGCGAATAGCCGGTGCCGGGCACGCTGCGCAGCGAACGCTCGAAGGTCTGGGTGCGCACGCCCTCGCCCAGCGGCAGCGACTTATCCGGCTGCTCGGTATGGTCGGTGAAGGACAGCGGCTTCTGCTTGACCACGGGCTGGTCGGCATAGCCGTTCGAACGGTCTGTTGGCGGCTTGCGGAAGGTCAGCGTGTATTCCGGCATGCCGTTGCCCTGCCGGGTACCGTCCTTGCATTGCTCGCTCCAGCCGAGCCGATAGGTGCCGTTGTTCTCGCGCACGACATCGGTGCCGATGGTGACGCGCGACATGAAGGCGAAGCCGTGCCGGCGGAAATGCGCGCAGCAATCGTCGGAGAACGGATTGACAGTCTGGAAGCCGAAGCCGTTGACACCGCCCGGCACAATCCGGTCCTTGACGTGGATGACGGCGAGACGCCCGGGCTTCAGCACGCGCAGCAGTTGCGGCGTCAAAAAGTCCATCTGCGCCCAGAAATGCGCATCGCTGTCGGTGTGGCCGAAATCGTTGAAGGACGGCGTGTATTCGTACTGCGTCGAGAACGGGATTGAGGTGACGATCAGGTCGACGCTGTTCTCAGCCATCGACCGGGTTTCCTCGACCGTGTCATTGTGCACGACCAGGTAGTTTTCGCCGCGCACCTCCTGCCTGACGACACCCATCGAGCGCTTCAGCGCGCCATCCATCGCCTGTTCGGCCAGCCCGTACTGGCGGATGATGGCCGACATCTTCTCGGCCTGCGCCTCGAACTCGCGCCATTTGCGTTCGAGCTCGCGCCGCGTGCCGCGCTCGGCCTCGGTGTAGATCAGATCGGCCCTGACGCGGCGCGTCTGGCCGAATCGCTGGGTGCGAAACAGCGACTGGAAGAAGTCGTGGAACTTGAAGCCGATGCCGAGATAGATGTTCCACCAGCAATGCTTCTGGAAATTGCAGCCCGAGCCTGAGATCACCGGCTTGGTGGCCAGTTCGGCGAATTCGCCCCTGGCGAAGCCGACGACACGATCTTCCTTGGATTTGTCGTCGAGCGTGCCCCATACCGACTTGACGGTCGGGATCGCCTTCTCGATCGCCACCCGCTCGGCCTCGAGGTCGTGCCAGAGGATGCGATGCGCCGAGGGATCCTCGGCACGGATTTCCAGCATCTTCTCGACACGCGCGTCGAGCGATCGTTTCTTCTCGCGGCTGGCGTCGACCACGCCATGGGCGGCATCGGCGAACATGCGCGCCTGGCCGTTCCTGTCCTCGCCGGCAGCGCCATGGTCGGACGGGATTTCGTGCCAGCGCACGTCGATCTCGGGGAGCTCATAGCCCTCGTCGGAAAAGCCGAGGTCGGAGGGCTTCTGCACGAACAGCGCCCAGCTCGCGACCCACAGCCAGAACTCGTCCTCCTTGTGCGGATGCAGCGTCAGCCGGTCGGCCTTGGTGCTGTCGCGCTTGAAGAATCTTGTCTTGGCTTCGCCGACATCCATGACGCCGAGGAATGCGGCATAGGCGAGCAGCTCGATATACTCGTTCGGATCGGGGATGGCGGTGGCGACGAAACGATAGCGCACGCCGGCGTGTTTTACGCCGGTCTTGCGATCGTCTCCGGCAAAGGTCGCCATGAACTCGCGAAACGTCTTGGTGCCGCCGAAGCCGCGCAGGCATGCCGCCTCGTCGAGCGCGGCCGCGGTGAAAAGGCAGGGGTCGAGCTTGCCGTCGCGGATCGGCTCGTAATTGGTGAGGTGGATCAGCTTCCTGCCCGGGCCGGGCTTGTTCGGCTCGTCCATCTGGTTCGGGCGGTTGACGAACTTCAGCTCGATGTCCGGATGCCGCTCGGCCTGCTCCAGGAAGAACTCATGCCTGACGCCAAGCGGCACGACCTGCAGCGCGTGGCCGCCGGCATGCATCATCGACTGGCGCAGGATCTCGAGCTGCGTCGATGTCTTGTGAAGGCCAAAGCGCAGGAACAGCGCGCGCCGGCCGCCGCGGCAGGCCCATGGCACGATCGCCTGCGTCATCGGCTTCAACAGCGGATTGATCGTCGCCTTGTCGATATCGAAGCCGAGCGACGGCGCCAGTCGAACCTTGGCCTTGAGGAATTCGGCATAGTCGGGATGCGCCGTCATGGCCGGAACCTCGCCGGCTGCGCGTCTTTGGGCAGATAGAGTGGATGCTTCGGGTGCCCGTCCTTCGTCAGGCCCAACGAATAGCGAGCCCGGCTCCCCATCCAGCCCAAGGCCGTCTCGTCCTGGCCGAGGAACGTGCCATGCTGGCCCCACGCACAAATGATGGTGCCGACCGGATAGTTTCTGACCAGGACGTGGTCGAACGCAGCCCGGTTGCCTTCGCCGACGGCGTCATCGTCATGATTGAGCGCCAGAAGCGCCTTCGGATCGGTGGCCCGATAGGCAAAGAGGTTGAGAACCTCGAGCCGATCGTAACCCCAGGCTTGGGCAAATCCGACGCACCGCCTGATTGTCGGGTCGTCCTCGTTGCCGTCGGCAGTTGACGGATTAAGCATGACGAAGACGCAGGTCTTAGGCTCGCCAAGCTGCGCCCCGGCGCCATCGACGATCGGCTTGCCGCGCCCGTCGGTCCACATGTCCCATTGGGCCGGCGCAGGGTGCAGCCGCCATTCTCGCCACAGCCGGTAGCGATAGGCGCCACAGGCGGAGAGTTGAGCGCCCTTGTCGATGTAGGTCAGACGATTGGCCATCACGAGCCCCCGTCCGAGGGCTCGCAGGGCGCGTGCTTGCCGCCGCCGAAGACGTATTCACGCCAGGGCGTCCAACACCAGTTGCCGTCGCGGTTGCGCAAGAAACCCCATTTGCGGTTAGACTTACCTTGCCAGACGATGGTGATGATCTTGCCCGGCTGGCATTGCGGCGGCACGCGGCGGGTGCCGAAGACGAAGGCGGCCATGGCTGCTTCCATCGTCGCCAGGCTGTCATAGCGGCCAAGCACCCGATGCGTGTGTTCGGCCGGCCGGTATGACCAGCGCCATGCCGGCACGACCTGGCGGAACACATTCATCGAACCCCGGTCGACAACCTCTTCGACGTAGCTTGTCAGCGGAAAGGTCCAAAAATCCCAGGGATGGTCATGCGGATCGGGATCGGCATCACCGCGATGGAAGATGTGCAGGCGCAACCGCCCCAGCCGGATGCGGGTCAGTAACGGCGTTTTATGCTCGCCCTCAACGCCATAGATCGTCTCGAAACCGAAGCTCCTCATGCCGCCACCTGTCGTTTCGCGATCAGGTGCCGACGGCAGTAGCGCGTCTCCAGCACGTCATGCGCGCGCGGTGCGCCGCACACCGGCATGTCGGGCCCATCGGGATCGTATGGCGCGCCGGCGTAGTGCAGGCAGCGGTCTGTCATGACCGCTTCGAGGAAGGTGATCGGCAGGGTGGCTGGAAGGTTCGCGACAACCTTGACTTCAGCCGGCTTCGAAAAGTGCGCGCAAGGCGGAGACGTGAACAAAAGCTCGACCGGCGAGGCCGCCTCGACCGGCGGCGCAATGATCACCCGGCGGACCGGCCGATACTTCCGCTTCGGCGGTGTCTCGGTCTTGGGCGTAGCCCGGCCGATCGCCTGGTTCTTCGGCTGGCCCATCAACTGGCCATATTTGCCCTTGCCGCGCATGAGCTTGCCGATGACGGCGTTGCGGCTGCGTCCGGTCGGCAGCCGCTTGGATATCTGAAGGGCCGAAAGCCCCTGCCCGGCAAGGTCGTGCAACGCCTTGAGTTCTTCGGCGGTCCAGTCGCTCATGCTGCGCCTCCGCCGACAAGGCTGAGGCCGGTGCCGCGCGCGGCGGCAGCCGACTTGCGCAGTTCGGCAAGGGCGATTTCCAGCTTCGCCGCACCACGATCGATGCCGGCAAGCTCGGCAGGCGTCAGCCGGCCGTCCGCGAATGCCATGGCGGCGGCGGCAATCAGCTCGCCAAACTGCACGACGACATCGGCATGCGCCGCCATCATCGTGGCGTTGGCGGCACCCGGCGCATCGGCATCGGCAAGACGGCGGCCGTTCAGTTCCGCCATCACGCTGGTGACCAGCGGCGTGCCGCATTCGGCCTCGAGCAGCATCACGGCCGAGAGCGGCATGAGTTCCGGATCGCCGGCATTGTTGAAGCGGCCCATCTGGCTCTTCGACAGCGAAGCGATGGTAGCTGCGCGCTCGATCGTGCCGCAGCGTTCGATCAGGTCGCGCTGGGCTGCCTTGAGGCGGTAAAACCACTGACTGGAAATTTCGGCCATGTCGGCCCCCTCTTCTCAATGCTCGGGCACAGTTTTCCCGGCGTGGGAAATGCGGGCTGCATTTCCCATGGCGGGACGACGGGGAAAGGGTTCAACTCGCGGGCATGAAAACCCGCGTCTACGTCACATCATCAAGGCGGCCCCCTGGAGGACAGCCACAGGCCTGCCCTCCAGGGTCCATCGTCATAGTGGGCGGCGAGCTTTGCTCCTGCGCACGGCTTTCGCCGGGCGCGCCTCAACAGGTGCAGGGGGCCTCGCGAGCCGTACCTGACCGCCCTTCGCTCTGGGGGGTTATGGGTGAGCATTGTCGCCTCCCTTCCTGGGAGCCAGCGCAGCACCCGCTTCGCCTCGTCGCGCAGAAGGCGCGCCAGCAGCTCGGCGGGATGTTCGCGGGAAAAGGCGGACAGCAGTTTCAAAAGACGCAGCGTTTTTGGCGGCAGCCGGCGCACCGGCTCAGCCGGCGGCGGCAGCAATGTCAGCGAGGGCGAGACGCGGATCATTCGGCCGCCTCGCGGGAAAGAGGTTGGCCGGTCCCGGCTTGGGGGATTTCGGGACCGGCCGCGACGCCGCCGGGGCGAGCAGCATCGGAAAGCGATGCCTGGAGTTGCCGCAGGAGGATCAGGGCCGGCCCTTTGGTCGGCGGCCTGGTCTCCCAGGTGGACACTGTCGAGCGGTCGACGCCGCAATGGTCCGCGAGCTGCTGCTGCGTCCACCCAAGCTCGCCCCGCAGAGCGACCACATCGACAGCCTTGTCCGTCTCTAGTTCGAATGAATGATCCATCATGACGAATAGTGTGAGAAAGTCACATCGATCTGTCAAGTAGAAACTCACATCAGAAATGTGAAAAAGTCACGCCATGACGGATGTAACCAGAGCAGACCAGCAGGCCGCCCGCCTACGCCAAGCTCGCGAGATGCGCGGCTTCGACAATGCGAAGGCCGCCGCGAAGCGGTTCGGCTTTAACTACAACACCTACATCCAGCACGAAAGCGGCCGGACCGGCATCACCCGCGCTGTTAAAGATTATGCCCGCGCCTTCCGGGTCAGGGAAGCGTGGCTTATCACCGGCGAAGGCTCACCGCAGGATATAGATGGGAGCGACGAGCTGCGCGAGATTTTCATGCGCCTGGCGGCGGCGCCACGGGAGGTCCAGGCCGCCGTGCTGACCTATGCCAGATTCGCGCTGGGCGAGCCGAGCGGCACCGAAAAATCCCGCGAAACCGCGACCACGCCGACGTCGTGATCGATAAGCACGTGCCAGTGCCCACCATGGATTTCCCTCATCGCCTCCGCGATCGATCGCGTGTCCCTGGCAATGCGCTCGGAGATCATCGCTGCTCTTGATTGAGGCGATGTCGCGATCGCTCGCAATTTGTCCATTGCCTGATCGCCCGCAGCTTCGCGCGATTCGTACTGGATCACTTGTCTCTTCTCCCAAACCGAACGGCAGTGAAGTTAGGAACAATTTCCTCTAGGCTGTCAAATCAGTTTTTCACGCCGTCCAGTGTCCCATTTCGGTACGCATACAACCGTTGCTGAATGATCACCAGATTGTTTCAACCTGTAACGATCCCCTGTGAATAGCGGGGAAAGTAGTACCAGTTTTCGACAAAATCTGGAACCATTTCGAACACTTGACCTTTCGGCGATAAGTCGGGGCATGTCCCGATCGCCACGCCCCAGCTTCCATGTCCGCCTGCCGCCTGAGCTCAAAGCACGGCTCGAGGCGGTTCGCGGCGGCAAGAGCCTCAACCGGGAGGTGGTCGACAGGCTGGAGCGGTCGTTCGGAGAGGACTTGGCCTCGCAGTTTGGCGACGTCATCGCCGCCTATCTTGCGCCGCTCGACGATGAGGACCGCGCCAAGGTCGTGGATCTGGCGAGCGAACTGGCGGCGCTATTGATGGCCAAGCCGCGCAAACGGGCCCCATAAGCCTGCATGATTCTCACTCCCGCATTTTGAAAGTGTGAGTTTATCACATTTATGCTTGACACTGCGATGTGAGTAATTCACACTTTGCCCATCGTCTCATTCGATGGAGCGTTCCCCGTGTCCCTACATTCCAAGATCCTCGTCGGTCACAAAACCGCGACAGCCCTTGTGGGCGCCGTCGATGACAAGGATGGTCTTTGCGGCCAGCGAGGGGCGCCCGACAATGACCGCATGGTCGCCCTTCTTGGCGATGCACGCCAACAGGCGGATGACCATCTGCGGGTCGGTCTCATGCACACCGGCCCGAATGAGCGCCAGCCCTTCGCTCCACGATTCGTAATTCAGCCAAACGTAGATCTGTTCCATGCCCGGCCGGCCGAGCAAGGCCGGATCGTCTGCTCGGCCCAGTCCGGCCCAAGCCGTCACCAGCGCCGCCGCGATCATCAAGCGTCTCATCCAATCCCCCCGCGCAATCTCGGCGTCATCGAAGGTGAGCGCCTGCAGCGGTCGCGAGGCTATCACGAGGATTACTCGCTGGCCAAGAACCTCGCCTCGCTCGCGGCGCTCGCGGCGGTCCTGTCCTGCGCCGCTGTCGTCATGGGGGCGCTCTGATGTCTGTTCAAGTCATCGCCGACGAAAACACGACGGTCCGGTTTCTTCGGAAGGACGGCGTCTGGTTCTCTGTCACCCTGGACGGCGACCAGATCTTTGTCAGGGTCGATACCGACGATCATCCTCAGCGGCCGGTTGTAGACTGGTCTCCCAACTGCGCCAACGAAGGCTGGGCACAGGTGAGCTTTGTCGAGCGCGTGGCCTCGCAGCCAGTGCCGCCGCGGCGATGCTCGGCTCCTATCATGAACGTCGGCGAGCATCCTGAGGGCATGTCGGCCGAAAGGCGCGATCTGATCGAGACGCTCGAATGCCTCGGCTACGACACCATGCCAGGCGTTCAACGCGACTGGGCCGACTGGCGCGACAGTTCGTCCAACGACGATCTCCGGACGATCATAACCAATATCGAAAGCCGGTTCGAAGAGCAGGCTGCGCTTGCCCGGCAGGCAGAACTTCTTTCCGCAATGGCACGGACCCGGGAGGCCAATTGTTATGCTTAACCACGCCGACTTTCGCTCGCCGCAAACGCGGCCGGTGTTCCCCGAACAAGCCGACGACGCGCATCCGCGCTGCCGCGAAATGGCCGAGGCGATGCGCGAGCTGTTCTCGGTCGGCGGCGGTGTCCGCTCGAAGGACCTGATCAGCGCCGGCTTCACCTGGGCCGAAATCGCCGAGTTCAGCGATGCGGCGGCAAAACTGGCATACGACGCCAGCGTACGCCATCTCACCAGCCGGCCCGACCTGTTGGCCGACATCATCGAGAAGGCGCGCGCGCCGCTACCGAACCGGCCGCCGCTGCCGCGCGACACCAAGGAAAGCCAAGCGCTGCTTGTCGCGTGGGGAACCTACTGCACGGCACGCGCGGCACTCGTGCTCGACCCTTGGTCCGGCCAACGCGAGCGCTGTTTAAATCTTCTGTCGCTCTACCTCAACCGCCTGCCGATCTTCCCGGCCAACCGTGAAACGGTGATGCGCGCGATAGAGCAGTCGCTTCCGCAGGTGAGCCAGTGAACCAGGAGGTGCGGCACATCTCGAAAGACGCGCGGCGGGCCGGCCAGCAAGCGGCCCGCCGCGCCAGCAAGATGGTTCCGATCGTCATGCTGGACGGGCGGATCGCTGACCTTGCCGACTTAAGGGCCAACCAGGTCGATTTCGCCCATATCGCGGCGGCCTTGTCGAAGACAGCGCGTTTCGCGGGTCGCCATCGTGGCGGCGCGCTGTCGGTGGCGCAGCATTGCGTCATGGGGGCCGACGCTCTGTTCCGTGAAAGCGGCGATGGCGTGTTGGCCGGCTATTTCCTGTTGCATGATGCCCATGAATATCTGCTCGGCGATATCAGCCGGCCGACCGTTCTGGATATCGACCTCAAGACCGCGGAATATTTGATCGAGAATGGCGTGCCCGCCGCGATTGCTCACGGTGCCGTGGCGCATGGCATCAAGCGCTCGAAACTCGCCCTGGACGCCCCGATAATCGAGGCGGCGCAGCTTCCACCTATTTCGCGCATGCCGCTCTATGCCCGCCAGGTCGCCGAGATGGATGAACGCATGTGCATGGCGGAAGCCCGTGCGCTTTATGGCGCCAAAGGCGATTTCCCGCTCGTTCGATGCGATCTGCCGCCGCCGAAACTGACCGGCGCGATCGAGCCATGGGGCGCGATGAAGGCCGAGATCGCCTTCCTCGACCGGCTGGAGCGCTATCTCGGCATCGTCGTGAGGGCGGCATGAGCGAGCCCACCATCCGCCATTGGCACGACACGGTCGAGCGCCTGCGCGGCGGCGAGCCGCTGCGCCTGCTGATCGGCGAGAAGCTCTACAATTCGAGCGAGATCATGCTCGCCGCGCCGTTCGCGGCCAGCCTGCGCAAGGATCTGATCGCCGACATCGAGGCGCAGATCGCCGGCCTGACGCCGCCTGATCCGAATGCGCCGGCCGGCCATGCGCTGGTCACACTGCCCGAAGAAAGGACCGCCTGATGGCCGGAAGCCTAAACAAGGTGATGTTGATCGGCCATCTCGGCGCCGACCCGGAAATCCGCCGGCTGAACAGCGGCGACAGCGTGGTCAATTTCCGCATCGCCACATCCGAAAGCTGGCGCGACAAGACGACGGGTGAGCGCAAGGAAAAGACCGAGTGGCACACGATCGTCTGCTTCAACGAGAACATCTGCAAGGTCGCGGAGCAGTATCTGAAGAAGGGCATGAAGGTCTATGTCGAGGGTCAGCTCTCGACCCGCAAATGGGAAGACCAGTCAGGCGCCGCGCGCTACTCGACGGAAGTCGTGCTGCAGAAGTTCCGCGGCGAACTGCAGATGCTCGACAAGTCAGACCATCCCGCGCGCAGCCCTGACGATTACGGCACCCAGCGCGGCGCCTCAACGCGTCAGGAGCGCAGCCCGGCCGAGCAGCAATCGCCTGGCATGCGCGAAGCGCTCGACGACGAAATCCCGTTCTAACCAGAGGAGCAAGAGCATGGCGCAAGCCAGGAAGAAGTCTGCCGTCGATCAGGCGATTAACCAGACCGAGACACCGGAGGCAACCATCAAGCGCCTGGCTGGAGAGGTAAAGAAGTTTTCCGACTGGTGGCACGAGGACAGACGAAAAGTGGAGCGTCTGGAGCACCAGTTGCAGGCTCTTCAGGGCACCCTTCGCTCGATCTCAAATCTCGCACGCATCGATATCGGAGGCTTTGTCGAGCGCTGCGATCGCGGCAGCCCTTACGACGACCATATCCCCTTCTAGCCCGCGACTGCGGGCCGGCGATCGTTCGCCGCCCCGTCCGGAGGCCAGCCTGCCGGCGGCTTCGGTTCGGCCAACACTGACGGCAGGCGCACGGCCGTGAGGAAACCATGAAGAAAATACGCGATGCCCAGACCATCATCGGCATGCTGGAGGGCGGCGAAGTCGCCGCCGCCATGTCGACCGAGATCACCGAGACGCTGGCCAAGCTGAAGGAGCTTTCCGGCGACCGGCCAAAGACCAAGATCAAGGGCCACGTCTCGCTCAAGATCAACGTGGAGGTCGAGGCCGGCACGGCGACGATCACCTGCGAGATCGATTCGAAGCGACCGAAGCCGGCGCGCGGCTCGTCCTTCTACTGGGTGCTGGATGACGGCTCGCTGTCGACCGAGCATCCGCAACAGACCGACATGTTCGCCGGCCCGCGCGCGGCCGCCGATCGCCAGTAGTCCTGCCCCCCAACCCCTGAAGAGGATCCTTTACGATGAACGCCAAGACCACGCCTGCCGCCGAGACGTCGGAACTTATAGCGCCAGCCGCCGGCATCGACATCAAGGCCATCGCCCAGCTCGGCGCCGATGCAAGCGCCATCACCTTGTCGATGCTGGCCGCACCCGCAGGCATGGTCGGCGTGCCCGCTTCGATCCCCGTGGCCTTGGTCAACGGCCGCTCGCCCGAAGCCCGCGGCGTCGCCAACCTGTTCGAACCGTTCCGCCAGCACCCTGCCCGCAAAAGCGGCCAGGCGGTCGCGCAGACCTTCGAAGCGTTCTGCGACCTGACCAATCGCCACAAGACTGTCGACAGCGTCATCTTCGCCGACGCCGACTGGCGCAATCCGTCCTTCACCGCCGTCATCGACTATCACCAAAACTTATCGGGCGGCCTCGCCGCGTTCGGCAAGCACCGCGTCCACTACGCTTTCCCGCTGTCCGAGGAGTGGAAGAAGTGGATCGAGATGAACGGCGAACCGATGAAGCAGGCCGAGTTCGCCTATTTCCTCGAGGATCGCGTTGCCGAGCTCTCCTCGCCGACCGAGCATGAGCGGGCCACCTTCGAACAGCAGTTCCAGACCAAGATCGCGACGCCTGCGCAAGTGGTCGAGCTATCGCGCGGGCTGAAGATCAACATCGACACCAAGGTCAAGACGGCAACCACGCTGCAGAGCGGCGAAGGCCAGATCGCCTGGGAAGAGGCGCACAACGATGTCGATGGCAAGCCGCTGAAGGTGCCCGGCCTGTTCATGCTCAACCTGGCGCCGTTCTTCATGGGCGAGAAGGTGCGCATTCCGGTCAGGCTGCGTTACCGTCCGTCGGGCGCCATGATCATGTGGTCGTATCAGATCTATCGGCCCGACCAGGCGATCAACGAGCATGTGCGCAGCACGCTTGCCGAGGTGCGCAGTAAGACCGACCTACCGGCCTACGAAGGCACGCCGGAGATGTCGGCGTGAAAAAGCCAGACGCCATCATTCTCGCGCGGGAGGCTTTGCTTCCCGCGCTCGGCCTGGTCAGCAAGGCCGTCGAGCGGCGCAGCACCATTCCGGTGCTGGCCAACGTCTTGCTCGCCGTCGACGCCGCGGCCGGCACGCTGACGATCACCGGGTCCGACCTCGACTGCGAGCTGCGCACCACGCTTTCGTGCCAGGCTGGCAAGGACGAGGCGTTCACGCTGCCTTCGGGGATCCTGCACGACGCGGTGCGCAAGATGCCGGACGGCGCCGAGATCGCGCTTGTCGCTGAAAAGGATTTCGCCGCGCTGAGCGCAGGCCGCTCGCGCTTCCGCATCCAGATCCTGCCGGCAACCGATTTCCCGACCATGGATGCCGGCAGCCTTAGCCACAGTTTCGAACTCGACGCCGGGCTGGTCGCGCGCATGCTCGACACCGTCTCGTTCGCCATCTCGAGCGAGGAGACGCGCTATTACCTCAACGGCATCTATTGGCATGCCGGCGAAACGCTCAACGCCGTTGCCACCGATGGCCACCGCCTGGCCAAGTTCGCCGCCCCCTTGCCCGAGGGCGCCTCCGGCATGCCGGCCATCATCATCCCGCGCCGCACGGTCGGGCTGATCCGCCAGCTGATCGGCGACAAGGACGCGGTCAAGGTCTCCCTTTCCGACCTGAAGATCCGCGTCGAGACCGGCCAGGGCACGCTCCTGTCGAAGCTGATCGACGGCAGCTATCCGGATTACCAGCGCGTCATCCCGGCCAGCAACGCCAACCATTTCACCGTCGAGCGGGAAGCGCTGGCCAAGTCCGTCGATCGCGTCACCACCGTATCGAGCGGACGCGGCAGCGCGGTGAAATTCGCCTTCGAGCCCGGCGGCAATCTGACCCTGACCACAAATAATCCTGATGCCGGCAGCGCCAATGACGAGGTGACGATCGAGCATGGCGAGGGCGACAGCGTCGAGATCGGCTTCAACGGCCGCTACTGCCTCGACCTGCTCAACGCCGCGGAAGGCAAGCGCCTGGTGTTCAGCCTCGGCGACCCCGGCTCGCCGACCTTGATCCAGCCGGAAACCGATGACGAGCTGAAGCCGCTCTTCGTCCTGATGCCAATGAGGGTTTGAAGATGGCCTGCGAATGTATCGAAATACTCGACGCTCAATTGGCCGAGCGCAACAGCCGGCTTGCGGTAGGCTTCACGTTCGGCACGGCGGAGCGGCCCGGATACGTCTTCCCTGCTCTCTCCACCGAAAAGATCGACAAGCGCAACCGGGACAAGGTCGGGGCCATCCCGACGTTCTGCCCGTTCTGTGGCGTGAAATATCGCGAGGACGAAGCAGCCGCCACCACTGGAGACGACAGATGAACGCCGCCGAACAAACTAAAGCAGAAGTCGCGCATTTCGAATTTGCGGAGAAATACATTCGCGAGTTGCTGGAAACCTCTTCCAGCCTCACGGACCACGAGCGGACGCTCATCGCAGGGAACATTCGTGGCTTCTATGCGACAGCCTTCCCGTTCGATCATCGCGACGATAGTGCCGCAGATTTACTTAGAGAGGCTGAGACGGCGATCGAGGAATATTCCTGCCGCACGCCGGTAGCTCATGTCGCAACTGAGATGGAAGGGCTGGCTGTTCGCATCCGCTCATTCCTGTCCGGAAAGAACACACAAGTTTCGGACGCGCAGAAATATCTCGACGCGCTTGAAAGCATCGACGCCGTCGCCGTTGACTTCGGCCACTTCGAAAGCGCGGCGCGGACCATGCAGGAGATCGCCCGCAAGGCTCTTAAGGCTGGAGAGACCGAAATCGTCCTCGCCAAGCGTTGCAACGAATTCAACGATCAAGTCATCGGTCTTCGGTGCCAAAGAGACGATTTGCTCGCTGCGCTGAAAGCCGTCGTGAGGGTTGCCGACAGGAATAGCGATGAGTTCGACCTCGCCCGCGCAGCCATCGCCAAAGCGGAGGTCGCGTCGTGATGGCCGCTCCGATTGATCCACGCTGCGACTATTGCAAGGGACATGGGTTCCAGGCGCCCAACCTATGCGAGGACTGTCGAGAAAAGGGCCTTAACGAAATCCGCCCCGATCCGATTGCTTGGCAATGGCGAGCGCTTGAGAGTGGCGAACCGAGAACAAGCTGGTATCCAGTCGGCTATGGTGACATGGCCGGATGGCAGGCGCTCGCGAAGCGCAGCCCGGATAAATACCGCGTCGAGACACGCCCCCTCTTCGCCTCCCCTCCCAAGCCTGAAGGCATCGTGGATGCTTTGCGGGACATCGCGGCAGAACGGCAGCGGCAGATCGAGTCCGAAGGCTGGACGCCGGAGCATGACGATAAGCATGACAACGCCGAGATGGCGTGGGCTGCTGCGGCCTATTCAATCGGGCTGCCTAGATTATCCGGCAGCGTTCAGTTTGGAAAAAGATTCCTGCCTTGGCTCGAAAGGCTTTGGCCTTGGGACCTAGCGTGGTGGAAGCCAACCGATCGCCGGCGCAACCTTGTCAAAGCCGGTGCTCTGATCCTCGCTGAAATCGAACGCCTCGATCGAGTCACCGCCGCCTCGAAAGCTGGGAGCGGGGAATGCGTGTGATCGAGAAGCGCCGCGGCTATTTCCGCGGCACTCACAAGGGCGGCGAGATCGAAATCACGCGCGACCACGATTATCCGGATCGGCATTTCTACATCATCGTGAGGTGGAAGGACGGCGGCTATCTCTACAACGGCTATTCACCCGAAGGCATCACCACAATAGCTCAGGCTAAGAAGGAAGCAATTCGCGGCGCATGCCTCGACGGGGGATTGGCCCATGGCTGACCATTCCTCCATCGAATGGACTGACGCGACCTGGAACCCGATCACCGGCTGCTCGATCGTCTCGCCCGGCTGCGTCCGCTGCTATGCCATGAAGCTCGCCGGCACCCGGCTGAAGCACATCGACAGCCGCAAAGGCCTGACCCGCGAGACAGCAATCGGCCCGGTCTGGACCGGCGAGGTGCGCCTTAATGAGCAATGGCTCGATCAGCCGTTGCGCTGGAAACAGCCGCGCAGAATCTTCGTCTGCGCGCATGGCGACCTGTTCGCCGAGAACGTGCCGGACGAATGGATTGACAGGGTGTTCGCCGTCATGGCGCTGGCACCACAGCATACCTTTCAGGTGCTGACCAAGCGCGCGAAGCGCATGCGGGAGTACGTGAACGGAACGCGTTCTTCGGTCCCATTTCTCGGCAGGATGCCCCTTGAGCGCATCCACCTCGAAGCGTCCGGCCACATGGAAGGCGATGGCGGCTTCATGGACACGCTGAAACGCCATGGCAACGTCTACAGCCTGTATTGTTCCGTTCCCTGGCCCCTGCCGAACGTCTGGCTTGGCGTTTCCGCCGAGCGCCAGCAGGAAGCCGACGATCGCGTGCCCGAGCTGCTCGCCACGCCGGCGGCGATCCGCTTCGTCTCGGCCGAGCCGCTGCTTGGGCCGATCAGGTTTGATCGCATAGGCGAGTTTCTGGACACCTTCGAAGATTGCGGCGGCCATCCAGATCCGCATTGGCCGGCAACTTCTCAAGACGCAACTTGGTTGAACGCACTCGTCGGCAGGATGCAGGCGGAGGCGCGCGACCCTTACGGCAAGCGGCTGGGCGACATCGATGTCGGGCTTCGTCACGAGGGCGGAAAACTCGACTGGATCATCGTCGGCGGCGAGAGCGGCCAAAACGCCCGGCCGATGCATCCGGATTGGGCACGGTCAATCCGAAACCAATGCGCCGCCGCTGGCGTGCCGTTCTTCTTCAAGCAGTGGGGCGCATGGCGCGAGACTGACTGGCAGCTTTGCGCACATCCGCTGCCGGCCGGAACGATAGCGCCAGCTAAACCCTATTGGATGGGCGCTGGCTACGGCCTCGATCGACCCAGCATGAGTTTGGAGCAGGTCGGCAAGAAAGCCGCCGGCCGGCTACTCGACGGCCGTGAACACTCAGAATTTCCAAAGGTGGCAGCATGACCCCGGCACAGAAGGAACTCGCGCGGCATGCGCTTGGACTGAACAGGCAACGGCGATCATATCGAAACCACTTCGTCACAGGCGAAGGCGGCAACGATCATCGCGAATGGATGGCGCTCGTCGAGGCCGGCCACGCCCAGCGCCGCGCCGGCTCAGAATTAACAGGTGGTGGTGACCTATTTCGCCTCACCCGGGCCGGCGCAGAACTCGCTCTGGAAAAAAGGGAAAGCCTCGATCCCGAGGACTTTCCAAAGGTGGCGGGAGCCAGCGCATGAGCATCAAGCATCAAGGCGTTTGCGGCGTCGTGACGGCACCGGACGGGCACGTCGTCGCCACACACTCGGATTTTGAACGCCAGGGCTACGGCGGCTTCACTCTTAAGGAGGCGCAGACCATCCGCGTCAGGGAAGGTCTCAAGCGAGCATTCCTGCGCGCATTTCTGTTCCAGGGTCTCACCAGCAAGACGAGCGGCTATTTCTGCGATCAGTTCTGGGAGAACGCCGCGCAGCATGGTTACCGCATGGAAACCTTCCCGATCGGCTACGAGGTGGCGGCATGAAAGCGCTGACAATCTGGCAGCCTTGGGCGACGTTGATCATGGCCGGCGTCAAGCCCTACGAATTTCGCGGCTGGCCGGCGCCAAAGGCGCTGCGCGGCACAAGGATCGCCATCCACGCCGGCGCCCGGCCGGTGAAGAAGGCGGAGATCGCAGACCTGATCCTGCGCCTGCGTTCGGCCGAATCGTGGTCGACGGCGTTGAAGCCGGAGGCTCTGGCCATGCTCGAGCGCTGGCATTCCAACCCGTTCGCCCTGCCGCTCGCCTCGATCCTCGGCACGGCCGTGCTCGGCGAACCGAAGCGCGCCTTTGACATCGTTTCCGAATTCGGCGCCAAGCTGAACGACAGCGATCGCCACGAGCATAGCAACTGGGCGTGGCCGCTGACCGACATCGAGCCGCTGGAGCCGATCCAGCCCGCCAAAGGCGCGCAGGGCTTCTGGGATTGGAGGGCATAGTTGGACGCCCTGCCCTACATCTATCGATGGGACCGCCAAGGCCGCAAGGGCCAGCCCTGCGCCGTGACGGCACGCAGCAAGCCATGCGCGGCATCGTTCACACTGCCGGGCTTCGGGCGGGCAAAGCCGGCGCGCTTCAACTCGGTCCGCGTTGAGTTCGCCGACGGCTACGCGATGGTCACCAGCGGCAACGCCATCCAGAAGGTGACGCGGTGACCGACGACGACAAGCCGATTCGGCTCCAGGAAGCCTGCGACCGGTTCTTCGGTGGCAGGCTGACGCCAAAGGGGCTGCGCGCCGAGGCGCGCAAGGGGAATTTGACAATCGAGCGGATTGCAAACAAGGATTTCGTCACCCCTTCCGCAATCATGGAAATGCGCCTCAAATGCCGCGTCGGAAAAGCCCTCCCCGCATCGTCCCCCGGCTCGACCGGGACGGCGTCAAGCGGCTCGTCATCCGCGACGGGTCCGTTTACAAGCGAACGGGATGCCTTGTTGGCGAAACTGAGAGCGCGGCGGAAAAGCTCGCGGAATACATCGGCCAAAAAAAGCAAAAGCCCGTCGTCGTCGAACGTGGTCCAGATCACATCGCGTGCGCGGCAGCTCTAGATTACTATCTCGCCGCCAAGCAATCCCGTGACGAAGATACCAGCCCGCTTGAGGGCCGAATCGCCTTCCTGACGCTCTTCTGGGGCGACAAGCCGCTGTCGGCGATCGACGGCGAGACCTGCCGCGAATACGCCGAAAGCCGCATCCACCAGGCGGCCGCGCGCCGCGAGCTCGAGGATCTTCGAGCCGCCGTCTACATGTTCTGCAAGGAGAAGCGGCTGAACTTCCGGCCGTATTTCGACCTTCCCGACAAGCCCGTCGCCCGCGAACGCTGGCTCACGCGCCAGGAGGCGGCCGAGCTGCTGCGCGCAGCACTTCGCCTGCGCCGCGCCAGGCCGAAGACCTATGAGTGCCTGCCGCGCTTCATCCTGATCGGGCTCTATACCGGCACCAGGCACGCGGCGATCCTGGATCTCAACTGGAACCGCGGCCCGGCCGGCGGCTGGCCGGATCTGGACGCCGGCGTTCTCTACAGGCGTGGCGAGCGCGTGCGCGAAACGACCAAGCGCCGGCCGCCGATGCGGCTGCCGCGGCGGCTGATAGCGCATCTGAAACGGTGGCGCCGGATCGACGGCGGCAAGGGTCCGGTGATCCACGCCAAGGGCGGCGAGCCGATCGGCCTGATGCGCAAGTCGTTCGACGCCGCGCGCGTCGAGGCCAAGCTTGGCGAGGAAGTCACCCCGCACATCATGCGCCACACGCGCGCGACCTGGTTGATGCAGCGCCGCGTTCCGATCTGGGATGCTGCCGGCTCGCTCGGCATGACCGTCAAGCAGATGGAAACGACATACGGCCACCATCATCCGGACTTCCAGCAGGCTGCCGCCGATGCCTACTAAAGCGGCCTTATGTAGGACTATCGATAAGCACGTTTACGGCAGCTTTTGTTCTCAATGCTTGACGGTGATCAATGTTAATACTATCAATACCTAATGACTGTTAATATGAAATGGCCACAGATATTATTCTTGATTGCTGTGTTTTTCACGGTATACATCACGCTTGAGGCCGTCAAGTTTCGTATCCATCCGTATGTTGCTTATGTGTTAGGCCTTTTTGTTTTGATTTATGCTGTTTCTTCATTCAGACGAAAATAAATCACTGATGTCGTCATCTGTTCTGATTTCAATAACATTGGAAATGTTTCGTTCGGCAATTTGCCACACACCATCCTTTTTTCTCTCTATTATCTCAACGTCTGCTAGTAAAATAATCCCACTGCGCATTTTAAGGTCGGCCTGACCTGAAAGTATGCTATTAAGAAACCTCTCATCCTTTATGCCGGCATAGATGTTTCCATCCTTCGACAGGAAACGCCATTTGTTCCTATTGTTCTGCAAGACGGGACTAATCAACGTTAGGATCATACGCTCGGAGCGGGTGCGCGCTTCGCCATCCGGAGCATCGTCCTCATCTCCCTGACTGCGCTCGGAGAATTGCTCTCTCGGCACAACTGAGCGCGGCCTTGCGCCCTTTTCGGTGCTAACGCCGACACCCTTAATGCTCTTGTCTTTCTGAAGCTCTTTGAACACTTCCTGTACCGGCTTGGCGCCTACCTTCTTTTCGAGAAGTTCTTGGACCTTTTCGGCTATCCGTTGCGCATCCTCCTCTGATATTGGCGTCTCGTCGGCGATAAGGTCATTTATTGCGACACCAAGTAGCGCAGAGCCTGTTTCGTTCGCGAACCAAAGCACGATGCCGAGGATAATGACCTTTCTGGTTACCGGGTCACTCACCTGTTGTTTGATGAATCGGACAACCGAATTGAGGGTGAGGCTCCCCTCGGTGCCGCTTTCAAGTTCAAGGCGGATCACGAGCGATGGATCGACGATATAGGCTATTTCCCGTACCGCATTCGCAAATGCCAAACTGGCTTTTGCCACAACCTCCAGGTCGGCGAGTTCACCCGGCGCCAAGTCTAGGTACAGATTCAGACGGTCCATGCGTTTCCCCTCTCGCATGCCGCAACAATGGAGCGAAGACGTTGATAAAATGCAACCGGCCGAAAAATGCTTGGTGCTTTTGCTACATAAGACCGTACTAAAGCGCCTCAAAACCATCGTTTCTGAGCGCATAGCTGGGCGCACCGGCCGCAGCCCGCCTTCGAGTGAAGACAGACCGCTTTGATTTTATTAAGAAAATATGGTGGGCGATGACGGGCTCGAACCGCCGACATCTTCGGTGTAAACGAAGCGCTCTACCAACTGAGCTAATCGCCCGCTCCGGGCCGGACCTTTAAGCAGTTAGGACCGGCTTCGCAAGGCCAAATGAGCGGCCAGCGGCTTGGCCGGGAGCCGGTTTCGGCAACAAAGTTCTGCTTGTCAAAAAACCTTCTGCTGTTTGCTGTTATGCTGTCCGGGTCCGCTTGACACCCGGTGGCTTACCCCTTATCCACCGCCCCAACGACGAACACGGCTGACACGTGCTCGTCCATGCGCGGGTGTAGCTCAGTTGGTTAGAGTGCCGGCCTGTCACGCCGGAGGTCGCGGGTTCGAGCCCCGTCACTCGCGCCATTTCTCCTTGGGGTCACGTCCCCTTGATGTCGGAGAAATGTCCACGTTGATTTGTCAAAACTATCTTCTTTCGTGACCCAGTCCAGGTTCATTGCTTTCGAAATTCTGGCATCGATCCTCATCCATCGACCTGCCAGCCTGTTGTGGTCCAGCCTGAAGACGATAATCTCTCGGACAGGCGCCGGGTCTAACCCATTCGCTCCCGCTTACAGTCTCATCCCGCAGCGACGGCTTCACTCCCTGGCCAGCAGTGCCTCGACTTCCGGCAGCGCCGGCATGGACGGGGCCGTGCCTGGACGCGTCACCGAGATGCCGGCGACGGCGCAGGCGAAGCGCACCGCCTGCAGGGGTTCCATCCCCCTCGACAGCGCCGCAGCCAGGCCGCCATTGAAGGCGTCGCCCGCGCCGGTGGTCTCGATGACCGGGCCGGCGGCGACCGCCGCGACATGCTCGGAACGATCGGCCGCATGCAGCAGCGCACCCTTTTCGCCGAGCGTCACGATGACCGTGCCAACGCCTTTCTCCAGCAGACTGTCGGCGGCACGGCGGGCATCGTCGATGGAGGACACCTTGATGCCGGTCAGTTCCTCGGCCTCAGTCTCGTTCGGCGTGACATAGTCGCAAAGCGTATAGATGCGGTCCGGAAGCTTTGCCGCCGGCGCCGGGTTGAGGATGGTGGTCACCCCTGCCCCGCGCGCGATCTCCAGCGCCCGCAGCGCCGCCTCGATCGGCTGTTCGAGCTGGGTGACGAAGACGCCGGCCGCGCGGATCAGCCCGGCATTTGCCTCGATGTCGGCGGGCGAGATCAGCATCGCCGCGCCGGGGCTGACGATGATGGCGTTGTTGCCGCTCGTCTCCTCAATGAAGATATAGGCGGCACCGGTGTAGCTTTCCGGCGTGTCGATGACGGCGCTCTTCACGCCGGCCTGCGACCAGGTCTGTCTCGCCATATCGGCAAAGGGGTCGACCCCGAGGCGGGTCAGGAAGGTGACGTCGGCGCCGAGCCGGCCGGCCGCCACCGCCTGGTTCGAACCCTTGCCGCCGGGGCCGAGCGTAAAGGACGTGCCCAGGATCGTCTCGCCCATGCGCGGCTGGCGGGCCGCGCGGTAGGCGGTGTCGGCGACGAAGACGCCCAATATGACAACAGGCTTCATGACGATCGGTCTCGCCGGCATGCCGCTACTCCGCATCCGGTGGCACGACGCCCTTGCGGAAGGCAAAACAGCCATAGAAGCGGCGCTCGCCGGTCTGGATGACGCAATAGGCCTTCTTGGCGCGTTCGTAGAAGGCGTAGCGCTCTACCGAGATCATCGGCCAGGCCTTGCCCTCGGCGGCATCGATCTCTTTTTGCACTTCCTGCTGCACGGCGGGAATCTCGTCCGGCCTGCCGACGATCTCCATGCGCGCGGCGGCATCGTCGACGAAGGTGTCCAGCGGATAGAGCGAAAGCACCGCTTTGACCACGTCGGCCGCCGACGCATCGATGCGCAGCAGCCGGCCAAGCACAGTCTGGCGCGCCACCGAATCGGACGGGAAATTAGTGTCGGCGATAATCAGATCGTCGCCGTGTCCCATCGCCCGCAGCGCCTGCAGCACATCGGCATTGAGCAGCGGATTGATTCCTTTGAGCATGGTATTCCTCGCGAAGTTTGCTGGGGCGAAATCAGAGACGCTTGCCGGTCTCTGCGTCGAAGAGATGCACCTGGTCGAGCCGCGGTTTCAGGTGCAGTGTGTCGCCCGGCTTGAAGTCGTGGCGCTCACGGAACAGCGCCACCATCTCGCCCTCGCCGAAGCGCAGGAACACCAAAGTCTCGGAACCGGTCGGCTCGACCACCGAAATCTTCGCCGGAACACCATCGGGATGGATTTCGAGATGCTCGGGCCGCACGCCGTAGACGACATTACGGCCATCTTCCACGGCACTCTTGGCCGCAATCGGGAACGGCGTCCCGGCGATCTCGACGACGGACTTGTCGCCCTTGCGCACGACGCCCTTGAGCAGGTTCATCGAGGGCGAGCCGATGAAGCCGGCGACAAACAGGTTGGCCGGCCGGTCGAACAATTCCAGCGGCGCGCCGACCTGTTCGATGCGACCGTCGCGCATCACCACGATCTTGTCGGCCATGGTCATGGCCTCGATCTGGTCGTGGGTGACGTAGATGGTGGTGGTCTTCAGCCGCTGGTGCAGTTCCTTGATCTCGGTGCGCATCTGGACACGCAGCTTGGCATCGAGATTGGAGAGCGGCTCGTCGAACAGGAACACCTGCGGGTTGCGCACGATGGCGCGGCCCATGGCGACGCGCTGGCGCTGGCCGCCGGAGAGCTGGCGCGGATAGCGCTTGAGGTATGGGTTGAGGTCGAGGATGTCGGCGGCGCGCTTGACCCGGTCAGTGACCACCGCCGGGTCGGTTTTGCGCAGCTTGAGAGCAAAGGCCATGTTCTGCTCGACCGTCTTGTGCGGATAGAGCGCGTAGTTCTGGAACACCATGGCGATGTCGCGCTTGGCCGGCGGCAGATGGTTGACGACGCGCTCGCCGATGGCAATGGTGCCGCCGGAGACCGTTTCCAGCCCGGCCACCATCCTCAGCAGCGTGGACTTGCCGCAGCCGGAAGGCCCGACCAGCACCACGAACTGCCCGTCGGCGATGTCGACGCTGACATCGTGCAGAACCTTGACGGTTCCGAACGCCTTGGCCACATTGCGGATCGCGACTTGAGCCATCATTCCCCCTTCATTTGCCGTGAAGCTAAACAACGCAAACGGCGAGGGCAAGTCGGTCTCTTATAGATAAAAAACCCATTCACGTTGACACCGCACTTCGTTGTGCGAATAGTGACAACTGCCCGGTTTATGACCCTGTTCCGGGCGCACCGGTACGCTTGTCCGGTACTGAATGCCAAGCGTCGCGGGAGGGAGAATTCGGGCCGCTATTTACGGGAGTCGCTGTCGTTGGGGACATAATCGGCGCTCCACTATCTGAACCAATTCACAATTGACCTTCTGGGAGGAACGAGATGAAAGTCAGCCTTTATAACCAACTTGTCCGCGCCGGAGCCACCCGCCGCGACGTGCTGAAGGGAGCGGCCAGCATGGCCGCCCTCGCCGCGGCCTCAAGCGCCGGACTTGGTGCCCTGTCGCGCCCGGCTGCGGCCGCCGATGACCTGCGCGCGCAGATCCTGCAGATCCCGGGCGTCGGCAAGGGTCAGCCGACCGATGCCGATTTCCAGCAGGTCGGCGAGCTTTGCCTGGGAGCCACCAAGGCCAACGTCAAGGAAGGCGAATTCGCCGGTGTCGAACTCACCTTCATGGGTCTCAACAACCAGAACCTGCACAATGTGCTGTTTCGCGGCTTCCTGAAGCCGTGGGAGACCTATACCGGCGCCAAGATCAACTGGATCGACCTGGCGCAGGCTGACTACAACGCCCGGCTGCAGCAGTCGATCGCGACAGGCACCGTCGATTTCGACATCATCGAAATGGGGGCACCGTTCGAAGGCGACGTCTGCGGCAAGGGTCTCACCTCCGAAATGCCGGACTGGGTCAAGGACCAGATCGACATGAAGGATGTCGTGGCCTATCTGCAGCCGCCGGTCGGCACATGGGACGGCAAGCAATATCGCGTGACCGTTGACGGCGACGCACATAATTTCAACTACCGCACCGACGTGTTCGCCGATGCCGACCTCGCCAAGGCCTGGAAGGACGGCGGCGGAGAAGGCGCATGGGGCGTGCCGAAGACCTGGCAGCAGGTGCAGGCGGTGACGAAATTCCTCAAGGGCAAGCAGGTGAAGGGCCAGGATGTCTTTGGCTATCTCGATGCGCCCAAGCCCTGGGGCGGTTTCGGCTTTTATTTCCTCGGCAGCCGCGCCAGCGCCTACGCCAAGCATCCCGATGACAAGGCCTGGCTATTCGATGCCGACACGATGAAGCCGCGCGTCAACAATCCGGCATGGGTGCGGGCGATCCAGGACGTCATCGATGCCCTGCCCTCCGAGCCTGCCGACCAGATCAACGCCGACCCGAACACCACCGCCTTCCAGCAATTCCTGGCAGGCACCGGTTCGATGGTCACCTGGTGGGGCGACGTCGGTTCGAACGTCAAGACCAACGATTCCTCGGTCGTCGGCGACATCACCGGCTTCTCGATCCTGCCGGGCTCGGACGATGTCTACAACTCCAAGACCGGCCAGTGGGACAAGCTCGCCAGCGGCCCGAACCATGCGCCGAACTGCGCCTATCTCGGCTGGGGCGTCTATGTCATGGCCCGTGTCGACAGCGACGAAAAGAAGAAGAAGGCGGCATGGTCTGCCGCTGCCCATCTCGGCGGCAAGGACCTGTCGCTCTGGTGCGCGGCCTATCCGTCGGGTTTCCAGCCCTATCGCAACTCGCATTTCAACATTCCGGAATGGGTGGCGGCGGGCTACGACGAGGCGTTCATCACCTCGTATCTGAAGTCGGAAGCCGACAGCTACAACCATCCGAACGCGGCGATCGAGCCGCGCATCCCCGGCATCTTCCAATACTACAGCGCCGCCGAGGACATTTTGGCCAACACCTTTGCCGGCAAGATGAAAGCGCAGGAAGGCGCCGACGCCATCGCCGCCGCCTGGGAGAAGCTGACCGACCAGATCGGCCGCGACAACCAGGTCAAGCTCTACAAGGCCTCGCTCGGCATGTAGGCTGAGATCGTGAAACTTGGTCCGGCAGCGCACAGCCGCCGGACCTCCCCTTGACCGACTTGGCCTCGACCGGCTCGGCCGGTCATCGAGCCTCCTGTGAACGGGCAAGACGCGTGGCTGACCGGACCCTGGCTGACCAGACTTTGTCGACAAGTGAATGGCCGGCAGGCGCCGTGCCATCCGACCTGATACCGCGGAGCCGCAAACGGCTTGGCTGGGCGCTGATGGCTGCTGCAACGCTCGGCCTTCTGGCGGTGATTGCGCTGCAGATCCTTTACAAGAGCGATGTCGACGCTATCGGCTTCGAGACCTGGCGGCCGGTGGTCTACGCCTATGTGCTGTGGGGTGTCGCGCTTGGCATCGGCCAGGTGCTGACGCGCGGCGAGGACGGCCAGCGCGCGCTGTTCCTGCTGCCGGCGCTGCTGTTCACCATTGCCATGGTGATCTTCCCGACGCTGTTCGGCTTCTACATCGCGCTGACCGACTGGAACCTCAGTTCCTTCAGCGGCCGGCAATTCAACGGGCTCGACAATTTCTGGCAGATGCTGAACGACGCCTATTATCGCAACGCGCTGTTCAATATGGTGCTCTACGTGCTGGCGGTGTTCGTCGAATATGTCATCGCCTTCGGCCTGGCGCTGCTGCTCAACGCGCAGATTAGGGCACGAAAATTCTTCCGCGTCGTGTTTCTCATGCCCCTGATGCTGTCGCCGGTCGCGGTTTCGTGGATGATCGGCAAGTCGCTGATGGAATACCGCTTCGGGCCCGCCGCGACGCTGGCGCGGCATCTCGGCTGGGAAAACCCGGCCTTCTTCTCCAACCCGATCACCGCCCGCATCTCGATCATGGTGCTCGATGCCTGGACTTTCATTCCGTTCATGATGATCATGCTGCTCGCCGGCCTGCAGGCGATGTCGCGCGAGGTGCTCGAGGCGGCGCGTGTCGATGGCGCCACCGCCTGGCAGACTTTCTGGCAAGTCACCTTCCCGCTGATGCTGCCGGTGTCGGTGACGGCGGTCATCCTGCGCATCATCTTCAAGTTGAAGCTCGCCGACATCATCATCACCGTCACTTCCGGCGGACCGGGCGGCGCGACCGATTCGGTGTCCAGTTTCATCTACCGCGAATATCGCGACCGCTCGAACGTCGGCTACGGCACGATGCTGGCGATGGCCTATTTGATCATCATCATCGTGTTCGTGACCTGGCTGCTGAAATTCGCCAGCCGCTTCGTGCGCAACGTCAACTGATCGGGCCGGCAAGATGAGCGTTCAAACCACCGACTTTGCCGCCTCCGAAATCCGCTCGCCGGCGGGCTTCGTCGCCAACCGCGTCTTCATCTACGGCGCCCTCATCTTCTGGGCTTTCATCTGCCTGTTCCCGATTTATTGGACGATAACCACCTCGTTCAAGACCGCGGTCGACGTCACCCAGGGCCATCTGATCCCGTTCGTCGATTTCAACCCCGACTGGAAGGGCTGGCGTTCGCTCGGCCTGTCGCCGGACTCGATCTTTCGGACGTCGACGGTTCGCGACGAATTCATCAAGCGCTTCATGAATTCGGTCATCACCTCGGTCGGCGCGTCGTCCCTCGCCATCGTCATCGGCAGCCTCGCCGCCTACGGGCTGACCCGCTACCGCTACAAGTTCGCCTGGTTCAGGAACGAGGATATTTCCTTCTTCTTCCTGTCACAGCTGATCCTGCCGCCGGTGGTGCTGGCCCTGCCCTTCCTCGTGCTTTACCGGGAGGTCGGCCTGCTCGACACACGCATCGGGCTGATCCTGCTCTACACGCTGATGGTGTTGCCGATCGTCATCTGGATCATGCGCGACCAGTTCAACTCCATCCCGGTGGAGCTGGAGGAGGCAGCACTCGTCGACGGCCTGTCGATCTGGGGCGCTTTCTTGCGCATCGTCATGCCGATCGCGCTGCCGGGCATGGTCGCCGCCTTCATCCTGGCGATGGTGCTGTGCTGGAACGAGTATTTCTTCGCCGCGCTTCTGACCTCGACCGACGCCAAGACCATTCCTGTCATGGTGGCGAGCCAGACCGGCTCACAAGGCATCAACTGGTGGTCGATGGCGGCGCTTGCCACCGCCGCCATCACACCGCTCGCCGTCATCGGCATCGCGCTCGAGCGTTACCTGATCATGGGCATGACAGCGGGCGCGGTGAAGTAACTGCGCCGGCTCTCCCTTCTCCACAATAAGGGGAGAACGGAAAACCGGGCTAACCCGAAAGTGTTCCCCGCAAATGATCGAGAATCATAGCAACCCCTTTTTGCCCCAATTCCGCCGAGGCTTCGGGCGCACTTGCCGTGTACCAGCCGGTGTTGTCGGCGAAGCGGCCGGCATCCACCGCTTCCGGGCACAGCGCAAGCATCAGTGACGTCTCGCCGGTGCCGGCATGGTCAAACGGGTACAGGCTGTGCATTGAAGCCGGCATCAGCGGATGCACCTGCACCCAGTTGAAGAAATTGATGCCCTCGGCGTGCTCGGCATAATAGTCGGCCATCGCCGCAGAGCCCCACCAGCCTTCGCCGCGTTCTTTCTCCAGGAAGCGGAAGATCGCCTGCCGGCCGGCGGCCTTGAAGGCGAGATCGGTCGGCATGCCGGCGGCAAAGTTTTCGGTCTGGTGGTGAATGATGGCATGGATGTTGCGGAAGCCGATGCGCAGCAGGCTGTAGAACAGTTCTTCCGCAAATGGCGCCAGCACATTGCCGCCGACCTGCACCGAACCACTGCCTTCCGGCGCCGCCACCGCATAGCTCGCCGCGCCGTAATAGAAGGGCGGCAGAATGACGATCTCGGCTTCTTTTTCGAACAGTTCCAGGCTCTTGATCACCGCCAGCGTGTCCATGCCGACGGCCATGTGCTCGCCATGATATTCGAGCACACCGAGCGGCAACACGACCGGCCGGTTCTCGGCGATAGCCTTGCGGATCTGGTGCGGCAGCATCAATTCGTAGCGCATGACACCTACTCCATATTGGTGTGGCGGGCGCGCATCGCTTCCGGCGAGACGCCGGTCAGATCCCTGAGCTTCAGCACCATCACTTCGAAGAGGACGAACAGCGCGCCTTCGAAAACCGAGCCCATCGGCAGCACGGATGTCTTTTCCGGGCCCTGGTCGTCGGCCATGGTCTGAGCGGGGATAAGCAGTGTGAAGTCGGCCAGCTTCGCGGCATTGCTGTCGGCGTGCGCGGTGAGCAGCAGGACGGCGGCACCGGCCTCACGTGCGACCCGCATCAAGGTCAGCACCGTCGATGTCTCCCCCGGGCCGGAACTTGCGAAGAAGACATCGCCCGCGCCCAGCGGCGGCGTGGTCATGTCGCCGACAACCGACACCGGCAGGCCGAGATGGTGGAGCCGCATGGCAAAACCCTTGACCTGCAGCGCCTCGCGGCCGCAGCCATAGGTGACGATCTTTCTAGCTCCGGCCAAGATGGCGCAAGCGGCGTCGATGCGGCTTTCGTCGATACGCTCCAGCACGGTGCCAAGCTCGCTCAGCGCAATCCCAAACAGGTTTTCGCCAGCCTCCGTCATGACATTTGCACCAGCTTGCAGGTGCCGGAGAACCACTTGAATATCTCAGTCACATCTGCCCCGAACAGCTTGTTTTCACTCATGCTATCACCGCGAAAATCGGTGTCCAACGACACGCAGTGCTTTTGATGCGCTATAGCCGTGATAGTGTCACGGCAAATCCAAATGAGGAAACGACAGCATATGAAGACACGGCATTTCGACCGCATCGGCAATGGCGGCATCAACTTCACCGAGCTCGGCTTCGGCACCGCGCCGCTCGGCAATCTCTACCGCGCCGTCTCCGACGAGGATGCCAGTGCCACTCTGGAGACGGCATGGCGGGTCGGCTGCCGCTACTTCGACACCGCGCCGCTTTATGGGCTGGGCCTTGCCGAAACGCGGCTCAATCCGTTCCTGCGTTCGAAGAAGCGCGACGACTACGTGCTGTCCAGCAAAGTCGGGCGCATCATGCGCGCCTGCCCGCCGGAACAGCGCACCGGCATCGGCAAATTCTTCGACACCCCATCGCGCCGCGAGGTCTACGATTACAGCTATGACGGCGTCATGCGCTCCTTCGAAGCCTCGCTGGAACGGCTCGGCGTCGACCGCATCGACATCCTCTTCGTGCACGATGTCGACATCTTCACCCATGGCAGCAAGGAAGCCTCGGACCAGCGCATCCAGGAATTCATGAGCTCCGGCTACTACGGATTGCTGGCATTGCGCGACCAGGGCGTGATCAAGGCGTTCGGCGGCGGCATCAACGAGTGGCAGGTTGCCCAGACGTTGGCGGAGCGCGGCGATTTCGATCTGTTCCTGCTTGCCGGGCGTTACACGCTGCTGGAGCAGGAAGCGCTGCAGTCTTTCCTGCCGCTATGCCAGCAACGCGGCATCGGCATCGTTCTCGGCGGGCCGTACAATTCCGGCATCCTCGCAACCGGGCCGAAGCCCGGCGCCTACTACAATTATTCGGAGGCGCCGCAGGACATCATCGACCGCGTTACCCGCATCGAGGCCGTCTGCAAGCGCCACGGCGTGCGCCTGATCGAGGCGGCGCTGCAGTTCCCGCTGCTGCATCCCTCGGTCGTCTCGGTAATCCCCGGCGGCCAGCGGCCGGGCGAAGTCGAAAGCAATCGCTCGCTGCTCGACGCGAAGCTGCCATCGGCGCTGTGGGCCGATCTCAAGAAAGAAGGCTTGATGCGCACGGACGCGCCGACGGCATAGCGCCGCCTTTTCCAACAGAAAAGAAAAACCGGATATGCCGGCTTTTCTTTTCTCTGAAAGACTTAAGGAGACGCTTAGTTGACAGCGTCCTTGAGGCCCTTGCCGGCCGAGAACTTCGGCACGGTGCGCGCCGGGATCTTCACTTCCGCACCGGTCTGCGGATTGCGGCCGGTCGACGCGGCGCGTTTTGACACGGTGAAATTTCCGAAGCCGACAAGCCGGACATCGCCGCCCTTTTTCAGTTCGCCGGTGATGACGGAAAACACCGCATCAACCGCCGACTGCGCGTCACCCTTCGAAATACTCGCGGCATCGGCGACAGCGGATACCAGTTCGTTCTTGTTCATAAAAATTCCCTTCCATGAGAAAACCGGAACACTCGACTCGATCCGGCAGGAAACGGACTTTAGAAAGAAGCGCTCCGGCAACCAAGTCGAAAAGCGCCAAGAATGTCGAAAAAAGCCCGGAAATCCGGGGTTCTTCACATGAAAAAGCCGGGCTCAAGGCCCGGCTCTCTCTTTGTGCATTGCAACTTTAGCAAGAACTAATGCGCCAGCGATTTACCAGCCTCGTCTCCGACATCGACCACGGCCGGTGCACTAACGGGTTCGACCCACTGGATCGGTTCCGGCATGCGCACCAGCGCATGGCGCAACACTTCGCCAACGCGTGAGACCGGGATGATTTCCATGCCGCTCTTCACGTTTTCCGGAATCTCCGCCAGATCCTTGGCGTTCTCTTCCGGGATCAGCACCTTCTTGATGCCGCCGCGCAGTGCGGCAAGCAGCTTTTCCTTAAGGCCGCCGATCGGCAGCACCCTGCCGCGCAGCGTGATCTCGCCGGTCATCGCCACATCGGCCCTGACCGGGATACCGGTCAGCACCGAGACGATCGCCGTCGCCATCGCCACGCCAGCCGACGGTCCGTCCTTCGGGGTTGCACCCTCTGGCACGTGGACGTGGATATCGCGCTTGTCGAACAGCGGCGGCTCGACGCCGAAATCGATGGCCCGCGAGCGGACGTAAGAGGCCGCCGCAGAGATCGATTCCTTCATCACGTCGCGCAGATTGCCGGTCACGGTCATGCGGCCCTTGCCGGGCATCATGACGCCTTCCACCGTCAACAGCTCGCCGCCGACTTCCGTCCAGGCGAGCCCGGTGACCACGCCGACCTGATCGTCGCTCTCGACCTGGCCGAAGCGGAAGCGCGGAACACCAAGGTAATCGGCAAGATTGTCCGCCGTGATGTTGATCGTCTTCTTCTTCGTCTTCAGGATCTCGGTCACCGCCTTGCGGCCGAGCTTCATCAGCTCGCGTTCCAGGCTCCTGACGCCCGCTTCACGGGTGTAGGTCTGGATGATCCCGCGGATCGCGTCCTCGCCGACGGAGAACTCCTTCGGCTGCAACGCGTGGTCGCGGATCACCTTGGGCATCAGGTGACGCTTGGCGATTTCGATCTTCTCGTCCTCGGTGTAGCCGGCGATACGGATGATCTCCATGCGGTCCATCAAGGGCGCAGGGATGTTCAGCGTGTTCGCGGTCGTCACGAACATCACGCTCGACAGGTCGTATTCGACCTCGAGGTAATGGTCCATGAACGTCGAGTTCTGCTCGGGATCGAGCACCTCGAGCAAAGCCGATGACGGATCGCCGCGGAAATCCTGGCCCATCTTGTCGATCTCGTCGAGCAGGAAGAGCGGGTTGGATTTCTTCGCCTTCTTCATCGACTGGATGACCTTGCCGGGCATCGAGCCGATATAGGTGCGGCGGTGACCGCGGATCTCGGCCTCGTCGCGCACGCCGCCCAGCGCCATGCGGATGAACTCGCGGCCGGTCGCCTTGGCGATCGACTTGCCGAGCGAGGTCTTGCCGACGCCGGGAGGTCCGACGAGGCACAGGATCGGCCCCTTCAGCTTCTTCTGGCGGCTCTGCACGGCGAGGTATTCGACGATGCGGTCCTTGACCTTGTCGAGGCCGAAATGATCCGTATCGAGCACGTTCTGGGCAAAGGCCAGATCCTGCTTGACCTTGGAGTTCCTGCCCCACGGGATCGACAGCAGCCAGTCGAGATAGTTGCGCACGACGGTCGATTCAGCCGACATCGGCGACATCGTCCGCAGCTTCTTCAGTTCGGCTTCCGCCTTTTCGCGGGCCTCCTTGGAGAGCTTGGTCTTCTTGATGCGCGCCTCGATCTCGGCGGCCTCGTCGCGGCCGTCCTCGCCCTCGCCGAGCTCCTTCTGGATCGCCTTCATCTGCTCGTTGAGGTAGTATTCGCGCTGCGTCTTCTCCATCTGGCGCTTGACGCGCGAGCGGATGCGCTTCTCCACCTGGAGCACCGAGATTTCGGCTTCCATGAAGCCCATCGCCTTTTCCAGCCGTTCCTTGACGGACAGCGTGGCGAGCATCTCCTGCTTCTCGGGGATCTTGATGGCAAGATGCGAAGCGACCGTGTCGGCGAGCTTGGAATAGTCGTCGATCTGGCTGGCGGCACCTACCACTTCGGGCGAGATCTTCTTGTTCAGCTTGACGTAGTTCTCGAAGTCGGTGACCACGGAACGCGCCAGCGCCTCGACCTCGACCTCTTCCTCATCCGGTTCGACCAGCGCAGCAGCACGGGCCTCGTGGAAGTCGGGACGGTCGGTGAACGCGACGATTTTCGCGCGCGAGGCGCCTTCGACCAGCACCTTCACGGTGCCGTCCGGCAGTTTCAGCAATTGCAGCACATTGGCGAGCGTGCCGATGTCAAAGATGGCATCGGGCTCCGGATCGTCGTCGGCGGCATTCATCTGGGTCGCGAGCAGGATCTGCTTTTCCTGACCCATCACTTCTTCCAGCGCCTTGATCGACTTTTCACGCCCGACAAAGAGCGGAACGATCATGTGCGGGAACACCACGATGTCGCGCAGTGGGAGGACTGCAAAGACGCCGTCGCTGGGAGCCTTGGATAATTTGGCCATTGTCCAACCTTTCATGTCGCGGCCGCCAATCGGCCAACCGCGAATCTCATATTAACGACCGGGGATCGTTCCGCCTACCACCGTTTGTGACGGGAGTTTTACAGCACAGAATTCGGCACCACGGCCTTCTGGCATTAGTTGGAGGCACAGTGGGTAAAGATCAAGGGTCAACACGGTCCGTCCCTCCAATACGCGGCCATTTCGCGGCGCCGTACGCGGTGTGCGACAGCAAAACGGCGCCCTGCGGCGCCGTTTCAGAAAAATCCATTGCCGGCTCACGTCAGGCGCTGACGTTGCCCTTCTTTTCCTTCTGCTCGGAATAGATGTAGAGCGGCCTGGCGTTGCCTGACACCACCTCTTCCGAAATAACCACTTCGCGCACGCCTTCCAGTGCCGGCAGCTCGAACATGGTGTCGAGCAGAATCGCTTCCATGATCGAACGCAGGCCGCGTGCGCCGGTCTTGCGCTCGATGGCGCGCTTGGCGATTGCCGACAGCGCGTTCTCGTGGAAGGTCAGGTCGACATTCTCCATCTCGAACAGCCGCTGATACTGCTTGACCAGCGCGTTCTTCGGCTCGGTCAGGATCTGGATCAGTGCCGGCTCGTCGAGATCCTCGAGCGTGGCCAAGACAGGCAGACGGCCGACGAACTCGGGAATGAGGCCGAACTTCAAGAGATCTTCAGGCTCGACCAGGCGGAAAACATCGCCGGTGCGACGATCCTCGGGCGAAGCGACGATGGCGCCGAAACCGATCGAGGTCTTCCTGCCGCGATCCGAGATGATCTTGTCCAGGCCGGCGAAAGCGCCGCCGCAGATGAACAGGATGTTGGCGGTGTCGACCTGCAGAAATTCCTGCTGCGGATGCTTCCTGCCGCCCTGCGGCGGCACGGAGGCAACGGTACCTTCCATGATCTTCAAAAGTGCCTGCTGCACGCCCTCGCCCGATACGTCGCGGGTGATCGAGGGATTGTCCGACTTGCGCGATATCTTGTCGATCTCGTCGATATAGACGATGCCGCGCTGGGCGCGCTCGACATTGTAGTCGGCCGATTGCAACAGCTTCAGGATGATGTTCTCGACATCCTCGCCGACATAGCCGGCCTCGGTCAGCGTCGTCGCGTCGGCCATGGTGAAGGGGACGTCGATGATACGGGCCAGCGTCTGCGCCAGCAGCGTCTTGCCGCAACCGGTCGGGCCGATGAGCAGGATGTTCGACTTCGCCAGTTCGACGTCGTTGTTCTTGCCGGCATGGGCGAGGCGCTTGTAGTGGTTGTGGACGGCCACCGACAGTACGCGCTTGGCGTAGGGCTGGCCGATGACGTAGTCGTCGAGAACTTTCAGGATTTCCTGCGGGGTCGGCACGCCCTCGCGCGACTTCACCATCGAGGTCTTGTTCTCCTCGCGGATGATGTCCATGCACAGTTCGACGCATTCGTCGCAGATGAACACCGTCGGCCCGGCGATCAGCTTGCGCACTTCGTGCTGGCTTTTGCCGCAAAACGAGCAATAAAGCGTGTTCTTGGAATCACCGCTGTTGTTGCCGACCTTGCTCATTTTCCTGTCCTTTCATGGCCGCCCGCCGATGGTCTGGTTGAAAGGGCGTATATTCAATCTATCGCGGGAATCCGCTGCCGCCAGTGCCCCGGCTCCCGCAACGCATTCCGTACGAAACACAAATCGGAAAACGGGGCAATGATTCGAACAACCCCACGCGCAAAGCTAAGCCGTCGAAAATCAACATAGCCTTAACGTAGGCAATTGCACCCGTCGAGGGAACAGCCAATTGTGGCCGAAATGCCGCAAGCTGCGCCAAAAGCGCGTGATCCCGCCACTCATTGCCACCGCGGGGCCACCGCGGACCTATAAGGCAATACCTTCGACTGGCTCACGTGACGAAATGACCTTGTCGATGAGGCCGAAATCCCTGGCCTCGTCGGCAGTCATGAAATGGTCACGGTCGAGCGTTTTTTCAATCTCATCGTAGCTCTTGCCGGTGTGCCTGACATAAACCTCGTTGAGGCGGCGCTTCAGCTTGATGATGTCCTGGGCATGACGCTCGATGTCGGAAGCCTGGCCCTGGAAGCCGCCGGAAGGCTGGTGAACCATGATGCGGGCGTTCGGCGTGGCAAAGCGCATGCCCTTCTCGCCTGCAGTGAGAAGCAGCGAGCCCATCGATGCGGCCTGGCCGATGCACAGCGTCGACACAGCGGGCTTGATGAACTGCATTGTGTCGTAGATCGCCATGCCGGAGGTCACTACGCCGCCGGGCGAGTTGATGTAGAGGTTGATTTCCTTCTTCGGATTCTCCGCCTCGAGGAACAGCAGCTGCGCGCAGACCAGCGTCGCCATGCCGTCCTCGACCGGGCCGGTGATGAAAATGATGCGCTCCTTGAGGAGCCGCGAGAAAATGTCGTAGGCCCGTTCGCCGCGATTGGTCTGTTCGACCACCATCGGAACGAGGTTCATGTAGGTTTCGACGGGGTTCTTCATGGACTATCCCTTTTTGAGGATGGGATTCCGGCGCCGGAGATTTGCAATCGGGCAGAATCGGTTCTGGATCGTTATTGTGTAAATAGGATGCCGGCTCACCCTAGCGCAAGGCCGCCTCTCCTAGCCATCCGGTTAAGTCGAATCAAGGTTTCCAAACCAGTTTCGCCTGTCGCCGTGCCGGCAGCCCCTCTCCTGCGGTGGGAAGGGGCGCTCATGCCTGGCCGTTGTTTAGCAGTTTCTTAACCGCATCGCTTAACGAAAAGTGGTGAAACCGCTTTTTCCGGCCGCGGCTTGCCCTACAATCCAACGTTGAACCCGCTTCACGCAGTTCAAATAAGGGGGAGTGCGATGATCAGGAAAACTGCTTCCTTGGCCCTTACCGGCATCACCGTTCTCGGCATGGCGTCCGAGGCGGCGGCCGGCGGACGCGCGGTCGAATGCTACGAGCAGGTCAACCGGCCGGCCGTCTACGACACGGTCTATGAGGACGTGCTCGTCAGCCCAGCCGGCCAGCAGGTGGAATACGAGGCGCCAATCTACGGGACGCGCGAGCGCGTGGTGCAGATCGCGTCGGCGCGCGTCAGCTATGAGATCGTGCCCGCCATTACCCGCACCATCTACCGCTCCGTGAGGGTCGATGACGGCGGCTATTCCTGGGAATGGCGCATCATCAATGGCCGCAAGGTGCTGTGCAAGGTCAGGCACAAGGCGCGCTATGAACGCGTGGCCGAAATCGTCGTGGTTGAGCCGGAACGCCGTCGGCGCGTTGTCCTCCCCGCCGAATATGAGAGCGTCGCCGAAGAGGTGCTGGTGCGGCCGGAGCAGCGGCGCATCATCGACATTCCGGCGTCCTATCAGACAGTGGTTCGCCGCGTGGTTGTTAGGGAGGGCTCATCGAGCTGGCGGCGCGTGCATATTCCGAGGCATTGCCGATACTAGGCGCTCAGGCCGCCTCGGCCCTGAGCCATTTCTTCAGGCCGTCGACATCGCCATTGCTGACGCAGGCCGCAACCCTTCTGCCAACTGCCGCGCCGAACTTGTAGCCGTGGCCGGAGCAGGCCGAGACGACCAGGCATTTGCCTTTGCGGTGGGCCAGGAACTTCTCGGCGGTGAAGGTGTAGGCGCAGGTGACCACTTCGGTGACCTTGTATTCCTCGATGCGGGCAATCGGCGGCGAAAACAGGTTGCGGATCGCCTCACCCTCGCCCGGCACCGGCTGGCGGTTCCAGTCGGCATCGCTGGTCGGCGCCCTGTGCAGGCCCGAGCCGAATTTCATGCCGGCGCCACCTGTCGGCGGGATTGCATAGCCGTCGACGCTGCCGCCGATGTCGAGGACAACGGATGCAGCCTGCCAAGCTGCTTTCAGATCCGCCGGCGGTTCGACATAGGCGAGCGCGGTGCGCCAGGTTTTCAGTTGGCCATCCAGCTCCGGGAACAGCTTTAGCACCCAGGCACCGGCAGCGACGATGATCCGGTCGGCCTGCATCGTTTCGCCGCTCGCAAGCACGACATGTCCGACGTCGGAGTCGATCTCGACCACCTTACTGTTTTCGTAGACATTGGCGCCGTTCTCGCGCAGCCATCGGGCGAGGCCCCAGGCGATCTTGCGGCAGTGCAACGCGCCGCCGTCCGGTGAAAAATAGGCATAGCGGAACGAACCGGGCTGCAGGAACGGCCAGCGTTCAACCGCGGCGTCCGGTTCGAACAAATCGAACGGATAGTTCCCGGCTTCCATGCCTTCGCGGTATTCCTCCGCCTCATCTCCCGGCTCCCGCGAAATACAGATGAAGCCGCGCGGATCGAGATGGCTTTCGCCGAGATCGGCCCACATCTCATCCCATGCTTCATAGGCCTCGGTGATCAGCCGGCCGTAGCCCGTGCCAGCCCGGTAGGCGCGGCGGATAATGCGATGATGGTCGCCCGACGCTGCAAGCGGATTGGGGATCGGTCCCTGCTCGACGATCGAGACGAGGTGCCCGGCCTTGACCAGCGACCACGCTGTGGAAAGCCCGGCAATGCCTGCACCGACCACGATCACATTCATGAAACCGTCCTTCCGCAACCGCTTCGGCGGCTCACCTCTCGGGAGGGCCAACATACGGTCTGGCACCAGACTGGCAAGCCGCGCTAATGATCTGGCATGACCGAATTGAAGCCGCCCTACCTTGCCTTTGATCCAGCCACACGTCGCCTGCGGCTCGATCCGCACGAGCCGGCCTTTTTCCAGAATCCATACGAGGCCTATGCCTTCCTGCACGGCGCATCGAACGCCTTCGTCTGGGAAGAATTTGGCTTCTGGTGCTTTGGCGGCTTCGACGACGTCAACCGTCTGCTGCGCGATCGCCGCTTCGGCCGGCAGAACCCGGCCGGCATTCCGGACAGCCGGGGCATCGGCCAGGACCGCACGCATCTCAGCGCCTTCGACGGCGTCGAGGCCAATTCGATGCTGGAGCTGGAGCCGCCCGTCCACACACGGCTCAGAACGCTGGTCAACCGCGCCTTCGTCTCGCGCCAGGTCGAGCGGCTCAGGCCGCGCGTCGAGGCGCTGGCCAATGAATTGATTGACCGTTTCGAACCAGGAGGAGTCGACCTGCTGCCGGCGTTCGCCGCTCCCTTGCCGATCACCATTATTGCTGAAATGCTCGGCGTGCCGGTCGACATGGGGCCGCAGCTGCTCGACTGGTCGCATCGGATGGTCGCCATGTACATGCATGGCCGCACCCGCGAGACGGAGGAGACAGCCAATCGCGCCGCGCGCGACTTTTCCGATTTTCTGCGCGGCTACGTCGCCGAGCGGCGAAAGAGGCCGGGCGAGGATCTTCTGTCGCTGCTGATTGCGGCACAGGAGGATGGCCAGAAACTGTCGGAGGACGAGCTGGTATCCTCGGCCATCCTTTTGCTCAATGCCGGCCATGAAGCAACTGTCCACCAGACCGGCAATGCGGTGCGCTCGATCCTTGCGCAAGGCGGCGACCCGCGCCGCTTCTTCGCCTCACCGGAAGCAACAGCCGCGACGGTCGAAGAGTGCCTGCGCTTCGACGCGCCGCTGCACATGTTCACGCGCTACGCCTATCAGGAGGTCGAGGCCGGGCCGGGGATCATCGTCCAGCCGGGAGAGACGATCGGGCTGTTGCTCGGCATGGCCAATCGCGACCCTACTGCGTTTGCCGAGCCCCTCGCCTTGAGGCCGGACCGTGCCGACCAGAAGAACGTATCGTTCGGCGCCGGCATCCATTTCTGCATCGGCGCGCCGCTCGCCCGGCTCGAACTGCAGGTGTCGCTGAAAACCCTGTTCGAGCGCTTGCCGCGGCTCCATCTCGCCGAACAGCCACGCTTCCGCGACAGCTATCATTTCCACGGGCTGGAAACGCTCGCGGTACGCTTTTGAGCATTCGATCCGGCAGGCTCAGCCGCAGGGTGATCAAAGCTTGATCACATACTCCTTGCGAGTCGTTTCAAGCACTTCCCAGCTGCCCTTGAAGCCCGGCCTCAGCACGAAACTGTCGCCGGCCCCGACAGTGCGCGCATCGCCGCCGTCTTCGGCGATCACCGAGACCCCTGAAAGGATGTGGCAGAACTCCCACTCGTCATATTCGATGCGCCATTTGCCTGGCGTTGCTTCCCATATGCCGGCATAGAGGCCGCCGTCCTGCTCCTCAACATTCCAGGTGCGGAATTTCGGATCGCCCGAAATCAGGCGATCCGGCGCCGGTGCGCCAAGCTCCGGTTCGACGGTGTCGACGCCGACGGAAAGAAATTTCGGCCTGGTCATGGCGATCAAACCTTGGCGAGAGCCTGTTCCAGATCAGCGACGATGTCGTCGACATCCTCGATGCCGACCGAGAGCCTGACCGTGTCCGGCCCTGCCCCGGCGTTGATCTTCTGCTCGTCGGAAAGCTGGCGATGCGTGGTCGATGCCGGGTGGATGACCAGCGACTTGGTGTCGCCAACATTGGCCAGGTGCGAGAACAGTTCGAGCGCTTCGACGAATTTGATGCCCGCCGCGTAGCCGCCCTTCAACCCGAAGGTGAACACCGCGCCGGCGCCAAGCGGCGAGTACTTCTTCTGCAACGCGTTGTTCTTGTCGCTGGGCAGGCCGGGATAGGACACCCAGGCGACCTTGGGATGGTTGGAGAGCCATCCGGCGACCGCCGCCGCATTGTCGCAGTGGCGCTGCATCCTGAGCGGCAAGGTTTCCAGGCCGGTCAGGATCAGGAACGCGTTGAACGGCGAAATCGCCGCGCCGATATCGCGCAGGCCGAGCACGCGGGCGGCAATGGCGAAAGCGAAATTGCCGAAGGTTTCGTGCAGGACGAGGCCGCCATATTCGGGGCGCGGCTCCGAAAGCATCGGATATTTGCCCGACTTCGACCAGTCGAACGTGCCGCCGTCGACGATGGCGCCGCCGATCGAATTGCCGTGGCCGCCGATGAACTTGGTCAGCGAATGCACGACGATGTCGGCGCCATGTTCGATCGGCCGCAGCAGATAGGGCGAGGCCAGTGTGTTGTCGACGATCAACGGCAGGCCGTGCTTGCGGGCAATGTCGCCGATCTTCTCGATGTCGACGAAGACGCCGCCCGGATTGGCCAGGCTTTCGATGAAGATCGCCTTGGTCCTGTCGTCGATCTGGCTCTCGAAGGTCGAGATGTCGTTGGTGTCGGCCCAGCGCACCTGCCAACCGAAATTCTTGAAGGCGTGGCCGAACTGGTTGATCGAGCCGCCGTAAAGCTTTGTCGCTGAAACGAAATTGTCGCCGGGCTGCATCAGGTTGTGGAAGACCAGCACCTGCGCGGCATGGCCGGAGGCGACGGCAAGGCCTGCCGTGCCGCCTTCGAGTGCCGCGATGCGCTCTTCCAGCACCGCCTGGGTCGGGTTCATGATGCGGGTGTAGATGTTGCCGAACGCCTTCAGCCCGAACAGCGAGGCGGCATGGTCGGCATCGTCGAAGACGAAGGAGGTCGTCTGGTAGATCGGCGTCGCTCGCGCCCCTGTCGCCGGATCCGGCTTAGCGCCGGCATGGACGGCGAGCGTATTGAAACCGGGCGTGCGGGCCATCGAAAACCTCCCTCAATGGTGAATGGTGAATGGTGAATGGTGAATGGTGAATGGTGAATGGTGAATGGTGAATGGCAAAGTCGGCCAGCCCCACCCTGATTGCAAGCGGCTCATATGCCGCCTTGCCCGCCTTCCAGAAAAATCCTTCTATTCACCATTCACCATTCACTACCTACTTCTGGCGAACGCCGAAACTCTGGAACCCCGGGCGCATCAGCGGCTTCTTGGAGGACAGCACGCCTGAATTGACGCCGGTCCAGCCGATCTCGCCGGACAGCTTGCCATATTCGATCTTGGGGCAACGGTTCATCACCACCTTGATGCCGGCGGCTTCGGCGCGTGCGGCTGCCTCGTCATGGCGTATGCCAAGCTGCATCCAGATGACCTTCGGCAGCGGATCGAGCCGCAATACCTCGTCGACAATGCCCGGCACGGCAGAGGAAGCGCGAAACACGTCGATCATGTCGACAGGTCCCGGAACGTCGGCGAGCCTGGCGTAGGTCATCTGGCCGAGGATCTCCTTGCCGGCCTGGCCGGGATTGATCGGGAACACCGAAAACCCCTTGCCGAGCAGATATTTCAGCACGAAATAGCTCGGCCGCACGTCATTGGCCGACGCGCCGACCATGGCGATGGTCTTCACCGAATTGAGGATGCCGGCGATATAGGCGTTGTCGTAGGCGTCGTGGTTCATGCCTCGTCCTCATACAGCGCTTCGGCGAGAAAACCATCTGGATCATTGCAAAAATTGCGCATCATGCGGAAATGGTCGGTATCGCTAAGATCGGTGGGATCGAGCCCGGACCGGCTGATGCGGAACAGCCGCGCGCCGGGACAGGCCATCAGCAGCGGCGAATGCGTGGCCATGATCACCTGTGCCGTGCCGGACTGGTCCATCCGCCGCAGCATCTTGAGAAGTTCGATCTGGCGCGTCGGCGACAAGGCGCTTTCGGGCTCGTCCAGGATGTAAATGCCTTGCCGGCGGCAGCGCTCCTCGAAGAACCTGATGAAGCCCTCGCCATGCGACCAGGACAGGAAGTCGGGCGGCGCCTCATGTGCGTCGATGGCAGCCTGATCGAGATAGCGGGCGACCGAATAGAAGGATTCGGCGCGAAAGAACTAGCCTGCGGTGACCTTCGGCAGCCAGTGGCCACGCAACGTTGCCGCCAGCGCCGCGCCGCTCTTGTCGATGGCTCGGGAGTGGTCGACCGGCATGTAGCCCTTGCCGCCGCCAGCTTCATCGTAGCCGGCCAGCGCGCCGATCGCTTCGAGCAATGTCGATTTGCCGGTGCCGTTCTCGCCGACGATGATGGTGATCGGCGTGGTGAATTCGAGCTCGAATTCGTGGCCGTGAAAGATCGGCAGGTTCCAGGGATATTTTTCCCAATCGACGACCCGGCCGGGCTCGATCAGGATACGCTTGAGATAGGGCGCCTTCAGCCGCGTCAGTTGCTTGCGATGAGCCAGAGGGAACCTCGTCAGGCCGGCAGCGAAATCGATCCGTCTTCCGCGATCGGAAAAGCCGGATTGTGCGCCACTTCCCAGACATGCCCGTCGGCATCGGCGAAATAGCCATACCAGCCGCCCCAGAAGGCGCGTTGCGCCGGCTTGACGATACGGCCGCCGGCCGTCTCGGCCAGCGCCAGCACTGCATCGACCTCGGCGTCGGAGCGGGTGTTGTAGGCAAGGTAGACGGCGGACGGCGCCTTGGAGAAGGTAACGCCCGAATCCTCTTCGGCGCTTGGGCGCGGAAACAAGCCAAGAATGGCGCCGCCCATCTGGAAGAAGGCAACACCATCGGTGATCCCGGCATGGCGGGTCAGGCCCATTGCCTCATAAAAGCGCGTGGCGCGCTCGAGATCGTCGGTGGCGATGGTGATGATGGAGATGCGCGGTTCCATATCCGCCTCCTATTCCTCCGGCCATTCCGGCTTGCGCTTGCCGATGAAGGCGCCAATGCCCTCTTCCGCATCGCGCGCCAGCATGTTCTCGACCATGACGCGCCCGGTGTAATCATAGGCCTCGGCCAGCCCCATTTCCGCCTGCTCATAGAAGGCTTCCTTGCCGATCTTGACGACCAGGGAGGATTTGGACGCAATGGTTTGCGCGTATTTGGTGACAATCTGATTCAGATATTCGCGCGGCACGACGCGGTTGACCAAGCCGAATTCCTTGGCGGTTGCCGCATCGATGGTCTCGCCGGTCAAAAGCATCTCCATGGCGTGCTTGCGCGAGACGTTGCGCGACAGCGCCACCATCGGCGTCGAGCAGAACAGTCCGATATTGACGCCAGGCGTGCAGAAGGTCGCTTCGTGCGAGGCGATGGCGAGATCGCAGCTGGCGACCAGCTGCAACCCGGCCGCCGTCGCCAAGCCGTCGACTTCGGCGATCACCGGCTTAGGATGGCGAACGATCGCCTGCATCAGTGAAGCGCAGGCGGAAAACGTCTTTTCGAAGAAGGCCCTGCCGCGGTCGGCATCGGCGCGGTGCGTGCTCAACTCCTTGAGGTCGTGCCCGGCGCAGAACACTTTGCCGGCCGCCCCGAGGACGATGACGCGGACGGACTTGTCGCCCTTGGCGCGGTCGAGTTCCGTCATCAGCGCCGCCATCACTGCAAGCGAAAGAGCATTGGCCGGCGGATTGGCGAGCGTCAGGCGCAGCACGCCCTTATCCAGCCGGGCGGCGACCGGCCCTTCGGCCACGGCAGGCTTGATGGCGACGATTTCGGCCATGGGTCGTTCCTCCGCGATTCCGGATCGGTGATCGACTAATCTAGTATGCGGGTCTCGCTTCGTCCAACACCCCGCTTCTGCCATAATGAATGGCTGTTGCCAGAAACGGCACGCTACGCTCATACAGGCAGCCGCAAACGAGGGACCGACATGCCTGCCCAAAGCGATCTCAAGCCGGTGCTGACGGCTGCTGATGTCAACGCGCTGATGGCGACCGTTTTCCCGCAACTCAACGACCAGTTCACCTTCTACGAGGCGTTGGACGTGTTTCCAGGCGGCTGTATCGTGCGGCTCAATGCCGACGAGCGCCATTTGCGTCCCGGCGGCACCGTGTCGGGTTCGGCGCTGTTCACGCTGGCCGACATAGGCGGCTATGTCTGCGTGCTCTCGCATGCCGGGCCGGATGCGCTTTCGGTCACCACCAGTCTCAACATCAATTTTGTCCGCAAGGCCGAGGCCGGGCCGATCGACGGCCATTGCCGCATCCTCAAGCTCGGCAAGAGCCTGATGGTGTTCGATATCGACATCGTCGCCGGCCCGGAGGGACACACGGTAGCGCACGCCACGGGCACCTATTCGATCCCGCCAAGGCCGGAACCGGCCTGATGCTTTCTATTGAGTTTTTCGTTGATGTGTATATATGTGCGCATTGGTGACGTTTGCTTGAGCGTGACAGCCGCAAAATCGTGAAGCGTCTCAAGGATGATGGTTTCGAGCTGGTTTCCATACGCGGCTCACATCACAAGTTCCGAAAGGGCGAGATCGTGTTGATCGTTCCGCATCCTGAGAAGGATCTACCAACCGGTACAGCTCGCGCCATCGCCAAGCAAGCGGGCTGGACATAGGCGACCTGAAGCGTCTTGGAGGCTGAGATGAAGAACTATTTCGCGTTGGTCGACAAAGATCCAGACAGTGCGTTCGGTATTCGCTTTCCCGACATTCCCGGCTGCTTTTCAGCCGCGGACGAGGCGGAAGACATCGTACCGAATGCAGTCGAAGCGTTGCAACTGTGGGCGGAGGACATGCCTGTTCCCGAGCCGTCCAGCCACGAGGCGATCGTCGCGCTTGCGGATATACGCAAAGCACTTGCTGAAGGAGGCTATCTGGTCTCGGTACCACTCATCGACAATGACAGCGCCGTTGTGAGGGCGAATGTAACTTTCGAGCGCGGCGTCTTGCGGGCGATCGACGCGGCAGCGCGCGACCGAGGCATAACGCGATCGGCATTCCTCTCCAGCGCAGCTCGCAAGGAAATCGAGGCAAAGCACTGAACTTACCTACACAGGGCCAAAAATCGCGATGTGGTAAAATCATACCTTTAACTCAAATCCTTGTTTTCATTTAAGTTTATCTTCCGGCAATCATTTCATGCGCCTTGACGCGATAACCACCCTCCCCTATAAGCCGTGACGAAGCAGCGGCCCGCAAAGGCCGCCGTTTTGTTATTGGCGACGGCAAGTGCCTTTTGCCAATCCAAGCAACAAGAAACGCCTTCTTTTGAAGGTCCGAACAGAAAGCAACAATCCATGGCAACCTTTTCGCAGAAGCCTGCGGATGTGGTGAAGAAGTGGGTGCTGATCGACGCCGAGGGTCTCGTAGTCGGCCGTCTCGCCACTGTCATCGCCAATCATCTTCGCGGTAAGCACAAGCCCACCTTCACCCCGCACGTCGACGACGGCGACAACGTCATCGTCATCAATGCCGACAAGGTGGTGTTCACCGGCAAGAAGTTCACCGACAAGGTCTATTACTGGCACACCGGTCACCCCGGCGGCGTCAAGGAGCGCACCGCGCGCCAGCTGCTCGAGGGCCGCTTCCCCGAGCGTGTCGTGGAGAAGGCCGTTGAACGCATGATCCCGCGCGGCCCGCTCGGCCGACGCCAGATGAAGAATCTCCGCGTCTACGCAGGCACGGAACATCCACATGTCGCCCAGCAGCCCGTCACGCTCGACGTGGCCAAGCTGAACGCCAAGAACAAGAAGGTTTCGTAAAATGGCTGAGCTTTCCTCGCTCGCAGAACTCGGAACTGCCACCGGCAACACCAACACCCAGCCGGCAGCACCCGTCCATGTCCAGAAGCTCGACAAATCGGGCCGCGCCTATGCCACCGGCAAGCGCAAGAACGCCATTGCCCGTGTCTGGGTGAAGCCCGGCTCCGGCAAGATCGTCGTCAACGACAAGGTGTTCGCCGAATATTTCGCGCGTCCGGTCCTGCAGATGATCCTCAACCAGCCGATCATCGCCGCCAACCGCGCCGGCCAGTACGACATCGTTGCCACCGTCATCGGCGGCGGCCTCTCCGGCCAGGCCGGTGCCGTGCGCCACGGCATCTCCAAGGCGCTGACCTATTACGAGCCGGCGCTGCGCGCCGTACTCAAGAAGGGCGGCTTCCTGACCCGCGACAGCCGCGTCGTCGAGCGCAAGAAGTATGGCAAGGCGAAGGCCCGCCGGAGCTTCCAGTTCTCCAAGCGCTAAGCGCTGCGCAATTACACGCCATCGAAAGGCCGCCTCCGGGCGGCCTTTTCTTTTCGTACAGGGGCATCACCCCACCCGCGCGTGCGGCGCGGTTCATGCCTGCACAGAGCTCAGATCCGGCTGTCCTTGATGAAGTCGATGAACGCTCGCAGCGGCGCCGGCACGAGGCGCCGGCCGGGATAGTAGAGGAACGGTCCGGAGAAGCTCTGCCACCACGGTTCAAGCACCGGTTCGAGCGCCCCGCTCTCGAAGTGAGGGCGCAGCCAATCCTCGAACAGGCTGACGATGCCTGTGCCGGCGATGGCTGCATCGACCTTGAGGTCGGTCGCCCCGCCCAGTGTCACGAGAAGCGGCCCACTTGGGTCGACCCGCACCACCTCGCCGTCGCGCTCGAATTCCCACGGCGGCATCGCACGGCTGGCAAAGCGGCCGCGCAGGCAGGCGTGGCCGAGCAGGTCGCGCGGGTGCTGCGGGCGGCCGTGACGATCCAGGTAGGCAGGGCTGGCGGCGGTGGCGAAGCGCTGCACGCGCGGCCCGATCGGCACGGCGATCATGTCCTGCTCCAGCCGCTCCTCATAGCGAATGCCGGCGTCGCACCCCGCCGCCAGCACATCGACGAAGCTCTCCTCTGAGATCACCTCCAACCGGATGCCTGGATAGGCGGCGAGAAAAGGCGGAACGATGCTGGGCAGCACCAGCCGCGCGGCGCTGACCGGCACATTGAGGCGCAGCGTACCCGCCGGCCTGTCGCGAAAGCCGTTCACCACGTCCAGGGCCGACTCTACCTCGGTCAAGGCAGGACCGAGCCGCGCCAGCAGGCCTTCGCCGGCTTCCGTCAGGACAACGCTGCGGGTCGTCCGGTTGAGCAGCCTGACACCGAGCTGCGTCTCCAGGCGGCGCACCGCCTCGCTTAAGCCGGACGCACTGCCGCCGCTGGCGCGTGCCGCATCCCGAAAACCTTTGGCGCGCGCTACGGCCACGAAGGCGTTCAGATCCCCGAGATCAATCTGCATTGTTCGTCATTCCGCACAGCCCGTGCGAATTGTACCCAATTATCATGAGATCGGACAACGTCTATCTGTGCACCGTTCCTGAAGGAGAAAGACCATGTCCAGCGTCGACCAGTCCGGCACATTCATCCTCGGCGACCGCAAAGTGAGACGGCTCGGCTACGGCGCCATGCAGCTCGCAGGGCCAGGCGTCTTCGGCCCACCAAAGGACCACGACGCCGCGTTGGCCGTACTGCGCGAAGCCGTTGCACAAGGCGTCAATCACATCGACACCAGCGACTTCTATGGCCCGCACGTGACCAACCTGTTGATCCGCGAAGCGCTCGCACCCTATCCCGACGACCTCGTTATCGTCACCAAGATCGGCGCCCAGCGCGGCCAGGACGGATCGTGGTTGCCGGCCTTCTCGGCCGAAGAGCTGACTAAGGCGGTGCACGACAATCTGCGCAATCTCGGGCTCGACGCGCTGGAGGTGGTCAACCTTCGGATCATGTTCGACGCGCATGGCCCCGCCGAAGGGTCGATCGAGGCGCCGCTTGCGACGCTTGCCGAGCTTCAGCGCCAGGGCCTTGTGCGTCACATCGGGCTGAGCAACGTCACCGCTGCGCAGATCGCCGAAGGCCGCAGGATCTGCAAGATCGTGTGCGTGCAGAACCAGTACAATCTGGCGCATCGGGGCGACGATGCCTTGATTGACGATCTGGCCCGCGACGGCATCGCCTATGTGCCGTTCTTCCCGCTTGGCGGCTTCAACCCGTTGCAGTCGTCGACCTTGTCCAAGGTCGCGGCACGCCTCGGCGCCACGCCGATGCAGGTCGCGCTCGCCTGGCTGCTTTGCCGCGCGCCGAACATTCTTCTGATCCCCGGCACGTCTTCCGTCGCGCATCTCAGGGAGAACCTCGCCGCGGGCGATCTCGTGCTGCCGGACGATGCGCTCGAGGAATTGGACGGTATCGCCGGCAATATCCCCGCTCACGCGTAGCGCGGCAATCGCTCTGCTTCGTGCCCGGCGTTAGTTAATGCTGGCCGTGTTGGCCGGCTCGGCAGGTCGCTTCTCACCGGCATAGGGCACGCGAAAACCGTTCGCCGCCAGCCAGCCGATGGCGGCCTTCGGTTCGTCGGTCTGGATGATGGTCGCGCCGCGCTCGACCCAGAAGCCGTAGGTCTCGCGCGGCAGGCTGGCCGCGACCGCCAGCTCGTCGCCGCGGCCACCGGCGAGGAAGCCACCCGGCTTGTTGATGATGGCGTAGGTGTCGGCCCAGATGTGCCAGTCGCCCCTCACCGCCAGCGCGCGCATGTGCGGGCTGAACAGCGGACCGCCGGTCTCGGTCAGCGTCTCTGATCCTGCGCGCCAGTTGATCATCTCGACCGCGCGCACCGGGAAGGCCCGGCTGATTTTTTCAGCAAACATGGCGTCGCGAACCGCATCATCGGCGATGATCGGCATGAACTGGAAGCCGCTGCCGATCGCGTCCAGGGCAGCCTTGACGCTGGTGATCCTCTCCGCATTCCACAGGTTCTCCTTGACGATCACCTGTTCGGCCATGCCGAGATCGCGCGCAACCGCAATCATGCCCGCCAGGCTATCGACATCAAGCTTGTTGTCGAGGTTGATGAGGATCCTGTCCCTGGTCGTCATCAACATCTCGCGCAACGTCGAGACCGTCTCGCCCGTAACGGCGCCGGTACCTTCGGTCACCAAGCGGCAGGTCTTGAGTTCGGCCAGCGTCCGCTTGACCACCTCGCCCCTACAATTCGTGGTGCGGTCAAGCCAGCTGTCATGCATGACGACGAATTCGCCGTCCTTCGAGCGCCTGATGTCGACCTCGACGATTTCGGCGCCCATTGCGATCGACGCCTCGACGGCGGCGATCGAGTTTTCGGGATAGAGCGTCTTGCCGGCCTGCATGCTGCCGGCACGGTGCGCGGCCACTATCACATGGTCGCGCCATTGGTTGGCGTGCTCGAAGCGGTCCAGAATCTGCCTGGCGCGCGTTTCGCCTGCCGATGCATGGCCAAGGGAGACCGCCAGCGCCGCGGAAAGCAGAAGGCTCAGCCAAATCGTTCGCATGAGAATCGCTCCGTACCGGGATCCCACCCCGGTTAAGCGATGCCCGTGACAGGCAGGTGAACGAAGCCGGCTTGCAAAATGCCGGAAAATCAGGTCAGCGCCGGCCGAAGCAGTCGGCGACGGCTCCTTTCGGTCGCTTGCAGGCAATCTCCTGGCGAGCCATGCGGGGTTCGCCTGGCGAGCAAGGATTTGTGACCGGATCGAATGGCCATGATCCTCCGCAGGGGTCGCAATTCTGAGAATTATGTCCAATAAGGTTGCGCGTCGACGCACAGGAGATCTCTTCATGCCGCCAAGGACCATCGATCACGCCTTCACCACCCGCTCCAGGACGGGTGCGTCGTTCGAGCCGACCTATGCCGGCGCGCTGTCGTTCATGCGGCGCAAATATTCGAAGGACGTGAAGGACGCTGATGCGGTGGTGTGGGGCATTCCCTTCGACGCTGCGGTCACCAATCGGCCGGGCGCCCGTTTCGGACCGCAGGCGATCCGCCGCGCCTCGGCCATCCTCGACAACGATCCGCAATATCCCTTTTCGCGCGACCTGTTCGAACAGCTTGCTGTAATCGATTATGGCGACTGCCTGCTCGACAGCGGCAATCACCAGAAGACGCCTGCCACGATCGAACGCGAAGCGGCGAAGATCCTGAAATCCGGCGCCTTTCTGCTGTCACTCGGTGGCGATCACTTCGTCACCTGGCCGCTGCTCAAGGCGCATGCCGCCATCCACGGCCCGCTGGCTCTGGTGCAGTTCGACGCACATCAGGACACCTGGCCCGACGACGGCAAGCGCATCGATCACGGCTCCTTCGTCGGCCGTGCGGTCAAGGAGGGCATCATCGACCCCGACCGGTCGATCCAGATCGGCATCCGCACTCATGCGCCCGACACGTTCGGCATCAAGATCCTGTACGGCCATGAAGTGGAGGAAATGCGGGCGTCCGACATCGCCTATGCCATCGTCGACCGCACCGGCGGCAAGAAGACCTATGTCACTTTCGACATCGATTGCCTGGACCCGGCCTTTGCGCCCGGCACCGGAACGCCGGTCGCGGGAGGCCCGTCTTCGGCAAAGATCCTGTCGGTGCTGCGCCAGATCAACCAGGTCGATATCGTCGGCGCCGATGTCGTCGAGGTTGCGCCAGCCTATGATCACGCCGATATAACGGCAATTGCCGGGTCAATGGTGGCCATGCACTATCTCGGGCTGCTGGCGGAACGAAAGGCGCGGCTCGAGGAAATGAACCAGGGCAATCACAGCGTTGCCGGATTGAATCAGGCAAGCGGCATATAGCTTTGAGATAACAGGAATTTTGGCAAGCAATGAAACCGAAAATCTTCATCGACGGCGAGCACGGCACCACCGGTCTGCAGATAAGGGCGCTGCTTGCCGAGCGCGGCGACCTGGAAATCATCTCCATCCCGACCGAGCGCCGCAAGGAAACGGCAGCGCGCGCCGAGTTCCTCAACGCCGCCGATGTCGCGATCCTCTGTCTGCCGGACGCGGCCGCCAAGGAAAGCGTTTCGCTGATCGCCAACGACACCACCAAAGTGATCGACGCCTCGACGGCGCATCGTGTCGCCGATGGGTGGGAATATGGTTTCGCCGAAATGGACAAGGACCAGGCGAAAAAGATCGCTTCGGCGAAGCGCGTCGCCAATCCGGGCTGCTGGCCGCAAGGACCGATCGCGACGCTGCGGCCGCTGGTTGCGGCGGGGCTGTTGCCGGCCGATTTTCCGGTCACCGTCAACGGCATTTCCGGCTATTCCGGCGGCGGCCGGCCGATGATCGAGGATTATCTCGCCAAGGGCGAGGATGCGCCGGAATTCCTGCCCTACGGGCTGACGCTGCAGCACAAGCACGTGCCTGAGCTCAGAACCTATGCCAGGCTTTCGCACGATCCGATCATGCAGCCGGCGGTCGGCAATTTCGCGCAAGGCATGATCACCGTGGTGCCGCTGCAACTCGGCGGCCTCGATCATGTACCGACCGGCGCCGAGCTTCACGCGGCGATCGCCGATCATTTCGCTTCCATCGATGGCGGCGTGGTCGAGGTGGCGCCGTATCTGCATCAGGAACGCATGCCTGGCATCGATCCGGAGATCTACAACGGCACCAACAGGATGAAGCTCTACGTCTTTGCCAATGACGACAGGGCGCAGGCGCTGCTGCTTGCCGTCTACGACAATCTCGGCAAAGGCGCCTCGGGTGCCGCCGTGCAGAACATGGATCTGATGCTCGGCCTCTGAATGGACGTGCCGGCATTTCCGAAGCGCTGGAAGGTCGGCGCGCCCGAACCCGTCGCCGAGACGTTCAGCAGCCGCATCTGGAAGGTTGCTCGCGAGGACGGCTCACTGGCAATCGTCAAGGACCTAAAGCCTTTCGACGATGTCGAGGACGAGTTGCGTGGCGAGCATTTCCTCGCCTGGCGACGCGGCGAAGGCGCGGTGCGGCTGCTCGGCCGCGACGGCCACCGCATGCTGCTCGAATACGCCGGCGAAACCTCGCTGTCACAGATGATTGCGGATCAGGGCGACAATGCCGCCACCGCCATAGCGGCGGAGGTGAAGCTGTTCTCGCGGTCGAAGCACCCTGCCCCGCCGGACCTTCAGCCGCTGCGCACACGGTTTTCCAGCCTGTTCAAAAAGGCGAAGGCCGATCGCGCCGCGGACGAAAGGAGCCTGTATGTCGAAGCAGCCGAAATCGCGGAACGGCTGTTGTCCAATCCGCATGACATGCGGCCGCTGCATGGCGATCTGCATCACGACAACATCATGCACGGTCCACGTGGCTGGCTGGCGATCGATCCGAAGGGCGTTCTCGGCGACCCGGGCTTCGATGCCGCCAACATGTTCTACAACCCACTCGACCGAGACGATCTTTGCCTCGACCCGCGGCGGATCACCCATATGGCGCAAGTCTTTGCCGCAACGCTCGGCCAGACGGCGCCCGCCATACTGGACCACGCCATTGCCTATGGCTGCCTGTCGGCTGCATGGCACCATGAAGATCGAAATGCGGTCGACGAAAACCGCGAGCTGGCGATTGCCGCGGCAATCCGGCGGGTGCGGCTCAGCCTCTGAGAGCAATCTCGTGGGGCAGCGGGTAAGCGCCCCTGGTACCGCGCCAATGCGCGGCGGCGAAGCCCAGCAGAACCAGCGCAAATGCCTGATGCGTCAGGGCCATGTGCAGCGGCACCTGCATCAATAGGGTGCCGATGCCGATCGACGCCTGCACCACGACAATCAGGAACAGCAGCGTCGCGCGCCGGGCATGCGTCGTACCCGGCAGGCGCCGGCGTGTCGCAATCATGTGCCAGAGCGCGACCGCGAAGATCGTGTAGGCGCCGGCCCGGTGGACGAACTGCACCGTCTTCGGATTTTCGAAGAGATTGCGCCATGCCGGTTCGAGCAGCAGCAGGTCGCCGGGGACCAGCTTGCCGTCCATCAGCGGCCAGGTGTTGTAGCTCAAGCCGGCATCTAGCCCTGCGACCAGCCCGCCGAGATAGATCTGGACCAGCGCCAGCAGCACCAGGAAGCCGGCCAGACGTTGCGTCGAGCGGTCGGCGGCAGGTTCCGAGTGCGGCGCCAGCCCACGCGCGACCACCATGGTCGCCGTGAAGATAAGCGCCGCCAACGTCAGATGCGTCGCCAGCCGGTATTGGCTGACCGAAACCCGGTCAGCCAACCCGGACGCCACCATCCACCAGCCTATCGCGCCCTGCAGGGCGCCGAGAAGGAGGATGCCCGACAATTTCGTGCCGAGGCCCCGCTCGATGCGGCGCGTCGCCCAGAAGAACAGCAGCGGCAGGGCGAAGACCACGCCGACACTACGCGCCAGGATGCGGTGCACCCATTCCCACCAGAAGATCGATTTGAACGCCTCGATGCTCATACCCTTGTTGAGTTCGGCATATTGCGGGATCTGCTGGTAGCGCAGGAACTCCTCCTGCCACTCGGCATCATTGAGCGGCGGGATGACGCCGTGTATCGGCTGCCATTCGGTGATCGACAGGCCGGAATTGGTGAGCCTTGTAGCGCCGCCGACCACTACCAGCGCAAACAGCACCAGGAGCACGACATAGAGCCAACCGCGCACCAGCGCACGATTGCGAAGGTCGCGATCGCGGGCTGCGAAAGGCGCGGCGTCGGATATGGCAGCAGCCATGGATTTGTCCCGGCAGTTGAAGTCGCGGATTGGTGAACCATCGCAACCCGGCTTGCAAGACCGGACAGCGCGGCACGCCGTCGCGCCGTTTCTGGCGGGTTGCGTGCATCGGCTGTTCGGCCTAAGCGATAGCGATCAACGAGATCGCGCCATGCCCATTCGCCTGAAAAAGCTGATCGGAAGCTTCCTGCTGGTAGTGCTGGTCATAGTCTATGCGCTAGTCGCCTCGATCGTGGCGGTCGCGCAACTGGCGGAATCGGGACCGTGGGCGCACTTCATCTTCTTCCTGCTCAGCGGGCTTTTGTGGGTGCTGCCGGCGATGGGCATCATTAAATGGCTGATCCTGGAGCCGCGGCCGAAGAGCCGAGGCAACAATTAGATCGTCACCACCGTCTTGCCGGCATTGGCCAGCGGCGTCGTCACACCCGACAGCATCGTGCGGATATGGGCGACGCTCTGATAGCGGCCATTGACCGAAATGCGCGGCAGGGCATGCAGGAACCCGGCATGCTCGGCGCGGAGTATGCCGTGGCGGGTCGTCACCGCCGAGGCATAGCCGGCATCGCGGACAAGGCTCACTTCGCGGCGGCCGACGGCGCTGGCATAGCCGTAGGGATAGGCGAAATGGCGCGGCTCCTCGCCGAGTTTGGCCCGCAATATGCGCTTGACGTCGCCGATCTCATGCCGCGCGTCGCTCTCGGAAAGCCGCTTCAGATTGCAGTGGTTGACGCTATGCGCGCCGATCGTCACCAGCGGGTGCGCGGCCATGGTGCGGATCTCGTCCCAGTTCATCAGCGTGCTCGGGCGCGGACCGCCCAACTCGATGCCGTTCGAGCGCGCCAGATCGCGCAACACCGCACGCTGGTCCTGCTCGCGCACCTTCAGCGTCAGATGAGCGTGCAGGCGCGCATTGGCCTGGACCTTTTTTCCCGGACTCGAGCAGTCGATCGTTACCGGGCCATCCGGCGTCGTCAGCGTCAGGCGATCGCGCGCATTGACGATGTCCTCGACCACGTCCCACCACAAATCGGCAGCGCCGTCGATCAGTCCCGGCGCGACGTAGATGGTGATCGGCGCGCCGTGTTTCTCCAGCACCGGCAGTGCTTCGGTCATGTTGTCTCGATAGGCGTCGTCGGCGGTGATCGTCGCAAACTGGCCGTCCTTGTCGCCAGCCTTTATGCGCTCGATCGCCTCGTCCAGCGTGACGAAACTGTAGCCGTTCGCCTTCATGTCGGCGATCACGGTGTCGAGAAACCCAGGCGCTATGTTCAAGTGGCGGTTGACGCCGTTCGGCTTTTCCGGTGTCGCAGTCACCCGATGCAGCATAAGGA
>NZ_SUEG01000080.1:0-25067 GCF_005063415.1 Mesorhizobium sp.
GCCATAATGTCGAATTACCTCTTGCATCGCGGGAGCCATCCACAGAAGACATTGCTGGAAACGACGCGAGAGTCGTGGATGCCCGGTCGAGATGAGCCTCGAAGCATGGATAAAGATGGTCCACGGCAGTCGCGCCGACGGTGCAGATAGCACCGACAGCGGCCACGGCCTCGTGAGAGGCGATGGCGACCGCAGCAGCATTCGGTAGTCGCCGCTGCCTTTGGGGCCTTGGTTCTAAGATAAGATCTACGCCGGAACCGTGCTAGGATGGCCGCCACGCGGCGCGACTTGTCGTGCTTCAAAGCGCTCAGGAACGATTGTAATGCTCAATCCAATCTCCATAATGGCCGACCGGCTCGGCGATTATCTGTCAGAACTCTATCTCCAGTATTTCTCGCATCGCAATCCGGAATATGCGAGTTACATAGGCGGGGCGGCCCGCCTTGTCCTGGAGCGCATCGGCAATTCGAACGCGCTCTATCACAACATCGAGCATACACTGATGGTTACGCTCGCTGGCCAGCAGATCATCCGCGGCCGGCTGCTTTCGGAATCCCTGACTCCCGATGACTGGCTGCATTATACCTGCGCGCTGCTTGTCCACGACATTGGCATGGTGCACGGCGTATGCCGGGGCGACACCGAGGACAGCTTCGTCATTAACGACGCTGGCGACCGCCATACGCCACCGCGGTGCGCCTCCGACGCGGTTCTTGCGCCCTATCATATCGAGCGCGCCAAGATCTATGCGCGCCAGCGTTTTGCTTCCTCGAAGTTCATCAACGAGGAGCGCATTGTCGAGGCGATCGAGATGACGCGCTTTCCGGTGCCGAACGATCCGGCCTACCAGGTCACCAACACCGAGCCGGCGCTGGTCAGGGCCGCGGACCTGATCGGCCAGCTCGCTGATCCCTTCTACCACCGCAAGCTGCCGGCGCTGTTTGCCGAGTTCTCTGAGATCGGGATGGTGGAAAAGCTCGGCTGCAAGACCGCCGCCGATCTCGGCGCCATCTTCACCGATTTCTTCACGCTGCAGGTCGAGCCCTATATCGGCGACGCGATCCGCTATCTGGAGCTGACGACCGAAGGCAAGCAGTGGATCGCCAACCTCCACAGCAACCTCTTCCAGTCCGGGCATCGCCCGGCCAGGATCGGGCCGTTCCCCGGCGTGTTGCAGCCGACCTCGGCGAGCCTTTCGGTGTAACTTAAGAGCCCGGGATTGTTTCCTTTTTCCGCCTGTGCCAAGCCGGCATCCGGCGGCTGTCGACGAAGATGAACGCCGGGTCGAGCTGCCTTGCCACGATCGCGAGAAGGCGAAATGCTCGACATGCCGCATTGGGTTCTCGACGGCATTGAGGCTTGCCCGGACCGGAATCCGGACGAAACCCTGATGGCGAACCGGTTGAGATTGGCCGATGAGGTTCGGCTGGCCTGTTAGCTCAGGCCGGAAGGCGAGCTTCGCGCCCGACGCCTGGTACTAGACGAACCGACATGATGATCACCAGCCAGCTTGGCGCTTCTGCCGCGTCCGATATGTCAGTTTTTCCGTCGCGATCCCATGTCGTCTTTTCTCCGAAGCTGACCTTCGCGGAACCAATTGCAATTGTCCGGATCGGGTCATTCTCGGTTGTGGGCTGTCCGTTCACTTTCCCGGACATCTGAGTTCACCGTTGGTGATGAGCATCGCAGCGAAAGTAGGCACCTTTGCGCTTGCCTTGAAGGCATCCTATTCTGGAGGGTAGTATCCGCTCGTGGGCATAGAATGTCGGTACTGCCTTTCTTAAGAATTTACGCGCCGCTCAACGCGCTGCTGGCTGCGACTGGGCTTGTGGCGGTGGCTGCGCTCACGACACCGGATATGTCCGGACGAAGCAGACTGGCTCTGGCTGCCGTGCTCGCGGTCATTTGGGGCGTCTATCTCCTGCAACTGGCCGAGACGCTGCTCAAGCGCCGGGCGGGAGACGTTCGGGACAGGACGGCGGCAATCGCCATTGATGTGCTCGCGGTTTTGGTTCCACTAGCCGCATTTCTGCTCGTCGGCACGCCCGACTGGAGCCTCTACTGTGCTGTCTGGCTGCTGAAACCGCTGCGCGACTCGACTTTCTTCCCGCTGCTGGGCAGGATCCTGACCAACGAAGCGCGCAACCTGATCGGCGTCACCACGGTCTTCGGCATCGTTCTATTCGGTGTTTCGCTCGCGGCCTATGTCATCGAGCGCGACGTCCAACCGGAAAAGTTCGGCAGCATCCCCCAGGCAATGTGGTGGGCGGTGGTCACGCTGTCCACTACCGGCTATGGCGACGCTATTCCGCAAAGCTTCGCCGGCCGCGTCCTTGCCGGGGCGGTCATGATGAGTGGCATCGGCATCTTCGCGCTCTGGGCTGGCATTCTTGCCACCGGCTTTTACCAAGAAGTCCGTCGCGAGGATTTCGTCCGTAATTGGCAATTGGTCGCCGCCGTGCCGTTGTTTCAGAAACTCGGCCCGGCCGCGCTAGTCGAGATCGTGCGCGCACTACGACCTCGCATCGTGCCGGCGGGCGCTGTGATCTGCCGCAATGGCGAGACCGGTGATCAGATGTTCTTCGTGGTGGAGGGGCGCGTCAGCGTCGCGACGCCGAACCCGGTGGAGCTTGGCCCTGGCGCCTTCTTCGGCGAGATGGCGCTGATCAGCGGCGAACCGCGCTCGGCGACCGTCAGCGCCATAACGGTGGTCTCACTCCTGTCGCTGCACTCGGCGGATTTCCAGATGCTGTGCAGCAGCAGCCCGGAGATCGCGGAAATCATCCGTAAGACCGCGCTCGAGCGGCGCGGCGCGGCACCTAAGGGTTGACCGTACTAGGTGTTCGTCAGGAGGAGGATGCGACGGCAAGGCTGCCAATTGCCTGCCGATGGTGGCTGGCTGGAACTACATGGTGCGGCTCTATCGGCCACGCGCGGAGGTTCTGGACGGCACGTGGAAGTTCGGTCATTCAGAGGGCCGCAACTGTGCTTGCGCAATCATATCAGAAAAATCTAATGTAAGCCGCGTCTGGCCATTGAGCGCGCCGGCGGCGCCCTCGGGTCGGGCGCTATTCATCGGGTGGGCATGTCGGGCACGCAAGGGAGGACGAAATGAGACTGGTTCAGTCATTTGCATTTGCTGCTGTGCTGCTTCTTTCGTCTGCATTGTCTGCGGCCGCCCAGTCGGCTCGCCAGGACATCGAAGCGGCGTTGGTAAAATTCATGGACGCCTTCAACAGCGGAAACGCGGCAGCGGTGGGTAAGATGTATACCGACGATGCCGCCCTGCTGCCGCCCGACGGCAAGCGCATCGATGGCCGCAAGGGCGTGGAAGAATTCTGGCAGGGCGCAATCAAGGCCGGGATGAAGAATCTCACCCTAAAGGCGCTGGAAGTGGACGGGAGCGGGAATCTCGCCTACGAAGTTGGCGCATTTACGCTCGGTGTGCCGAGCAAAAGCGGCGACCCCTCCACCGTCGCAGGCAAGTACATTGTCATCTGGAAAAAAGGCGACGATGGGACATGGCGTCTGCATCGGGACATCTGGAACTTGGGTGCGGCCCGATAGGGATGCCGTGACCCCTGAGACCGGGGAGGGCGAAGTGTCCGACGAACCAATTACCGTTCTGATGGTCAATGAGTATCCTGAACTACATTGATGCACAAGTATGGGCTGCTGAGCTGAAAAAGCCGTGTGCCGCAGCTGGAGTTCAGGCTCTGGCCAGACGCCGGGGACAAAAGTGACATAGATGTTGTGCTGATCGACAAGGGCGCCAGTCCTGGCTTTTTTGACGCCATGACGGGGCTAAGCGCCGTCGTCCATTTGGGGGCCGGTGTCGAGGGTATTGATCTTCAGAGCTTTCCCAAGAGTGTTCCGCTTATCAGGCTCGCAACCTGGGACCGCATACGCAGCAGGATTACGTTCGTCATGTCCGGCGCTTTGCCGCGTTCCTTGGCCGCGCTCCCGACACCGCGGCGCCCGACGACATCCGGCGCTTCCAGCTGTATCAGCACGAGAACGGCGTGGGCCCTGCGACGATCAACGGCGCGGTGTCGGCGCTGCGGTTCCTGTTCACCGTGAAGATGAAGCGGCGCGATCTGGCACGCGCGCTGGTGGTCACCCGATATCCGCGCAAGCCGTGGCCACCACTAGATCCAGATGGTCAGATCCGTAGCTCTCCTCAATAAGCCGGTATTCCTTATCGACGTTGGCTGACTCGTTCTCCATCAATGCGATTTGCGTGTCGCTAAGACCGGATAGCTTTTTCGGCTGCGACGTATCGGCAAGCTGCGACTGCGGCGTCGCGCCAAGCCGGGATTTTGCGTAGTTGATCGAGAACTTGTTCATCGCGATCATCAATTGCGCCGCCTCGATCTGACGAACCGGGGCCAACTTACGTAGTTCAATGAAACTATTCGTTGGCACGAAACGGTCATTGAGCATTTCGGCCACTTCCGGGCTGATTTCTTTTCAGCGAGAGTCGAATCGGCATTCCGCAATTTCCAGGACAGAAATCTGGCGGTGTTCTGGCCCACGGCCAAGTGGTGCCGTGCGCGTCTGTTGCTAACACCTTAACCCGCTCCGCCAAGTATTTTTGTGTAACGTCGTTCGCGCTGCCAATCAGGCCAGCAAAGTATCCGACCGGCTCTCGGTCATCCGCCAGAGGCCATCGAAGCGCCTCTTGACTGCGCGCAGACAGGCTGGACGTCAGGAAGCGGACGTTGCCGTTGTTGGATTCGGTCAAGCACGCGGACACAATTCCGTCCGAATGTCGCCATGCAGGAGCGCGCCTCAGGAGACGCTCACATCCCGCCAGCTACGAAGCACACATCGGCTGCAGATGATGGGTGTCAGCAGAACGTCCGCTTCAGCCAAATGCTTCCCGATAGCGTCGGTTCATTCTCAATCGCCGCACATTCAGATTGGTCCAAGAAGGGCGGCTCTCGGCGCTGCCTGCGACTTCCGAGATCTGCGCTCCCGGCGGCTATGGTGCAACCGTGAACTTCCTAGGGCATTTCAATCAGTTCCCCATACATCGATCAGCATCTTGAGAAATCGCTCTGCCGCCGGCGACAAGGTGCCGCCGCGACGGCGAACCACGCCGATAGTGCGTGATATCTCGGGATTGCGGATGGGGCGGGTAATCAGAAAAGGATGGTCTTCTTGCGGGGTTGCCATTCGTGGCAGCACCGAAATCCCGAGGCCTGCCTCCACCAGCCCGAGGGAGGTGGACAGATGCGTTACCTCGTAGAACCAGCGAAGCTTTATGTTCGATTTGGCCAGTGCCGCGTCGAGCAGCGTTCTGTTGCCACTTGATCGATGAACCGTGATCAGATGATAGGGCTCCAACTCCGCCCACTCCACCCATGGTTTTGCTGCAAGCAGGTGATCCTTGCGCGCTGCAAGCACGAATGGGTCTTCCGCGAGTCGCTCGAAGGTCAGGTCCGGATCGGACGTGCCCATGATGTTTATGCCGAACTCCACCTCCCCGCGTGCCACGGCCTGAAGACCGTCGGTCGCCGGCAAGTCCAGGATGCGAAAGCGGATGTTCGGGTACTCCTCATTGAACTGTCGGATGACGGTGGGCAGGAAGTAGAATGCCGCGGTAGGGAGGCATGCGATCGTCACCAATCCGCCTCGATTGGGTCCAACGTCACGGACAGCAAACAGAGAGCCATCGAACTCCTCCAGCATGCGTCGGACGAGCGGCACGAGCTCTGTACCCAGAGCAGTCGCGGATACACGCCTGGTTGTCCGCTCCAGGAGGGGCGACCCGATAACCTGCTCCAGCTTTTGAATGCGTCGACTCAACGCAGGCTGTGACAGATGCAAGGCGTCGGCCGCGCCATGGAAGCTCTCCAACTCTACGACGCTCAGAAAGGCGCGAAGGTCAAGGATCTCGCAATTAATGCTCATCTTGCATCAATCCCCCGATTCTTAGCATTTCACAAATAAAAGCCTCTTCCGATAATTGGATCAAAGAGCGCCGATTGATACGGCGGTGACATAATTCCGATGGAAGCACAAGCGATGAACGACCTGTTCGCGATCCCTTGCGTCCTGATGAGGGGCGGCACCTCGAAGGGTCCGTTCTTCCTGGCAAGCGATCTTCCCGCGGCTGCCGCGCAGCGTGACGAGATCCTACTGTCCGTCATGGGCTCGGGCCATCCGTTACAGATAGACGGCATCGGTGGCGGCAACCCGGTCACGAGCAAGGTAGCTATCGTCGGCCCTGCCAGCATTCCTGGCGCCGACGTGGACTATCTCTTTGCCCAGGTGCGGGTCGATCAACAGATTGTCGACACTTCGCCGAACTGCGGCAATATGCTGGCTGCGGTCGGTCCGTTTGCCATCGAAGCTGGACTTGTCCCGGTTCGTGGAGAAACGACGCTCGTCCGAATCCACAACGTCAACACCAGCAAGCTGATCGAGGCCGAAGTTCCCACTCCAAACGGCAGCGTCTCCTATCTCGGTGAAGCTGCGATTGACGGCGTGCCCGGCCGTGCGGCGCCAATCGCACTGACCTTCATGGACGCAGCGGGGGCCCGTACTGGACAGCTCTTTCCCACAGGCAGACCAGTCGACTTGATCGATGGTGTGGCTGTCACCTGCATCGACTGCGCCATGCCGATGATATTGATCGAGGCAAACTCGATCGGCGCAAGCGGCTTCGAGTCAGCGGCTGAACTGAATGCCGATAGGGAATTGCTAGCGCGGCTGGAAAGGCTGCGCATCGCCGCCGGCGAACTGATGGGCCTTGGAGACGTTTGCAATCAGGTAACGCCGAAGCCGGTGCTCATTTCCCGGCCAACGTCACGAGGCGATATCAGCGTACGGTATTTTATGCCTCATCAATGTCATCCGTCGCTGGCAACCACGGGCGCCGTAGGAATTGCCACAGCCTGTATCAGCCAGGGCACGGTTGCGTCGCTCCTGACCGGCGTGCGTGCGCCCCCAGTCGTGCTTTCCATAGAGCATCCAAGCGGCCACCTGGACGTCAAGCTGTATGAAAGGGACGGCAAAGTCGTCGCCGGAATCCTTCGCACCGCTCGCCGGCTGTTCGAAGGACATGTATTCGCAAAACCTGTCACGCAACTGGGTTGCGCGGCATAATAACCGTGGCCGCCGGGAGGGCGCCACAAACAGGAGGAGAATATCATGCGCAAGCTCATGCTCGCCCTCGCGGCAACCGTCGCGTTTGTCGGCTCCGCGTTCGCGGAACCGGTCCGCATCAGCGTCGGTTCTTACAATCTCAACAATCTTCCATTTCCGGTCGCCCAGGGGCTCGGCCTTTATGAAAAGGAAGGCCTGGAGGTGACCGTCGAAAACTTCGCATCGGGCGGGTCAAAGACACTTCAGGCGCTTGTTGCCGGCTCGACTGATATCGCCGTCGGCTTCTACGACCATACGATCCAGATGCAGGCGCAGAAGAAGGCCGTTGTGGCTTTCGTGCTACTCGCTCGCAATTCCGGTCTCGTGCTGGCAGGCGGCAGCAAGAGCACGTTCGACCCGGCAAAGGCTGAAACGATCAAAGGTACGAAAATCGGTATTACTTCGCCGGGCTCGTCTTCCGACTTTTTCGTTCGTTACTATTTGCAACGCCACGGACTGTCCGCGGACGACATTTCGCTGATCGGCGTCGGCTCCGCCGCCGTTGCGGCGCTCGAACAAGGAAAGGTCGACCTGCTCGTCAACTACGATCCGGCGGCGACCTTCATCGAAGCCAAGGGTGTCGGCAAGATCCTGATCGACGCGCGCAGCGACGAGGGCGCCAAAGCGATCTACGGTGGGATCTACCCGACCTCGGTCCTCTATGCCACGCAGAGCTTTATCGAGGCCAATCCGGAAACCATCCAGAAAGTCACCAATGCGACTGTCAAAGCGCTTGCGTGGATGGATAGCCACTCCGCTGAAGAGATCGTCGAAAAGCCGCCGAAGGAGTTTATTTCCGGCGATCGTGACACCTACGTCAAGGCGGTCGAGAACGCGAAAGCGATCTTCTCAAAGGACGGGCGCATCAACGAGGAAGACATCAAGACGCCGCTCGCCGTCCTGAAGAGCTTCAACGAAAAAGTCGCCGCGGCTGAAATCGATCTTGCGAAAACCTACACGAACGAGTTCGTCGGCAAGGTCCCGAACGTCCCCGCCAACTGACAGGAGGAGGTCATGGCATTGGCCGTAGTAAAAACCGCCCCCCCGGCGAACAACCCTCATCAAGCAAAGTCGATGGTTTCCCTCGACGCGGTCACCATGGCCTTCGGTGCCTATGTGGCGGTGCAAGATGTAAATCTGAAGGTCTCCGATGGCGAGTTCCTCGCCATCGTTGGCCCAACCGGCTGCGGCAAGAGCACGATACTCAATGCGTTGCCGGCCTGCTGAAACCAGCGAGTGGCACCGTATCAATCGATGGTCAGCCGGTGCGCGGGATCCAGAACGACATCGGCTATCTCTTCCAGCAGGATGCATTGCTTCCGTGGAAGACCGCGATCGAGAACGTGGAACTCGGCCCCATGTTCAAGGGTGTCGGCGCTGCCGATCGTCGTGAGCAGTCGATGAGATGGCTGGCGAAAGTCGGGCTCAAGGGCTTCGAGCATCGCTATCCGCATCAGCTTTCGGGCGGTCAACGCAAGCGGGTGCAGATGGCACAGGTGCTGATTACTGGTCCCAAGGTTATCCTGATGGACGAGCCTTTCTCGGCGCTGGATATTCATACCCGCCACCTGATGCAGAATGAGCTGTTGCGGCTTTGGCAGGACGAGCGGCGCGCCGTTGTGATGATCACACACGACCTGGAAGAGGCAATTGCTCTCGGTGATCGAGTCGTGGTGCTTGCCGCCGGACCATGCTCGCACGTGATCGACAGCTTCCCCGTCGACCTTGAACGCCCGCGCGACGTCGCCGAAATCAAGCTCGATCCACGCTTCATGGTTCTTTATCGCAGTATATGGTCGTCCCTGCGCGGCGAAGTGGAGAAAAGCTATGAACGCCACGACTGAACGCTCTATCCAGGCCGCGCTTTTGGTGGCAATTGTCGGCGGCTGGCAGCTCGGTGTTATGGCAGGGGTGATCGACGTCTTCTTTTTTCCGGCGCCGGTGGACATCTTCAAACAGATTGTATCCTGGGTGATAGACGCCAGCTTTTATACGCGATCACCCTGACGGAAACCGTGCTCGGCTATTTGGTCGGAACGGCACTTGGCGTGGCGGCAGGCGTATGGCTCGGTCTCAGCCGTTCGGCCGCGCGCATTCTGGATCCTTTCATCAAGGGCCTGAATGCAATTCCCCGTGTCGTGCTTGCGCCTATCTTCGTACTTTGGCTCGGCCTCGGTCTCTGGTCCAAGGTGGCGCTCGCCGTCACGCTTGTGTTCTTCGTCACCTTCTTTAACGCCATGCAGGGCGTCCGTGAAGTGAACCCGGTGGTGCTATCGAACGCCCGCATTCTGGGAGCCAAGCGGTCCGACTTGCTTCGCCACGTCTACTTCCCCGCGGCGGCAAGCTGGATTCTGTCGTCGTTGCGCACATCGGTCGGCTTTGCCGTCGTCGGGGCGATTATCGGCAAATATCTTGGCGCTTCGGCCGGGCTAGGCTATCTGATCGCTCAGGCGGAAGGCAATTTTGATGCGATCGGCGTCTTCGCAGGCATCCTGATCCTGGCGATCTTCGTGCTGATTATCGACAGCATCCTGGACGTCGCTGAGAAGCATCTCATCAAGTGGCGACCGAGTGCTACCGAACGGCCTGCATAACGATCATTAGCGGGGGACCGAGAAGCCTGTTCACTGGCGTTCTCCCTTTGGCCAAGAAGGGAGAAGCCCACTCACTGGGAGGCATCGACTTTCCAGCCCTCCAAGTTCCGTTCCCCTCCAGAGTTGTTTGGGCGGAGCCTGCCAGCATAATGAACGGCGATCGGCCGGGTGACGAGTCGGCGGAACAGTTCCCCGAGCACCGGCACTGGAGGAGGAAGGTCGGGCGCGATGACATCCACCTGCTTCCGTCCGGCGCCATGCGGCTGCCCGGCATGACATGCGGATGGTGGCCGATGTGTGGGAACATAGGTGCAATGCCAGTGCGCGCACCGAGATGCTTGGGATCCGCCCCGATCGTCGGCATGGTCTGCGACGCCCTGCTGGCACAATTCTGCCCTCAGGCGCGAACCGGTTCGCGCCTGAGGGCAGAATACTCTTGGTTCAGGGAAGCCTCTATGCGCATAGGAACAACCGCGGCCGGCACGAAGCCGGTCGCGGGTTTGATCTCGGGCGGATGTGATCAGAGCCGCTCAGCCCGGATTTTCAGGATCTGATACAGCATGTTCCGAATTCGCTGCCAAACGGTCAGCCGCTTGGTCATGCCTTCCCCTCCTGTTCATCGCAGATGCCTGGGTTGCGGGTCAGATGATCTGTGCTGCCAACGCCATACCGACTACCGACGTGCCGACCCCTGCCGTGCGGATGGCTCCCGGCCAGCGCCGAAGTGTCAGGGCGGCCAACGCGCCGGTCGCATGGAGAGCCGAGGTGGCGACCACGAAGCCAACCGCATAAGCGATGCCGCTGGCAGTCTCGGGAATTTCGACGCCGTGGGCATTGCCGTGGAAGAGGGCGAAGAGGGCAGTCAGCGAGGCAGCCACAGCGAGCGGAAACGGCTTGGCAAGCATCATCATGGCGCCGAAGACTACCAGCGATAGCGCTATGCCGGTTTCCAGTGAGGGCAGGCCGATGCCGGCGATACCGAGCAGGGCGCCAGCGATCATCGCCGAGACAAAGCATGACGGCACGATGATGATCCCCTTGCCGCCGGCGCGAGCGGCAATGATGCCGACAGCCATCATGCCAATCAGGTGGTCCATACCGGCCAGCGGGTGCTGAAGGCCGTCTACAAACCCGAGGGCATGAAAACCGCCGCTATGGGCGAACGCCAATGAGGGGATGAGGGTTGTGGCGGCTGCCAGGGCGAGTCTGCCGAAGAATGAAAGCGTTCTGTTCATGGTTCTGGACCTGTTTGATGGAGGTGCGATCGGTTCAAGGCCGGTGCTCATTGTCCGGCCCCTGGCATGGTGAATTGTGCGGCGCCGGACCTGTCCGCCAGAAGCCGCGCCTCGCCGAAGTCGAGGGGTCTTTGTCCCCTGCCGTCATGGTAGACGAAGGCCAGGCGGCGCCGGCGCGACGTCAGTTTCGCGGGCAGCGGGTGATAGGTGACGCCGGCGCCACCAATTAGCGGCATGACGGCGCCGACATCGACCATGTCCTGTGTCTCGACGCGCAGGAGATGCAGCCGCATGCCGTCGGCGGTTTCGCCGACGAAGGGAATTCCGGCGAGGCGCAGGAAACTGGAGGGGTCGGGCGCCCGCGAAAACCCTTCGAGAAACGCGATCTCGACGAGATCGAGATCCGTCGCCCGCGCGTCGGCGGGTTCGGGCGCATGATGGGGCGGTAGATGCGGTGTCTGCCATTGCAACGGCTTGCCGGCCGGCCCGTTGTGGCCGACGGGGTGCGGATGGTGATGATGACCGTTGGGCCCGTCATGGTGACCGTCGCCATGATCATGGTCGTGGTGATGATGATCCTCGTGCATGGTCAAAAGCTCGTCGGCTTGTCGATAATGGATTTGTGCTTGCCGAGATTGCCGTGCGCGACCATCGAGCCGAGCGCCTCGACGACCACCCGCACGCCAAACAGCGCCGTGATGTCCGACGTGTCGTAGGGCGGCGACACCTCGACCACTTCCAGTCCGCAGATGCCGGGCGCCGACACCAGCCCGAGCAGCTTCAGCGCCTCGCGCGGCAGGAACCCGCCCGGCTCCGGCCAGCCCGTGCCAGGCACGAAACCGCAATCGATGCTGTCGACATCGAAGGAGATGTATACGGCGTCGGTGTCCTTCCATGCGAGCTCGAGCGCGATCTCCGCCGCCTTCTCCAACCCCATCTGTTCGATATCGGAAATCGTCAGCACGTTGGTGCCGCGCTTCCGCGCCTCGGCGACGCCGTAGCGGGGCACCTGCCAGCCGCCGATGCCGAGTTGCACCAGATTGGTGGCCGAGACGTTCGGCAAGTTGGTTGCCCAGTACCAGGGCGTCGTATGCATGCGCTCGTCGAGATCCTTTTCCTGGATGTCGATGTGGCGGTCGAAATGGATGATGCCGATGCGCTTGGAGGTCACGTCGGCGATGCCGCGCACGCACGGAAAACCGATCGAATGGTCGCCGCCCAGCATGATCGGCAGCGCGCCGGACGAGGCGACATGGCTGACGCCCTTGGTGATCTGGTCGAAGCTCTTTTCGAGATTGGCGGGGATGGTGAAGACGTCGCCGGCGTCGCAAAGCGTCATCTGCTCGCGCAGGTCGACACCGAGCTCATAATTGTAAGGCGTGTAGAGCGCCGAGATGCGGCGAATGCCTTGCGGCCCGAAGCGGGTTCCGGGCCGGTACGTGGTGCCGCTGTCGAAAGGAATGCCCATGACGGCAGCGTCATACCTGCCGACATCGCGGACGTTCTCGATATAGGGCGCCTTGAGGAAGGTGTTGATGCCGGCGAAATGCGGCAACTCGCCTCGCGCGAATGTCGGGATCGACTTGTCGATGATCGAATCCGATCCGGGCAGGCCCATGTCGAGTGCCCATTTCTGTTCCTTGCGCCAGCCATCCTCGGGCAGCTTTCCTTCCGCCTCGATCGACTTCCAGCCCTGCATGTCGCGGATCTCGAAGTTCGGATGGTGGAAGCGTTGGCGTGGCTGGCGGTCGGTGAGTCCGGCGCGGCGATGCCGGCGTTCTGGACTATCTCTGTGCATGAAAACCTCCTTCACGACGCCGTCGTCGCGATTGCGCTATCCAGTCGGGTCGTCCCGACCATCGCGGCCACTTCGGCCACGTCTCGTGCGGAAGCCCGGTGCTTGCGGTCGAGCTTCAGATCATAGGTGATCGTCGCGCCATAGGCGGACGGGAACTGGGGGTCGTGGCGGACCTTGTCGAAGACGAGCACGCGGGTGCCGAGCTTGAATGCCTCGCCGATATCGTGGGTGACCATGACGACGGTCATGCCGTGTTCGGTCCAGAGCTCGGTAAGCAGCTCATGCATCTCGATGCGAATGCCGGGATCGAGTGCGCCGAACGGCTCGTCGAGAAGCAGGATCTGCGGCCGGCCGAGCAAGGTCTGCGCGATCGCCAGCCGCTGCTGCATGCCGCCAGAAAGCGAGGCCGGATAGAGGTGGCGCGCATGGGCGAGGCCCACGCGTTCCAGCATGGTTTCGGCCTCTTGCCTGGCGCTCTTGCGCCTGGCGCCGAAGACGCGGCCGAACGGTCCGCCCGAACGGAAGTCCTCGACCAGCAGCAAGTTCTGCAGCGCGGTCAGATGCGGAAACACGGAATAGCGCTGGAAGACGATGCCGCGCTGCGGCGTCGGCTCCGGCACGATCGGCTGGTCGCCGACGACGACCACGCCGCCACTTTGCTGTTCCTGGCCAAGCAGGATGCGCAGGAACGTCGATTTTCCACAACCGCTGGCGCCAACCAGCGACAGGAATTCACCCGCTTCGGCGGAGACGTTGACCCGTTCCAGCACGCGGGCGTCGCCGTAGCTCTTCTCCAGCCCATGGACGAGGATCCGGCTCATCTGGTCCGCACCGGATGAGCCCAGGGCGAGATGATGTGAGAGAGCCGCACGAGCAGCCAGTCGGTCATCACCGCAAGCAGCGTGATCCAGGCGACGTAAGGCAGGATGACGTCCATCGACAGATAGCGACGAACGAGGAAGATGCGGTAGCCGAGCCCCTCGGTGGAGGCGATGGCTTCTGCCGCGATCAGGAACAGCCATGCCGGCCCAAGCGCCAGCCGTACGCACGTGATGAGACGCGGCATGACCTGTGGCAGCACCAGCCTGAGCACCATGGTCCAGCTGTTGCCGCCGAGCGTCTGTGCCTTGGCGACGAGCTCCGGCGGCAATTCCATCACCCGGTTGGCGATGTCGCGCACCATGACCGGTGCGACGCCGAGAGCGATCAAGGTGATCTTGGCCGTTTCGCCGAGGCCGAGCGCAATGAACAGGATCGGCAGCAGCGCCAGTGGCGGGATGACGCAGACAACTGTGACCAAGGGCAGCAGAAAGGCCCTGACGCGCGGGATGAAACCTATGGCGACGCCGAGGCTGAGCGCCACCAGCGTGGCCATGCCGACTCCGGCGAACAGCCTGATCAGGCTGGCATAGGTGTCGGCCCACAAGATCAGGTCGCCGGAGCGCTTGTCCGGCACCGTCGCCAAGTCTGAAAAGGCCGACCACATCTGTGCAGGGGAGGGCAGCAGCTTGTCGCTGGGATTGACCGCCAGCCTTTGCGCCGAAGCGAAGAGATAGGCAATCGCCACGGCGGCAAACGGCAGCGTCCCAAGCAGCAACGCTCCGCCGCGGGAGACCGTCGCGTTGATGAGGCGAAGCCGCGCTTTCGGCCCGCTAAGTTGCAGGCGCGCGACCTCGGGGCCTATTGCGGCCTGCACGATGCCGGTTCCTCTGGCTAGCATGTCGCGCTCCCGTGTCAGAGCGTTCCGCGCGCCGCCTCTGCCATAAAGGCCGGATCGAAGCGCAGTTTGACGTTGTTGACGTCACCCAGCGTCGAGCCATCGGGGAAGCTCATGCCGATCACGTCGACGCTCGGCGCGTTGGTACCAAGAATGCCGTGGCTAAACAGGAAATTACGCACCAGATCCATGGTCTTCGGCAGTTCGGCGCCGTTGGTGAATGCGACCGCCTTGGCCGGCTCGAAGAACATCGCCGTTGATGCAAGCTGAGCGTCGAAACCGGCAAGATCGGTACCCGACGCCTTGGCCATCTCGTCCTTGGCCGCCTTGCCTTCGGGCGTGCCCGAGGTCATCAGCGCCATGGTTTCATACCATGCACCGACAAGCGCCTTGCCCAAGGCCGGATTGTCCTTCAGCGTCGCGGTGTTGACGACCATCATGTCGATGATCTCGCCGGGAATCTCAGTCGAATCAAAAACCTTGTGGGCGCCCGGCATGGCGGCGATTTCCGAGACCAGCGGATTCCAGGTGACGACCGAGGTGACATCGCTGGTGCCGTAGGCAGCGACCATGTCGGCATCGGAGGTGTTCACCACCGTAATGTCCTTTTCGGCCAACCCCACTGTCTCCAGCGCGCGCGCAAGTAGGTAATGTGAGACGGAAAGCTCGACGAGATTGACCTTCTGGCCGGCAATATCCTTGAGCGCGGCCTTGTTCTTGAGGATGACCGCGTCGTTGCCGTTGGAGAAATCGCCGACGATCAAGGCCGTCGTGTCGACACCGCCGCCGGCCGGGATCGAAAGCGCATCCATGTTGGTCATCGAACAGCCGTCAAAGCCGCCGGCGGTGTACTGGTTGATGCTCTCGACGTAGTCGTTGATGCGGGTGATTTCGACATTGATGCCGTATTTGTCGGCCCACTTCTTCATGATGCCGCTGTCGGAAAGATAGCCCCACGGCATCCAGCCGACATAGATCGACCAGCAAATCTTGAAGTCTTTCCTGGGCGCCGCTTCCGCGGCCGATATGGAGGGAAGGCTGAGTGATGCGGCTAGGATGATTGCAGCCAGTTTGCGAAGCATTGCGTACCCCTGTTTGCGATCCGGATTGCGTCCGGACGTCTGTTGGGGGTTCACGGAGCGCGCATCCGGGAGAGGTTCGCGCCAGCAAACCCGTGCAGGGTTCTCCCGGGATTTTGGCCCGCCGTGTTCCGCCGGATGCCTCAATGCATCTCAAGCGGTCGCGTCTCTTGGACCAGCACCGTGATCGACACGGCCGGAACCCTAGACGCTCTGCACGTGAACAACGAAGCAAGGGGCGTGCCAGTCCGGAAAGCCGTCCTGAGGCGGCCTTTCCCCGGATTTGCAGGCAATCGCGTTATGCTGATGCCACAAAAGTCATCGCAACGCCGACGGATTAGGCAAAGAAAATCTAGCGTCACCAATTTGAGCCTTTGCCTGGGGACCTCAGCTGATGGCACCATCCTCTATGGTGGCCCACATACACGCCCAGTAGGGACACGTTCGGGGAGGGCGTGAGCGCGCGGCGGATCCGGATGCCAATTGGCGCCGACCCATGTGACGAGTGCGCCCGATCGTGCAAGGGCAATTCGTGAAATAAGCGCGACTGCAATGATGCTAGGCAAGCCCGATCGCGTGTCGGGAGGCAGTTGTGAAAGTTGCGATCATCGGACCAGGCTCGCTCGGGAAGGCCTTGGCGAAACGTCTTGGCCTCGCCGGGCACGAAATTCGCCTCAGCTTCAGTCGCGACGAAGGCAAGTTGCGCGCAATCGCGGCAACCCTCCGTGTCGGCTTCGGTGCCCCTGACGAAGTAGCAAGATGGGCCGACGTAATTGCCCTGGCGACGCCATGGCCGGCTCTCGAGTTGGTGATGGGCGCGCTTGGCGATTTGTCGGGCAAGATCGTCTGGGACAATACCAATGCAGTCGCGCCTGACCTTTCCACGATGCTGCTAGGCACTACGACGTCTGTGGGCGAGGAGGTTCAGAGGCGCGCGCGGGGCGCGCTTGTCGTCAAGTGCATTCCGACCTTTGCCGAATTGCTTGGCAGGGATGATCCGCGTCTCAACGGCGATCCGGTGACGAGCTATGTCGCCGGCAATGACGCTGATGCCAAGGCGGCGGTTTGCCGGCTTCTCGCCGATCTACCGACAATGCCGGTCGATGTCGGGGATCTCACGGCCTCGCGCCTGATCGAGCCGATGATGCTGCTATTGGTCCAGCTCGCCTATCGGCGCGGGATGGGGCCGACAATTTCCTTCAATCTCATTCGACAGGACGGAACCGGTTCATGACTGATTATCTACCCGCGCGGCGCAAGGCGATTCCAGTAGGACGTCTGCTGATCGATGGCCAATGGCGCGATGCCGTCAGTGGCGAGACTTCGACGACTTTTGATCCGACCACGGAGGCGGCGATCACCGATATTGCGAAGGCGGACGTCACCGATACGAGCGATGCCGTCGCGGCCGCGCAGCGGGCTTTCGAGCAAGGACCCTGGGCGCGGATGCATCATGAGGAGCGCGCCAAGATCCTGTTTCGCATCGCCGATCTGATGGACGAGCGGGCCGAGGATTTCGCGGTGCGCGAGGCGATGGATATGGGTATGCCCTATCGCGATTTCCGCGATATCATCATGCCGCACTGCTCGGGACTGTTCCGCTTTCACGGCGGGCTCGCCATGAGCGCGATGGACGGCGCCTATCGTACCAGCTACGAACCAAATATCAGGATCCTGACGCGGCGTGAGCCGCTCGGCGTGGTCGCTGCGATCACCCCGTTCAATTTTCCCCTCGCGTTGTCCTGTTCGAAAATCGCGCCGGCACTCGCGGCGGGTAACACGGTCGTTCACAAGCCTGCGACCGACACGCCCCTGACGGCCCTCGCCTTGGCGCAAGTGATCCTCGACGCGGGCGTGCCGCCAGGCGTCTACAATCTCGTCACCGGCCCGGGCGGCACCATCGGCGACGCGCTGGTCAACGATGCCCGCGTCGACAAGATCGCCTTTACCGGGTCGACCGCCGTCGGCCAGGGCATCATGCGCAACGGTGCCGGGACGATGAAACACCTGACCATGGAGCTCGGCGGCAAGAGTCCCAATATCGTTTTCGCCGATGCCGATATCGATGCCGCGATACAGGCAGCCTTCTGGGGCATCTTCTGGAACAAGGGCGAAGTCTGCGTCGCCGGATCGCGCCTGCTGGTCGAACGCGCCTGCTATAACGAGGTCGTCGAGAAGCTGAGCGCCATGGCGAAGTCGGCGACGCTCGGCGATCCGCTGGACCCTGAGACGATGATCGGGCCGATCGCGTCGCGCGGCGAGTATGACAAGGTCTTGAGCTATGTCGAAGAGGGCAAGCACACCGCGCGACTGACCGCGGGCGGCGGCACCCGCCAGGTCAACGGCAAGGGCCTCTTCATCGAGCCGACCATCTTCGCCGATGCGACCAACGACCTAAGGATATCGCGCGAAGAGATTTTCGGCCCCGTCCTGCCGGTGATTCCATTCGACAGCGAGGAGGACGCGATCCGGATCGCCAACGACACCAGCTACGGGCTCGCCTCGGGCATCCAGACCGGCGATCTCGGCCGCGCCTTGCGGCTCGCCGACCGGATCAAGGCAGGCACGGTCTGGCTGAACTGCTGGCACAAATACCATCCTAATGCGCCGTTCGGCGGCTTCAAGATGAGCGGCTATGGCCGCGAGCAGGGCCGCGAGGCGTGGGAAAGCTACACCCAGTACAAGACGATTTGGGCAAATCTCGGCGAACCAGTCGAGATGGCGCGATGAGCGTGCGCGATTCCAACCCACTCGACCCGCGGCATCCCAAACGCGTCGCGATGGTTCTTTCAAACCCGGCTGTTTCAACCACCACAGGCTGGCCGGTCGGGTTTTGGTGGAGCGAGTTAACTCATCCCTGGCTCGCCTTCACCGAGCGCGGATACGAAGTCGCGATCTTCTCGCCTGAGGGCGGCAAATGCGAGGCGGATGCGTTGAGTGATCCGCGCGATCCGTCCGGCTATTCGGATACGGATCTGATCTCGCTCGGTTTCCTGTCGACGCCGAAACTGGCGGCGCTGGTGGAGACGACCGGGCCCATCGCAGAGCTGTCGGTCGACGCGTTCGACGCGATCGTCGTCGCTGGCGGCCAGGCGCCGATGTTCACCTTCGAAGGCGCAACTGAGTTGCAGCGGCTGTTCGTCAACTTTTTCGTGGCCGGCAAGGTCGCGGCCACCTTGTGTCATGGCGTCGCGCTGCTGCGCTACGCGCGCCTCTCAACCGGCGAGCTGCTGGCCAAAGGGCGCACTGTTACCGGTTTCGCCAATGTCGAGGAAGACTTCGCCGATAATGCCGTCTGGGAGATGGGCGCGCTGCCGCACGGTACGCATCTGATGCCATGGCGGATCGAGGATGAGATGCGTGCGCTCGGCGCGAATTATGTTCAGGCCGGGCTGTGGCGCGATTTTGCCGTGCGCGACGGCAATTTGATCACCGGTCAGCAGAACTTCTCCGGAGCGGCGACCGCCCGTCTTGTCATCGAGGCACTCGGTGGCTGAGGTCCAAAGGCCGCTCCTGTCGGTGAAGTTCGGGAGTCAAACTCGCCGTCAGGACGGCGATGCCAAATGACATCGGCCCAACAGGATCCAGGGTCCGTCCAAGGGCCCCCGTCAAACAACCACTATCAGCAGCGAGGATGAACCATGGCCGTAGTGACGACACTTGATATTGCCGGCCTGACGGCCGAAGATTATAGCCGCATCCTCGATCGGATCGGCCTGGAGAAACGGCCGGCTGGCGGCATCTACCAGCACATCGCGTATGCCACCGACGATGGCTATCGCATCATCGAGATATGGGACGACAAGGCAGGCCTGGAGCTCTTCTTGCAGGACACATTGTTTCCAGCCGCACAGGAGCTGCAAATTCAGCGTGAGATGACCATTATGACCCAGACACTGCACAACATCTTTGTGCCCCGGATTGGTGAACTGACTGCCCTGGCAAATGATGCGCCTGGTGGACCAGTCAAACGGGCAAAAGTGTAGGCGTCAAGGACCGAGGATGCGGCGGTCGATCGTCGAAGTCCTGGAAGAACTTGCGTCCGGACGCCCGGTACAACGATGGTGACCGCGGCAAGTGCAAAGAGGTTGTTCTTTCCTGCCGGCGACTATCGCCATGCGCCGGCCGGAGTCGTTCAGCTGCGTGTGATTCGCAGCGGTTCATCCTATGCAGAGATCGATCTTGGCCGCGGGCTGCGGCGCGTCTTCACCCGCCCCGGTGACCTGCTGCTCAGCCTTCCCGAGCGTGCCACGCGGTTCAAGATCGAGGAGCCGCGAGAGCTGACGATGATCACCGTTGACTCCGCGCTGGCGTCAAGGCTCCTGGTATCTGCAGCCGGGACCCTCGAGGATCTGGTGATCCTGACCGATCGACCGATACGCGATTCGCTGGTGGCCGAGTTGTGCCGACGCCTCGAAGGCGACCCGCCAGCCAACCCCATCGTCCGCGAATGGACGCTGGGCCTGGTTTTCGCGAACCTGCTCCGTCTCGGGCATGCACGCCGGCGGCGGCAGAAATCTCCGGTCCTAACCTCGCAGCGGTTCGACCGGGTCCTCGCTGCGATTGACGGCGATCTGGAAAAGGGGGTCTCGATCGACCACCTTGCCGGAATCGCGGGAATGCCACGACGCGCCTTCACCGCCGCCTTTCGCGAGGCGACGCAATTGCCGGTATATCAATTCATTTTGCGCCGCCGCGTTGATCGCGCGGTCGAGCTTTTGGAAAATAGCGATCTGCCGCTGGCCGAGATTGCTCAGCACGCGGGTTTCACTCACCAGGCCCATATGAATCGCGTCGTGACCCGATTGAAAGGGCTGTCGCCAGGCCGGCTGCGGTCTCGCAGGCGCGACGGCTGACTTGTGATCTATTCCTGCATCAGGATTCGAATGGCGGAGACGTGATTTGCTGAAACGTCCGTTGGCTAAAATGCCCGACAGTTTGCGTGCAGAGCTCGAGGCCGCAAATCTGATGCCTGCTTTCAAGCAGCGGCCTCCCTATCAGCGCAATGATTACTTGCATTGGATCGCGCGCGCCCGTCACCCGGAAACACGCCGAAAGCGCATAAATCAGATGATCGACGAGCTCACGAAGGGAGGAATCTACATGGGCATGCAACAAGAGCTGGCATCGCCGCGAAGCTAGCAGGTCCGTCAAAGATCATCTTCCGATCCGTGGCCTATCGAGATCGGATGCTTTCCGCATTGATCTTCATCGATTTCCCCACGCTTTTGCATAGAGTATGCAGAGAGCCAAATAGTGACAATCGAACCTATCCTAAATTTTCGTTTGCGGCAGGTGGCCTTATGATCGTGACATCGCAAACCAGCAACGTGCTCGGTAGCACGTCGGGAAGGTGGCGCGTCTGGTCGCTCTCGGACGGTTACATCGAGATGCCGGCAGACCTTCTGCGGGACACGCAGGACAATCCGGTGCCGCAAGCTCTGCAGGCAAGGGCGCTTCGCCTGTCTGTCAATTGCTTCGCGCTCGCAGGTCCAGGCGTTGACGGCGTTCTGATCGACAGCGGAGGAGGGGTTGGGCCCCGACAGTGGGGTGTCTTGAGCATGCCATGGCGGAAGCCAAGATCGACCCGGCTTCGATCACGGTCTTGGCGCTCACCCACGCCCATCAGGATCATGTGCACGGACTTTTGACCCCCGACGGCCGAGTGCTCTTTCCGAACTTGAAGGCGATCGTAATTCCCGAGGCGGCTGTGGAGAGCTTTTTCGCTTACGCGCACCTTGCGCAGTTCCGGCCCCTGCTGAAGCCCGTCCAGAATGGCGACCAGGTGGGTGAGCGATTGAGGGCGGTCGCCCTGCCCGGTCATGCTGCCGGTCATACCGGCTACGCGTTCGACACGGACGAGGACCGTTTCCTATTCTTCGGGGACATCGTTCATGTGCCGGCCTTGCAGTTCGGCAATCCCGCGTTCAGTTGGGGCTATGACGACGATCAGCTGACCGCGCGCGCAACCCGCCTAAAGGTTTTCAGTGACGCGGCCGAGGCGGGGACGTGGATCGGCGGCGCGCACCTTGGCTGGCCGGGCATCGGTCGCGTGGTGCGTAAGGGCGAAGCATACGGCTATGAGCCGGCAGAAGGACGAGTGACCGGATAGGCGGTGCTGATCGCTTATACCGCTCTCTCCACCCAAGGCAGGGATCTCGACGAGCAACGCACGCACTCCGGCGTCCTCAACGGCAGCGGCACATCGTCGAGCCCGCCGAAGTATCTGATTCTTGATTCGCCGGCGGTCGATCGACGCCTGAGGCTTACCGGATCGGCGTCTCGCCGCGAAACAGCGGGTGGTGCGCCCGCATCAAGGCGGCGATCCGGTCGGCGACTTTCCGTACCGGCGGGGAGTGACGTTCCTCGTGATGGGTGACGATCCATTGGTCGGTTTCGAGTTCGGGGATAGGCTGAGCGACGCGAACCAGCCGCGGATCGCCGTCACCGACGAAGCACGGAAAGACCGAAAGGCCGGCGCCGGCGGCCACCAGTTCACGCACCGAATGGGTGTTGTTGCCGCGTACGGCGATGCGGTCGCCGTGATGGGCTTGCAGCCAGCGCGCCGAGGCAATGTTTGCGCCTTCGCCGGTGACGCCGACGAACAATCCGGCGGCGATGCCGTTGATCAGGTGGCGTCCGGAATAAATGGCGTGGGCGACCTTGCCGCTCTGACGGCCGGCCAGCCACTGCTCGGTCGGGCGCTCGCTGCGGATACCGATGTCGGCGGCACGGCGGCCGATGTCGACCCGGTCGGTGGTGGTGACAAGCTCCACCCTTATGCCGTCATCGACCGTCCAGATCTCGCCGATATGGGCGGAAACGAAGGCCGAGGTCCATGGCCCGGCCGAGATGCGGACAATGCGGTCGGGCAGATTTCCCTCGCGCCAGCGGGTCAGCGACTGCATTGCCGCCTCGACGTCTTCGGCGCGCCGCAGCAGTTCTTCCCCGACCGGGGTCAGCCGATAGCCGGTCTGCTGGCGCACGAACAGAGGTTCGCCGATCTGCTTTTCGAGCGCGGTGACGCGTCGTCCAAGGGTGGCTGCGCTGAGGCGCGTGGTTCCCGTCGCTGCGCTCAAGCCACCCAGCCGCGCAACGTCGAGAAACAACCTGAGATCGTCCCAGCCGATATCCATTTTGCAGAAATGAAAAACTCCTTGCGACCGTGGCTGTAGCGCGAAGCGAGCACCACGCGCAAGTATGGAGGCGTTGGACAATCCTGCCTGGCGGGACGTGACAAGCGCCTCCGCTGGCCAAAAAGCGACCTCAACCCTTTCGATTGCGCATGCGATTGGCGCAGATGTTTTGCTCTTCCGACCAACCCAGGCGCGCGGGCATTCTGCGGGCCAAAGGAGACGATCATGTTGGATGAACTTCGATACCGTTTCGCCAGCTGGATTGCCTATCGCCAGACGCTTGCGAGCCTGAGGCAGGTTCCGGACAGCACATTGGCGGATGCCGGCATTTCTCGCGAAGAGATCCGCGAGCGTGCCCGCCGTGCCTGCTTGCGTCGTTGAGGAGGCGGGCATGCAGATGATGGAGCTTTGGGATGGCCGCTCCGTACCGCGCATCGGCATCGGCACCTGGGCGGCGGGTGGCCCCGCGCGCTGGCGTGACACGGCGACAATCTATGGCGAGGTCGATGATATCAGGTCGCAAGCCGCGCTGGCGATGGCCTATGACATCGGTGCGCGGGTGTTCGACACGGCTGCCGCCTATGGCGCCGGCAATGCCGAACTGATCCTCGGGCAGGCGTTGAAGGGTAAGGACGAAGCCGTCATCGTCACCAAGGTCGGCTATTTCGGCGATCCCGAAACGCGCAAGATCGCTCCCGAGGATGCCTCTGCCGCAGCGATCCGGACATCGATCGACAATTCGCGGCAGCGCCTGCAGCGCGATTTTATCGACGTCGTGCTGCTACATATCAACGAATATTCGATCGAACGCGCCGGCGAGGTGTTCGATACGCTCGGCCTGTTGCGCCAGGAGGGCAAGATTGGCGGCTTCGGCTGGAGTACCGATCACCGCGAACGGCTTGCCGCCTACGCGCCGCGCGAGGGGTTCGTCGCCGTAGAGAACGACTTCAATGTGTTTACCCCGGCGAACGAGCTGATGGCCGTTGCGGCGCGCGAGAACCTCGTCTCGTTCAGCCGGCTGCCGCTGGCGATGGGGCTGCTCACCGGCAAATACACGCCGGCCATGAGGCTGCCCACCAACGACGTGCGCGGCGGGAATGCCGAATGGATGGTGTTTTTCAGGGATGGCGCCGCCAACCCGCACTATCTGTCAAGGCTCTCGGCAATCCGCGACCTGCTCACCTCGGGCGGTCGCACGCTTGCGCAGGGCGCGCTCGGCTGGATACTCGCCAGGTCGGCAATCGCCCTGCCGGTTCCCGGCTTCACGCGGCCCGAGCAGGTCGAGGACAATCTCGGCGCGCTGGAAAAAGGGCCGCTGCCGGCAGCGGTGATGGCCGAGATCGACACCGTGCTGAAAATTGCCGAGACTGCTTAGAGTGTGGCAAATCCGAAATTCGCATTGGCGATAAGCGGCCAACTTCGATCTGTCGGATGTCCGCCGGTATCGCATCTTCCTTGGTCAAGCTTCCGTGGCAATTGCACAAAGACGGAGCGGCGGACACGACTCGAGTCGAAGGTCCGCCGCTCCGGTTTTCAGATCAAAGAGTGGTGCTGCCACGGAAGATGGGTGGCGAGCTGCGCTTGAGCTGCGCCGTCGACCGCGTCGCTGTCGAGAGAGAGCGACCCGGTTGAGCTGTCAAAGATGATGTGGTGGGAACCATCATCCGTGGCCGTACCAGCAGGGGTAGCATGCAATGAAAGCCCGCCCGACTTAAGCTCGGTAAGAGCGGATTGATCGAGGTGGAGCTTGTCCTGGAGCTTGCTGAAGTCGAAGGCATCGTTGCCTCCGTGACCCGACATGATCTCGGCGGCGGCGCCGTTCTTTGCCTGGGCGCCGACATTTTCATCGGGCTGGACGGTTTGCGCGAACCCGTGGCGGATCAGGCTGGTTGCCGTCTTGTCGGATGGGTCGTTGGTCGGGAGAAGCTCCGAGCCCGCCGAAAGAGAATGGCTCAACGCAGCCAACAGGCGGCCAACGCCGCCGTCCTCGCTTACCTTGTCGCCGGCATTATCGTGGTTGCTGTCCGTCGTGCTGCCGTCGCCGGTGCGCAGGTGCGACAGTGCGGTCTTGGTGTGACTGCCATCGCTGGTGGTAGCGCCGGAAGCGGCGGCATCAGTCGATCTGCCATTGCCGGCGAGGAGGTGCGAAAGCGCGGTCTTGCTATCACTGCCATCGCTGGTGGTGGCGCCGGAGGCGGCGGCATCAGTCGAACTGCTATTGCCAGCGAGGAGGTGCGAAAGCGCGGTCTTGCTATCACTGCCATTGCTGGTGGTGGCGCCGGAAGCGGCGGTGTCCGTCGAACTGCTATTGCCAGCGAGGAGGTGCGAAAGCGCGGTCTTGCTATCACTGCCATCG